>JBKDPB010000043.1:0-7331 GCA_046342615.1 Planctomycetota bacterium | reverse complement strand
GCCTCGCGCTCGGCGTCGCTCCCGGGAACTGGGTATGGATTGGAAAGGTGTGCGCGGAACCGGACGCGCGGGACGGATTCTCGAACGGGATATCGTCGCGCATGCATCGGCAAGATCCTCGAAGCCCGCGAGCCAGGATGCGTTTGCACCGTCCTCCCCAGGGCGACATGTTCCGGCATCCAAGCTTCGGATGGCCCTCGCGCAGCGCATGCAAGCAGGGATTTCGCAGGCGGCGCCCGTGACGCTGAGCACCAAGGTCGATGCGGAACCGCTCGTCGCGTATCGCAACGCTCTCAAAAGTCAGGCTCGAGGCGCGAAGGTCCCCAGTTTCAACGATATGCTGATCTGGCTCGCGGCGCGGACCTTGCGAGATCGGCCCGAACTGAATGCGTGCTGGTATCGCGATGGCGTCTATCACTACGACGGGGTGCATATCGCCACCGCGGTGGATACCGAGGCGGGATTGTTGGCTCCGGTGATCCGAGATGCGGATCGATTGACGCTGAATCAGATCGCGGAGGAGACCAGCGGGCGGATTGCAGCCGCGCGATCGGGTTCGCTCAACCAGAACCTGCTCCAGGGAGGAACTTTTACGATCACAAACCTGGGCACCATGGGTATCGATGCCTTCACACCGATCCTGAATTTGCCGCAGGCGGGGATTTTAGGTGTGGGACGCATCGTCGAGGAGCCAGTGGTACGCGAGGGTCGCGTGGAACCGGGGACAACGTTGACCTTGAGCTTGACCTTCGATCATCGCGTCGTGGACGGTGCGCCAGCGGCACGATGGCTGCAGCGTTTGTCGGAGTTGATTCAATCATTGCATCACGATGCGTGACGCGATCATCGCGCCGCGAGATCCGTTTGCAGCGGCTTGGGCTGCCTGTTCCAGGCGTTGCAAAGCGCGGCGGTCGCCCAGCCGGTGGCCATGATCGAAATGAATTGGTCCGTGTCATGCGGATCGCCGTTGTCGAAGAATTCCTGCACGGGGCTCGCGCGACTGGAGACATGCCACGAACCGTCCTCGAGTTGGTTGTCGATGAGCCACTTGATCGCGCGGCGATACCTTTCTTGACCAAACACCCGACCGACTTTGTAATCGTTGTCGGTGTTGGCCAGGACGATCAGGCTGAGCCCGGTGGCGTAGGCATCGCTTTCGTCTCCGATCCGTTGCCCCCACCCGCCGTCCGGGTTTTGGAGTCGCCACACGGTTTCGCTCGAACGAAGGCCAGATTGGGTGACGGCGATCATCAATTCACGCGCCTGCTCCTCGGTATTGAGATGTTCGTGTTTCCATAGCCACCATACGTCCGGGTTATCGGAACCGCTTCCGAATCCAACCACGTCATCCTTGTTCAATACCACGCGGCGATCCATTTCATCGAAGACATAGTTGCACCACAGCATACCGACGAGGTCTTCGGTTTCCGACGGAAGGGAAGTATTGGTGTGCCACCAGCGTGCGCGGCAGAGGGAGTCGGCGATTTCTTTGCGTCTCGGATGATTTGGGGCGTGTTTGAGGAGGCTCGCGCAAACGAGCGCCGTCGCCATGCGATCCGACGAGGAGGCGGGGGGGCGATGTGAATGGATGCGCCATCGGCCATCTTCGCGTTGGGTCGCAAGCGCGATGTCGATCAGCTGGTTCATCGTTTCATCGCGATTTTTGGCGGAGGCGTCCAGCGTCCACATCGCGTATCCGAGCGTCAATCCGCGGCCATCGAGTTCCTCGTGGGGCGATCTTCGTCGGAGATCTTGTTCGAGGCTGTTGCAAGTGAATTCCATCACCCGATCCACGCGTTCGGCATCGTTATTCCACACGAAATCCGAATCTTCCAGCGAGTGTTTTTCTGCCATCCGCATCGCGAACAGCGGGACGGCTTGATGATGGCATGAGAAGCATTGGCGTTGCTGAGGGTAGCGATCGACGCTGCCGCGGAGCAGTTCCAGTCCACGCTCCATCGCGTGTCGATGCGCTACGCGAAACTTCGATGGTGTGCTCGATTCCTGCGCGACTGCCGATTGGAAGGATGGGACGAGCACCCAAAAGCAAAGGACGACAAATCCGGTCATTGCGATGGATCGCAGCGAATGCATAGCGGAGATCCTACAGGCACGTTTGATTTCGAATCGCAACACCTGCTGGATTATATCCAAGACAATCTCCGTCTGCAGCGCAACCTGGCCGGATTCATGGGCTCGCGTTCGGAAAACGAGGTGGGCCTGGTTTCGAGTCCACCCCACGCCCGGTATCCTAGGTATCCGATTCGAAGCCAACATATGCAATAGGAATCCGAACATGGCACGGTACGATTTGGATGATTTCGTTCGAGCTTCTCTGCAAACCGATAAACAGCAGGGTTTATTTGAGTTGGAGCGAGATCGAATTTTGGAGGTGAATCTCCATGGCGATATTTGGACCAAGACCGGTTCCATGATCGCTTACTTGGGCGCGATCAAGTTCGTGCGGGAAGGAATTTTTGAGCAAGGCGTCAGCAATTTGATGAAGAAGATGGTTTCCGGCGAGGGGACCAAGCTGACGAAAGCGACAGGGCAAGGCAAGCTCTATCTCGCCGATTCGGGAAAAAAAGTGACTGTCATCCGCATGCAAGGCGACGCCATCTTCGTGAATGCGAATGATGTCCTCGCGTTCGAAACCAGTTTGAAATACGAGATTCGAATGTTGCGCCGGGTCGCCGCCATGCTCAGCGGAGGTCTGTTCAACGCTCGGTTCGAAGGGACCGGACTGCTGGCGATCACTTCGCATTACGATCCGCTGACTCTGCAGGTGACGCCGAGCCAACCCGTCTACACCGACCCAAACGCCACCATCGCATGGAGCGGAACGCTGCAGCCCGAGTTCAAAACCGATGTCAGCCTCAAGACCTTTTTCGGGCGAGGAAGCGGCGAAAGCCTCCAGATGAAATTCCAGGGGGATGGGTTCGTCGTCGTTCAGCCGTTCGAAGAAGTCTACATGCAGCCGACCTGAACGGTTCCCTTGGAGTCCGAGTCCGTTGCCTGGATCAGAACAAGTCGATGCTCCGAAGTAAAGCGGAGCATGGCGAGTAGCGTGCTCAAGCCCCGTACTCGTTCAAGCCCCGTACTTGCCCATCCGTCCCGCGTTCGACAGAGCGAGGGGCATCAGATACTGGGCTTCGAATTGCCCGAGGCCGCCGGTGATACACGTCGACTCATTGAAGGCCTTGTGGGGATCGGGGCGGCAGCAATCGGACACCAGCAGCGTCGGCACAGGGTGCCACGAGTGGCTTTTGAGGTAGCTCGGCGTGCTGTGGTCGCCGGTCACAATCATCACGTTCGGATGGAGCGCAGCGATTCGGGGCAGAATCGCATCGAGTTCCTCGATACGAGCCACCTTGGCCTGGAAATTTCCATCTTCACCCGTGCTGTCGGTGTACTTGAAGTGAATGAAGAAGAAGTCATAGTCCTTCCAGGTCTTCTCGAGGGTATCGATTTGCTCCTCCAGGGTTTGAGCTGAACCGACGATATCCATACCGACGAGACGGGCTAATCCTTTGTACATGGGGTACACCGCGATCGCTGCAGCGCGCAAACCGTAGACTTCGCGGTAGCTGGGGAGGCTCGGCTTGTTCGCAAAACCGCGCATCGTGTGAAAATTGGCTTTGGGATGCCCGGCGAGAATTTTCTTGGCTTGAGCGAGGAATTCTTTGGCGATTTCCGCAGTTCGTTGGCTCGCCTCATCCTGTGCAACAGGATCCAACGGAGGGACACCGGTCATTTGCGGGTCGGTATCCGCGACGTTTCCTCCAAGGCCTGGAGCGCGAAAGACGACGACGAACCGATGTTCCTTGACGGGTTCGACGAAGATTTCGACGCCAGGAATCTTCACCTGACGGAGCGAGATTGCCAGCGGCGCGCTCTCTTCACTGCTGATACGGCCTGCTCGGCGATCGGTGATCTTTCCGCTCCCATCGATCGTGCAGAAATTGCATCGGATCGCGACGTCGCCTTCCTGAAGCTCGAAACCGATGCCGGTGGCTTCGAGCGCTCCCCGACCGATCTTGTAATGCAACGGATCATAACCAAACAGGGCGAGGTGCCCAGGTCCACTTCCCGGTGCGATCCCCGGCTTGACGGGGATACTCGCCCCTTGGACACCGCGCCATGCCAGCGAGTCCAGGTTGGGAGTTTGTGCGGTTTCCAGTTCCGTCAACCCGCCTGGGGTCAGCGGCAATCCCCCCAGCCCGTCCGCGACGAGCATGACAATCTTGCTCCCGTTCTCCAGCTGCAACTCGCGGGTCAACGCGTGAATATCCATGGCAAACCACCATTTTCAAATCAAAGGGAAACGTCGATTCAGGTTCCGTGGACCTGAAAGTGTTGCAGATCCGACCCAAACCTCAAGTCGTAATGCCTCTTCGCTCCACGGCCCGGCTCGATAGCATCGCTCGCCCGGCTCGGTAGCATCGCTCGCGGTCGCGGGCAGAACTCTAGTCAGGCCTTCGGCTTTGGGTTACTCTGGCGGTGGGGCTGGATGTCGCACCGCTGCGGAGCCGGTCGCAAGATTCCCCTCGCTCGTTCCCCGAAAATCGGACTACAAAAACCGACATGGAAATCGCAACCCTCAATGGTTTGACCCTATCCACTTTCGCGCACGGCTTTCGATGGGCGTTCCTTGCCGGGCTGGGGTGGATGATCGCGGCTGGACCTGACCCACGTGCTCAGGTATCGGGCCTAGAAGCGGTGACCAAGCAGCCCGTGTCGACGGCTTTACCGTTGGGGATCGCGAAAACGAAACCGGAGGCAGGACCGTATGTCCCGCTGCCCGATGGCACGTTCATGGTTCCCTACACCCAGACGGTTGACTCGAGCGACATCGCGTTTGAGATGATACCGATTCCCGGTGGCGAGGTGGTGATAGGATCGCCGGATGACGAGGCCAATCGGTCCGGGGACGAAGGCCCGCAATTCACGGTCGAGATTCCGCCATTTTGGATGGGGAAGACCGAAGTGACATGGTCGGAATACAAGACCTTTATGAAGTGCTATGACATCTACAAGCGATTGTCGCGACAAGGGGTGCGCAAGGTGACCGACATGAACCAGAGCGACGCTCTGACTGTTCCAACTCCGTTGTATGAGCCGAGCCACACCTATGAACATGGGGACAATCCCCAACAACCTGCGGTGACGATGACGCAGTACGCCGCCAAGCAGTACACGAAGTGGCTTAGCGGTATCACGTCGTTGCAATACCGTCTTCCTTCCGAATCGGAGTGGGAGTACGGGGCGCGATCCGCATCGAAAACGGCATACTCGTTCGGCGATGATCCTGCCCAACTCGAAGACTACGCTGCGTTTGCGGACAATTCGCCCGACGGAGCTCCCAAGGTTGGCAGCAAGAAGCCGAACCCGTTCGGATTGCACGACATGCATGGGAGTGTATGGGAATGGACGATCGATCAATATTCGGCCGAGGGGTATGGCGATCGGGCTGGCAAGAAGCTCTTGCTCGAGGAGGCCATTGCATGGCCGACCACGCCAGACATGCGATGCGTTCGCGGGGGGGGATGGCAAGATCCCGCCGATCGCCTTCGTTCGGCTGCGCGGATGGGGTCGGCCGATGAGGATTGGAAAGATTTCGATCCCAATGTGCCGTTGAGTCCCTGGTGGTACACGACCGATCCTGCTCGCATGGTTGGAATGCGCGTGGTGCGATCGCTGAATCCGAAGACTCCCGAGGAAATCACTCGCTACTGGAACGTGGACAACGAGGCCATCCGCGAGGACGTCGAGTTTCGGTTGCGCGAAGGGCGCGGGGTTCTGGGGGTCGCCGTCCCAGAACTGTCCGAGGAATTCAAACGCAAAAAGTAGCCTAGGCTACACTTCGTACTGCATCTTGCCGTGCTTGCTGGCGCGGCTGATACGGTCCATGCTATACAGTCCGGCCAGGACGAATTCCACGCACGACGCGCGGATCGCTGGGTTGTCGGACGCGTTGACTTCGAAGGCGGTTTGCCAGACCGGAGGAACGTGTTTCAGGCGTTCGGCGTACACGTCGCTGGGCAATAGGTCGCCGACTTCGATCCGGACTCCCTTGTTGAAAATCTCGGCGATTGCGTTGAGGCCGAATTCTCCAACGTACTGCTCAAAGACAACCTTGGTCGCCGATGCGATGAGCGCGTCGAGAACTTTCCGCTCGGTCATCTGGTGCGATCCCATCAAATCGAGTTCCAGTTTCCCCAGGGAAGACGAACCGAGGTGTCCCAGGTCGCTCATTCGGGGGACGGCCAGGGGTTCGCCCAGCAGAACGGCTCGGTGCCGAGCTGATGCGACCATCGTGCGATAATTCGCCAACGAGAAACGCGCCGAGACTCCGGAAGCGTGATCGACATACTTGCTCGCGCGGGCTTGCGACGTGATTTCTTCGATGATCTCCATCATGAAATAGGGAATTTGGACTGGGTACTCGCCACCCAGTTCGATCCCGGCTTCTTGTTGGAGAATGTCGATCCCGAGGGCTCGTTCGCGGGGATAGTGGGTTTGGATGATGGATCCGATGCGGTCCTTCAATTGAGGGATGACTTTTCCGCTGCGATTGTACGTGCTCGGATTGGCGGAAAACATAATGAAGATGTCGAGATCGAATCGGACGGGGTATCCGCGGATTTGAACATCCCGTTCCTCGAGGATGTTGAACAGTCCGACCTGCACCAGTTCGTCCAGTTCCGGCAACTCGTTCATTGCAAAAATGCCGCGATGCATCCGCGGAATGAGACCGAAATGGAGGGCTGCTTCGGAGCCCATGCTCACGCCGCCCGTCAACTTCGATGGATCGATCTCGCCGATGATGTCGGCGAATTTGGTTCCGGGGGCGAGCCGTTCGACATAGCGTTCGTCTCGGTGCCACCAGCCGATCGGCACAACCTCGGGGGGATGTTTTTCCAGGTACGCTTTGGCGGCGGAAGTAATCGGATGATACGGGTCTTCATGGATGGGGACGTCCGGGATGTCCAAGAAGGGCACGTACTCATCCAAAAATCGCGCGAGGGTTCGCATCAGGCGGCTCTTGGCCTGCCCCTTTTCGCCGAGGAAGAGCAGGTCGTGACCTGCGAGCAAGGCGATATTCAACTCCGGGACGACCGTGTCGTCGTAGCCGATAATCCCCGGGTAGAGCGGTGCTCCGGAACGGAGTGCGGCCAAAAAATTTCGGCGGATCTCTTCCTTGACACTTTGGCTCTTCCAGCCGCTCGCTCGGAGTTCGGCAAGGTTTTTGGGAAGCGATTCGATGCTGTTTGACATAGACATCCAAGTTTTGTTTGGGGCACTCTGGCGGCGATTGATGCAAGGAAATG
>JBKDPB010000042.1:0-8947 GCA_046342615.1 Planctomycetota bacterium | reverse complement strand
GCTACGAAGAAGCCTTGGAACGACTCAATGCCATCCACACCGATATTCAGATCGCCCAAAATCTCGTCCGAAAACAACAAACCCTGGTCACGCTAGCGGACCGTACGCCGATTCCAAACCTGGATTTTGAAATCGTCGTGCAGCGAGATCACACCTTTGAACCGGGGACCAACACCTACAACCTGCTCCTCGGCGGCGATGTGCCCGTGCTGAACCGAAACCAGGGAAATCGCATCGCGACCCGGGCAGATCTGGTGAAGGCCGGACAACAAGTCACCGAAGTGCAATTGAACTTGATCGCGGACTTGGCCAAGACCTACGGCGTATATCGCGCCAATCGCGAGTTGGCGGATTCGTTCAAGACCGAGGGTTTGAGCGATCAAGTCCGCGCGTATCGCGGGGTTTATCAACGGTATCTGGCCGATCCCAACGGTGTAAGCTTTAATGATGTCATCGTCGCCCAGCAAACGCTGGCATCCGTGCTGACCCAATACCTCGATATCCTCCAATCCCAATGGCAAAGCGTCGTCGATCTCGGGGAATTGCTTCAAGTCGAAGACCTCTTCCAAATGGGGCCGCTGGTTCCTGTGGCTCCGGTACCATCGCTCGATTGATCCTCGCCACCGCCTGCCTCTCGATGTTTTGGGGGGTGGGGTGCGTGCCGCGTCGCGAAAACTCGGTCGTCCTCTACTGCGCAGCCGATCGCGAATACGCTGCGCCCATCCTCGACGCCTATGAACGAGCCGCGGATGGCACGCAGGTTGTCCGGCAATTCGACGTGGAAGCATCGAAGACATTGGGCTTGGTCACCCGCATTGAACAGGAATCGTCGTCCCCCAAGTGCGATGTCTTTTGGAACAATGAAATCCTCCACACGATTCGATTGCAACAACAAGGACTCTTGGCCGCGCGCCGATGGCCCATTCCCGACGATTGGCCCAAAAACTATCGAGCCTCCGATGGCACATGGGTCGGATTCGCGGCCCGAGCTCGCGTTCTGCTGATCAACACCGATCGACTCAAAGACCGCGAGGCCTGGCCTCGAGGTGTATCGGAATTGGCGGACGAACGCTGGCACAAAAAATGCGGCATGGCATTTCCGATCTATGGGACCACCGCGACGCACATGGCGGTCCTAGCAACGCACAGCGACATTCTGGGGACCGACCGGAAATGGGATGCGTGGATTCGCGATGTCGCCGCCAACGCGGTCGTCCTCGCAGGAAACAAACAGGTCGCCTTGGGTGTCTCCTCCGGCGAACTCGACTGGGGCCTGACCGATACCGATGATGCCATCATCGAAGTCGAGAGTGGCAAACCGGTCGCGATCCTGTTTCCCGATCAGAGCCCGGGCAAGCCGGGAACGCTGTTTATTCCCAACACGCTCGCTGTGATCCGGCGCGGACCTCATCCCATCGCGGGAGCCTCCCTTGTCGACCATCTGGTGAGCGAGAAAGTCGAATCGCGATTGACGATGAGCAGCAGCGCTCACTTCCCGCTCTGGCCCACCGCCTCGGAATCCTCGCGGATTCTCACGGAAAATACCCGCTGGGCCGACGTGGACTTCGAGACAGCCGCTCGTGACTGGGAACGGGTTCGCGAAGCCCTCCTGGCGGTCTTCGGCAAATAAGAGCAAAATGCGATCCGAAGCGAAAATAGCCCCGCGATTTGATTGCTGAAGTTGGATTTAGCAAATAAACTTTTGCCTAGGTTTTTTGCTCCATGAAATTGGGTTTTATCGCAAGTGCATTAGGCAATCCATGGAAACCTCCACGCCGCGTATCCAGCGATGCCGTTTGAAGCGTCGCAAGCATCCATCTCCTCGAAAACGACGGTTTGGATTCGAGCCGTTGGAGCCACGACGGTTGCTCGCCGCCTACATCAGCGAAGTGCTGTACGACACCCTTTTCGGGAACGAAGACACCGACCAATACATCGAGTTGCGAGGTCAACCCAACGCAACCATCCCGAGCGGCACCTACTTTGCCACCATCGAAGGTTGGGGAGCGGTTCCCGGAGGTCCAGGGTACCTCCATAGCTTGATCGATGTTTCCAACCTCACCTTCGGAAGCAATGGCTTCCTAACCATCCTTCAGTCAGGCCACACGTTCCAAGTGGATGCGACATCGACCCGACTGACCTCGACCAGCATTGGTTTCTCAGGTCTGCCCAACAATCGCTGGTCCGACGCATCCACGATCTCGGATCGATTGTCCCACGTCAGTTCCAGCGTGACATTTTTGTTGATCCAAACAACAACGAAACCCGTTCCGGGTTCGGATGCCGACGCGAATGATGACGGTCTACTGGATGGTCCAGCCGCCTTGTGGACGATCCATGACTCGGTCGCCATGATGGGTTTCACTCCCACACCCGGTTGGTCTTATGGGCGAATCACCTATTCCTCATTAACCACCAACCACAATTATCCCGCAGACACGATCTTCACGGTCCAGGAGCAGTGCGGATATGTCGGACGCATTGGAGCGTCGACCGGCTACAACCTCGAGGACTGGGTGAGCGGCGGAGTCGATGCCGACAACGTGACACCCAATTCCAAGTACCGTTTTACCTATGGAATCTTTGGCGATCCAAGGCCGTTGGAATACAGCGGCCGATCACTCAATCATATTGGTACCCACAATTTTGGAGGTGGATTCGTCGGCTTCGCCGGCGTGGATACCAATAGTGACGGCCAAATCACCACCAACGAGACACCTCTACCCGGCGTCACCGTCTTTGCCGATTCCAACGGCAATTTACTTCGCGACAGCAATGAGATTCGAATCATTGCGTCAGAGCAGGTGCTTCAGGAGGAACTCGCAAATAAATTCGAAAACGCAACGCTGACCATTGCAGATACCAACAACAAGAATATCGGGTTTGCGGTTCGTACCCAGGACGTATTCGATGCAAATTTCAACAACATTCGAGTTTTCTCGCACGAAGGCGTTGGTTTCCTCAGCACGATTCGAAAGCTGAAGGTCATGTTCTACCAGGAAGCGGATTCGATCGCGGTCCAAGCCATCGCCGCCGAGACGCTCAAACCATCCTTTGGCCGCATGGAGTTGTACGACCGAGACAACAATCTGTTGCAGGTCGCACAAACCGCTCCCCTCTTCGGCAACGCGCGTGAAATCATCAGCGTGACCAGGCCGCAAGCCGACATCAAGTACGCGATCATCTACACCAACGACAATATTCCCGACAGCAGCCCATTCGGCAAATTCGACAGACTGAGCTATTCCTTCCCCGAGTATCAGAACACCTCCGACGCGCAAGGCCGATTTCGAGTCGCGGGACTCGATCCCGGTGGCTACCGCTTGGTTCTGGGGAATCAACCAGGGGACAAAATTCCTCTCGACAACAATACGACGTATCCGCTCGCGGTCTTCAAGTCGGAACACCGGTTCGACCCCGTCTTTGGGTTTCGCCAAAATCAGCTCCCCGAGATTCAGTCTGAGCAACTGCTCATCCCCGAAAACCCCGTCACCAACACAATCGTAGGCGCACTGTCTGCCACCGATCCCGATCCGGGCCAGACGCTTACCTATCGGTTCATCGGCCCAACCGGCCCTTTTAGCATCGACGCGATTACCGGCGAAATCCGCTTCACCAACACCTCGAGTTGGAATTACGAAACGGTTCCCCCAATCGTTGTGACCGCCGAAGTCACCGACTCGATGCCCATCCCGGGCAAGCGAAGCAAAACCATCACGCTCGTTCCCGTGGACGTCAACGAAGCGCCGACCATTTCCGCTGCGGCATTTTCGATCAACGAGAACAGCCCCAATGGGACTGTCGTCGGCACCATCATCGCGTCGGATCCCGATTCGGGCATCAGCGGCGAAATCCGCTACTCCCTCGGAACGACCACTCCCGCGAGCGTGTTCGCGATCGATCCCATGACCGGAGTCATCATCGTCAACAACGCGTCCGCTTTGGATTTTGAATCCAGGTCGTCGATCGTCGTTCCGGTCATCGCTACCGACCGAGGATCCCCGGCTCTCTCGGCCACACGCTCCATCACGGTCCAAATCAGGGATGTCAACGAACCCCCCACCAACATGACGTTCACCAATGTTGCCAGCGTCCCGGAGAACGCGAATATCGGCAACACAGTGACCGTGGCAACAATCCAGATCACGGACGATCTGCTCGGCAGCAACACGCTCTCCCTGTCAGGCCCCGACGCCGCTTCGTTCTCCCTCGTCAACCAGTTCCTGAGATTCCGAAGCCTCACGGCACTCGATTTCGAAACCAAACCCACCTTTACCGTGATCGTGTCGGCGGACGACCCAACCCTTGGCGACAGTCCCGACGTGAGCAGGACCTTCAACCTGCAGATCACCGATGTCAATGAAAGACCAACGGGCATCCAGTTCAGCAACATCGTAAACGACCTGCCGGAATCGACGGATGTCAGCACCGGAGTTCGGGTCGCAAATCTCCAGGCCATCGATGATGCCCTGGGAAACAACGCGTTTTCCCTCGGCTCCACACTCGACGGTGCGAACTTCATCATCGTCGGCGACGAATTGAGGTTCCGATCGAACACCCCTCTCGATTTCGAAACCAAAACCCTCTATCGCGTCGTCGTCCAAATCGATGACCCAGCCATCAGCGGATCCCCTGACGCTTCCACCACGTTTTCGATCTCCATCACCGACTCCAATGAAGCTCCCCGAGAAGTTCAGTTAAGCGGAATCGTATCGATCATCCCAGAGAACAACGGAGTCTCTCCCGGACAAACCGTGGCTGCAATCGCTATCGTCGACGATGCTCTCGGATCGAATCAACTGTCTCTCGGTGGCCCCAATGCCAGCTCGTTTGAGATCGTCGCAAGCCAGTTGAATCTCAAGCCGGGCACAACACTCGATTTCGAGGTCCGATCCTCGTACACGGTCACCGTGCTCGCAAGCGATCCGACCATCCCAGGCTCCACCCCCGTCTCCCGATCCCTCACCATCAATATCGCGAATCGGCCCGAAGTTGTCTCACTGACCAACTTGCAAGGAAACCCGCTGACCGCACCGATCGGCAAAGCTCGTCTGACTTGGGATTTGCAGTTGGGAACCGTCGCCCCCGATGCGATCTCGGTTCGCAAAAAGGATCTTGGGCCGGTCGCAGTAACCTACCTGTCGACTCGTTCCATCATCTCGAGCAAAACCGTCGTTGACCTGGAATTTACCGGGAACCTGGTCGGCCCCGATGGCTTGATCGATGGCGTTTACGAAATCACCGTCGACGGATCCAAAACCACGGCCTTGGGTTCAACCGTGAACGGCCTGAATTACACATCGAGCGATTTCCTGGTCTGGAGCCCGCCACTGGAAGGAACGCTCTCGATTGCCGGCCCAGCCCTCCTCCACGCAGGACAACTGACAACCTATCAACTGTCCATCGCAGGGATTCCCGCGAATTCAACACCGATCGAGTATTCGGTCGACTTCAACGGAGACTCCGTGGTTGATCGAATCGTCAATGGTGGAGCGACCCATTCGCTGGGCAACGTCAGTTACCCGACCGCCGGCACCCACACCATGACGATCACCGCCAAACGCAATGCCAGCGTCATCGCCAAATCGGCGTTTGTCATCCAGGTATCTCCAAAAACCACCATCAATGAAAATTGGTTGTCGTCGCTCGACGCCGATCGAGACAACACCATCTCCCCGCTCGATCCCCTCGTCATCATCAATCGACTCAATAGCAACAACGGTGGATCTGTCCTCTACCAGCTCGAATTTGACGTAGACCGCGACGGAAGTATCTCTCCACTCGATGTCCTGGGCGTGATCAATTACCTCAATACGGCAAGCGGTTCGCGCGTCGAAGAGTTCACCGATCTGGCCATGGCTGAGTCGGGAGGATTGTCGGCCATCACCGCCGATCGATCGGTCTCCGGAAAGATCGTGTCGAGCTCGCGCAACCTGTTTGCAACCCTCAACGGGGGCGAGAAGAAGGATGTCTCCCAGTACGTCGCCAGCGACGGAACCTTCGCAATCAACGACGCGGCGATCGCTCAGCTCTTCGGAACCATCCCCGATGGATCGCATATGCTGTCGCTGATGACCAAAACCGGAAACATTTTTTCCACCGCCATGGACAAGCGATTCCTGCAATTGACCGACCATCTGAAATCGTTCTCGTTGCTATCCCTCGCCGTGGATCAAGACCGCGTACGCGTCGGTTGGTCCCCATCCGCTCCCGGTGCAAACTACAACGTTTGGGTCGGACTCGCAGGAACCACCCGAGCCAAGCTCCGAAGCAACCTCGCCGGCACACTCGACACCCTCACCTTGACCCCCGGTACTTACGAGATTCAGATCGAGGCAACCGACGGAGCTGGAAACCGCCGCTTGAGCGAGTTGGCAACCTTCACCGTGACCTGAGTCAACATCGATACCCCTCGCGAGCCGCCGGGTTTGATAGAATCTCGTTCTTGCTTGCGCTTTGGTCAGGTTCAGGAAAGGTCATCGATGCGATCCCCAACCACCATGCTCCTCTGGCTTATTGGAGCCTTCTTGCTCGTAGCCACTTCGCGCGCGGACGGTCCCAAAAATGTGCTCCTCATCATCTCCGACGACTTGAACAATCGTCTCGGCTGCTACGGGGATCCGCTGGCGATATCCCCCAACATCGACCGGCTCGCCGCCCGCGGCACGCGATTCGATCGAGCCTATTGCGCGTTTCCGCTGTGCGGCCCCAGCCGCAATTCGATCCTCACCGGCCTCTATCCCAACAGCACCGGCATCTACAACAACGGCCAAATCTTCCGGCAAACCATTCCCAGACAAGCTAGCCTGCCACACGCACTTCGCCGCGCCGATTACTTCGCCGGTCGCATCGGCAAAATGTATCACTACAACGTCCCAAGCTCCGTCGGGACCAACGGTCACGATGACTCGGCCAGCTGGGAACTCGAACTCAACCCCGCAGGCGTCGATCGTTGGTTGGAGGAACCCAATATCACCACGCTCATCCCGAAGCAATTCGGAGGTACCCTGAGCTGGTACGCGTCCCCGGCACCAACGTCGCAACATACCGATGCCATGCAAGCCAGGGACGCCGTCTGGGTCCTCGAACGCTTCGCCAAGGAACGGGACAAACCCTTCTTCCTCGGACTCGGCTTCTTTCGGCCTCACACTCCCTACGTCGCCCCCAAAAAATATTTCGAGCTTCACGATCCGAACAAATTCACCCTCGTCACCGATGTCGAAGAAGACCGAAAGGACATCCCTCGTCCGGGCTTGGCCAGCGGCAAAAAAGAACAAGACGAAATGACCGATGCGCAGCGCCGCGAAGCATTGCAGGCCTACTACGCCAGCATCACCTTCATGGACGAGCAAGTCGGTGTAGTCCTCGATGCGCTCGATCGACTGGGCCTTAGCGACAGCACGATGATCATCTTTACCAGCGATCATGGATACCACCTCGGCGAACACGGTCTCTGGCAAAAGATGAGCCTGTTCGAGGAGAGCGCCCGGGTGCCGTTGATCGTGGTCGCTCCCGGCGTATCAAAGCCTGGATCTTCGGTCAGCACACCGGTTTCGCAAGTCGACATTGCTCCGAGTGCGTTCGAGTGGTCGGGCGTTCCCGGACCCAAGAATCTGCAAGGCCAAAGCCTGATGCCAATGCTGCGAGATCCGTCTGCCGCAGGGCGCGGATGGGCCTTGACACAAGTCACTCGCGGCGGCCAAAACGATCCCTTCTTCGGCTACTCCCTACGCACCGCGCGGTATCGCTATACCGAATGGGACGGCGGCTCGCGCGGTCGTGAACTGTACGATCATGACCAAGACCCGGGCGAACGAAACAACCTCGCCGAGTCGGCGGACCATCAATCGATCGCCCAAGAGTTGCAAAGCAAACTGCGCGACGCCATCCAAGCCAGTTTTCCCGCCTCGGGCAAGGCCCCCGAGCTCAAGCCCCTGAACTGGTCCCCCAGCCTGACCGACGTCGACTGATAGCACCCAGCCACCATGATTCCCATTACACCTTGGTTCGTAAAGACGCTTGCCCGCCTCGTAGGCGGATCCAGCGACCTCGCCTTCGGCTACGGGTTAAACGAGCTTACTGCCGGTTGACCAAGGTCTAACCCCCTCGCCTGCGGCTGCGGGTTAACCGACTAGGCTGGGACCGCGACCGGCGGCGCATCGATCTGGTGCGGTCGCGATTGATGGAAACAGATCATATTCTTGGAAACGATGTTTCCGAATATGTTTTCGGATCGCCCTAAGAAATTCTTTGGGTTGAATAGCGGCGGATAATGCCAGTACATCGCATAGCCCATTCCATCGAGCGTGCGCACTAGAGCATCCGACCGGTCCTCGCGGTCGTTCTCAACATAGAGAACCGGTTTGAATCTTTCGATCGTCTCGCGAGCTCCGAGGATCGCTTCGCGCTCCATCCCCTCGACATCGAGCTTCAAAAAATCGCACGCTCCAAGGTTGAGCAAATCGAGCGTCACCAACGGGACCCGTTCCCCTTGCGTGTAACTCCCCAAGGCTAAGCCTCCAAAGTTGTTCTCGGACTGATAGTTCAAATGCGGCACCACGATCGAGCCGGACTCGGAACCGACTGCCTGCTGCAGGCAGTGGACGTTGAGCAAGTTATTGATCGCCACATTCGCGCACAGAGTCTGAAACACGACCCGTTGCGGTTCAAACGCAAAGACCCGTCCCTCCGGACCCGCGAACTGGGCTAGCGGCACGGTGTGCGCACCGATATTGGCTCCCACTTCGACGACCGTATTTCCCCGTCGCACGATCTGTCGAAACACCTCGCACTCCCCCTCGGAGAATTCGCCGTAGAGCTGCAGCGATCGGCCGATGTACATGTCGTATCGATTGAACAACATCTGGCCATAGCGACATAACTTCAATTCATTCATTGTCCTTAACTCTCCTCAAGGTTTCCTCGCTGGTCCCATGATGAATTGAAT
>JBKDPB010000041.1:0-12868 GCA_046342615.1 Planctomycetota bacterium | reverse complement strand
CTATGGAATTGTGCAAACGCCCCCCGGTTCGACGCTCGAGTACACCAATGCCAAATGCCACGAGCTCCAAAAAATTTGCAAAGAGATGGACGAAATCACCTCGGTTTCCTCCATCGCGGGATACGAAGTCTTGACCGAGGGTCGAGGATCGAATGCAGGCACCTGTATCATCAACTTGAAGCCATGGGCAGAACGGACGCGAACTTCGAAAGAGATCATTCTGGAACTCGAGGAACGCGGTCGCCAAATCTCGAATATCAAGCTGGAATTCTTCGAACCCCCAGCCGTTCCTGGGTTCGGTGCAGCAGGGGGCTTCTCGGTAAACTTGCTCGACAAGACCAACAGCGGCGACTACGTCGAACTTGGAAAGCAGACCGATCGATTCATGGACGCCCTTGGCAAACGGCCCGAGGTGAAAGGCCTGTTCACCTTCTTTGCGGCCAATTACCCCCAGTATGAAATCATCATCGATAACGATGTTGCGATGCAGAAAGGGGTCTCGATTCGCGATGCGATGGATAATTTGTCCATCGTCATCGGAAGCACCTGGGAGCAAGGGTTTGTTCGATTCGGCCAGTTTTACAAGGTGTATGTCCAAGCCAAGCCGGAATTTCGGCGTTTCCCGGAGGACCTCGACAACCTCTTCGTCAAAAATGATGCGGGGGAAATGGTCCCCTATTCCGCCTTCATGCGGATCCAAAAACGACAGGGACTGAACGAAATCAGTCGCTACAATCTGTATCCCACCGCCCCCATCCAAGGCGCACCCGCTCCAGGATACAGCAGCGGCGAAGCGCTCGCAGCCATCAAACAAGTGGCTGCCGAAACCCTGCCGCAACGATTTGATATCGGATGGCAAGGACTCGCCTACGACGAAGCCAATGCTGGCAATACAGCGTTTTACATCTTCCTCATCGTCGTTACGTTCGTGTATTTGGTGCTGGTCGGTCAATACGAAAGCTTTCTGCTACCGCTGGCGGTGATTGCCTCATTGCCTATCGGGATCTTTGGATCCTTCTTCCTTCTGAAGGCCCTTGGGCTCGCCAACGACGTGTACTGCCAGATCGGGTTGGTGATGCTCGTCGGCCTCCTGGGGAAGAACGCTATTTTGATCATCGAGTTTGCAGTTCAGCGCAGGCATGAGGGATTGAGCATTCAAGACGCGGGAGTCGAAGGTGGAGCGCTTCGTTTCCGTCCCATTTTGATGACTTCGTTCGCCTTCATCGCAGGCCTGATCCCGCTAGTCCGCGCCACAGGCCCAGGAGCCATCGGCAATCGTACGATCGGTACTACCGCCGTGGGAGGCATGTTGCTCGGCACCGTGGTCGGCGTACTCGTTATTCCTGGTCTATACTATTTTTTCGCGAAAATTGGGGATGGCAAGCGACTGATTCGAGACGAGCACGATCAACCGATCAGTGAAACCCTGGAACGCGGCAGCTCGAAGCACGATGGTATGCACGGAGCCGATTCCCCGCACAATTCGCCTAACCCGCAAGGTTTGACAGAGCCACCGCACGACTAAAAAACCTGCAAATTCTGGCACAATCCCTGCGATCGTTTCGATCGCTTCAAAAGGCGAAATCGGAAAGACGATATACGCTCGTGGGTCAGCGCCTCCGGATGAGGCGGGTAGCGTTCGAAAGTGGCTGTTTCAAGGATGAATATGAGCCGTCTACGAAACGTGCATTCACACGCACGTCGAAAATTGGGTCTGACGTTGACCTCGCTTTGTTTGGGTTGCTCGACCCTGACGATGGGTTGCGGTATTCCCAACCAACGTTGTGCCCAACCTGGACCGGTCCTCCCGGAGGCGTACAACTGGAATAACGGCGTACCTTTCGGTTCGGCCTCCACTCCGTCGATGCAGATGCCCACGAGCACCTCTCCGACGACGACGCAAGCGGATGAAGTCGAGGATCCCTCCGAGAAATCAACCTCGCTGCTCTCCAAAATCTCGGATGCCTTCCGTTTCCGCAAAGATCCGTCGGTTTCCCAACCGGAAAAGGATGCGGTTGCTCCAGCGACTCCAGCAGCCCAAGTGAAGCAACCCACAGCGACGAGCGCGCCGCCGGACAACAGTGAAGTCCAAGCCGCCAGCGGAACCAAGGACGAAGGCTTGGTCAAAGTTGCGAGCAGTTTCTGGACTCAAGACCCGGACGCCGACGAAAGCATGTCCAAAGAGGCGGCGACGAATGAGCCGGATCGGGATTTGGTATGCGCACCAGGGGAAAATTCCTCATTTGTACCCCAGGCTACATTTTATAATAATCCCTATCTCAACGATATCATCAGTCAAGCGTTGGTAGGGAACCAGGAACTTCGAATCCTGGCTGAGGAGATACGCATCGCAAATTACGAAACCTACGCCCGAAGCGGGGAGTACCGTCCCTTCGTGACCGGTGGTGTGGGAGCCGGTATCGAAAAGCCCGGCCTTTACACGCGCGGCGGTGCTGTCGAAGACCAATTGGAAGTCGCCCCGGATAAGGCTTTCCCCGATCCTCTGCCGAACTTTCTCGTTGGAACGCAGATTTCATGGGAACTTGATATCTGGCGCCGACTTCGCAACGCACAGCAAGCCGCAGCCATGCGGTACTTGGGTTCTCGAGAGGGGCGAAACTTTGTCGTGACGCGGTTGGTCGCGGAAATCGCCGAGAACTACTACAAACTGCTCGCGCTCGATAGCCGATTGGCCACCCTTGAAACGACAATCGAAATCCAACAGGCAAGCTTACAGGTTGCAGACGCGAAAAAAGCCGCCGGTCGGGGAACGGAACTCGCCGTCAAACGATTCGAAGCCGAAGTAGAAAAGAACAATGCTGAGCGGACGATCATTCAGCAGGAGATTGTCGAAACCGAGAACAGGATCAATTTCCTGGCGGGTCGCTTCCCACAACACGTCGACCGCCCATCCGTCGCGTTCGTGGATCTGGCCTTCAACCAACTGTGTTCCGGAATTCCCTCCGAGTTGTTGCAGAATCGCGCTGATATTCGACAAGCCGAACGCGAAGTGTCCGCCACCGGTCTCGATGTTCGAGTTGCGCGTGCTCGCTTCTACCCGTCGCTGAATCTCACAGGCGGCCTGGGATGGAATGCCTTCAGCACTGGATACTTGTTCCGCACCCCGGAATCACTCATGTACGGAGTTGGTGCAGACCTGGTGGGTCCACTGATCAACAAGCGAGCGATCCAGGCTGCCTACAGCACCGCCAACGCCAAACAACTGCAGGCGATTTACAATTATCAGCAAACGATCCTCAAGGCGCACATTGAAGTTGTGAACTATTTGTCGAAGGTCGAGAACTATCAACGCAGTGTCGAAGTCAAAAAGCAGCAGCTCCTCGCCCTCGAAGCGTCCGTGGACGCGGCGAACAATCTGTTTCAGAACGCCAGGGCGGAATATGTCGAAGTCCTCTTGGCTCAGCGCGAACTGATGGAGGCGAGAATGCTCTTGATCGATATCAAGCAAGAGCAGTTAGCCGCAGTCATCAATGCCTATCAAGCACTCGGCGGAGGCTGGTACTAACCGGTAGCATCAAGGTCCGCTCTTCTGAATCCGGACTCGCAGCACGCCTTGATTGTCCCCCAGTTCTCCTGCGGCATCGTTGACCTTGAGCAAAAGGAACCCGTCGGTTTCGCTCGTCAGGCCCCCACCGCGACCGATAGCCATGGGTTCCCACCGGCGCGTTGCTTCCGCTTCAGGGCCAGGTACGATCGTCGCCAGGAGGCGCCCCAGTGGCTGGTGGCTTACATAGCGAATGGTGATCCCTGGCGGTTCGCTGACCCATGGCTTGCCATTGGCTCCGACTCCCACCTGATACTTTCCCTCCGCCGTAAGCCGAAGGGTTTCGCCGCGACGAACGCGAATACCAGTTCCCTGCCAGCCCCGCGCTGCATCGATGTCGCACTCATGGGAGTTGGTGTTCATGAGTTGGAAGGCGTTTTCATCCAGCCTGGGCATGGATCGCGCGGGGACGTAGCCGAAATCAAAATCCGAAAGGAATCCATTCCATTCGGCGACCACCCAGGGCCAACGCGGCTCCAAGGATGCTGACAACTTCTGAGATAAACTCATCGAATAATCGAGAGGGGGCTCGGAGGCGGCCGCGAACGCATCCTTGTAATGAGGATGATTCATGAAGAAAACGCATGCGGCCCAGCTCCAAACATACCGATCCATCCGATCCCCAGACTCGTTGGTGTAGTTCAGGATCTGCCTCAAGCTGGGGATATCGTCTCGCGCGAGCATGGCGTGAAGCCGCTTAAAGCGCCCCCATTGCGGCACTTCACCCGGGCTCGATGGCAGAATCCCCAGCGCGAGCTTCCGATCGCTCCAGCGGTGCGTGCCGTACAGATCAGCCATCCCTTCCATGAACCACGGCGAGCCCGCACCGCCGAAACCGCGGTACATCGCCCAGTGTGTCGCTTCGTGCAGGAACAAGTGTCGACGATAGTAGATCGACGGCTGTTCGATCAGGAACACGGTGTCCCTCAATTGATAACCGTCCTCGAACGGAGGAACCTGAGGGGCCAAGCCGGATTCCATGAATCGCTTGCGATCGCCGATGAGATAGGCCGTCAGTCGCCAAGCTTGAGACTGCGCCGGGTCGACTCGCCACCGATCCGTCCAGATCGCGATCGCTTGGTCCAAAACCTCGGGCCAGGACCGAAGCTCGTCGTCGATCGGCAAATCGGTGATCAGGGTCAATCGACCTTGCTGGAAACGCTTGAAGCCGCCGCTGAGAGATTCGATCGGCGGTTGAGCGACCGCAACCAGTCCCCCTGCGATGCACCAGCACCACGCGAGCAAGAGCGATCCAACGCTTGGTTTCATAGTGCATTGCGCCTTCGGGTTTACCGCTGCAATTGTTGCTGGATGCGAAGGGCCAAGTCGACGGCCCCGGCAGCGTGTCGAATGTCGAGTCGCGGTGCCGATTGACGCGTTCGAACACTATCGGCCATGTCGTCGAGCTCCGCAAGAAACGAGTCGATATCGTCGGCCTGTGGAAGCGACGGCCGGATGACTTGGCCATCCGCGGTGATCACCTTCAGCGGCATCGTTTCCGCAACGTCGCTAAATGCCGCGAACTCGAAATGCAAGGTCGCCGACTCGAGATGCAACTCGAACGCATGCGTGAAGGGACGACCCGGGCCATCGATCACTCCCGAGGAGCTGGAGACCGCGATATCCGGGTCGTCAAAATGGTAGAGAACATGGACGTACTTTGAGACAGCCCCGCGATTGCGTCCCACGGTTTCAAAACCGCTCGGATTGCCGAACAGGAGTTGGATCCAATGGAGATCGTGCACATGCAAATCCACCAGCGGTCCACCCACCTTGTCGGGTTCGTAGAAATCAGGGATCCACGTGGGATCGGAAATGACGCGTTTGAAGTAACCTCCGATGGGTCGGCCATAGCGTTGCGATTGCACCACCTCCGTCGCGTAGGCGAACGGCCCCATATAGGGGAGCACGTGCGCAACCAACGCCATTCGGCCAAGCGATTCGGCGGTCGACTGAACGGACTCGCATTCCTTGCGGGTCAATGCCAATGGCTTCTCAATGAGAACATCCTTGCCATGTTGCATCGCGAGGAGGGCTGCAGAAGCATGCAGATGAGGAGGCAGGCAAATATCGATGACATCGATATCGGGCGAGCGAACCATCGATTCCAACGAGTCAAAAACCTGAAGCTGGTCGAGCGGAATAAAATCCCCCGGCGGACCAAAGTTTCCTTGGATCCCGCGCCAATCTCCCTGCCTTTTGTTGGAATCCTTGCTCGCAAAGGCGACGAGCCGGGCCTTGGAGGACCTCCGATAAGCAAGGTAATGGATCCAACCCATGAATCCGATACCGATCAATCCAACACGCACCATGACTGTCCGCCCAGCCTCAAACGGTTAGCGATCGAATCCGCTTTCGCTTCATCGGGATCCATCACCAACGATGGAGTCCACCGTAGATTCTAACCGATTTCGACCGACCACATGCCCAGGAGCCGGCATCCTTGGGCTTGGTGATGCCGCAGTGACCGGGAGAGTTGCCGCAGGGAAGTCCCTTGGGTTCGCGACATATCCGCGGCCAAGGCGATTCCATCACACAGCCTGCCCAGCATCGCGAAAGCGATGGAATCCAGCTGTCCCAGATGCAAAACGATCAAGGGATACTGCTCCTTCCATTTTGGAAACGCACCGAGTTCCTTGAGCGATTGCCGGTTCCAGGCAGATCCCGATGGAGCAGGATCGCAGGAGATGCTCCACGGAACGGTTTTAAGATCTCGGTCGATCATGGACTCGTGGGATGATTCCGACCCATCCGCTGGTTGGAGCGGATCCGCGGGTTGTGTCTCGACCAGCAGCGTGCTGCGGTGGGTCTTGTCGTGGAGCGAGCATGCCACTCGACCCGGCCACAGGTTGGAAATTTCGTCGGCCAACGAGGTCGCGCGGCCAAGGCCCAGAGTGTAATTCCGTCCGCGTTTCATCTCGCGGACGATCGAGTCGATGGGTACTTCGGTCGCGAGCATGTTTGGGATGGCTTTACGAATTTCGAGTTTGGGAAAACAACTGGGCGTAAGGATGTATCGGCGCGGACGGCTTGGACTCCATGGCCTGCGCCTGCATTCTCTTTATTTCCAACATGTCCTCTTCGATGATGATCATGTCGCGATCATCGCTGATCCCGCCAGCCGAGGGAGGCTGGACCGAGCTCTCATCCAAGGGCTGCATCCTCAGCATTTCGGTCGAGGATGGCGACAAATCCGCAAGGCGCAATTCCTCGTCGTCGTTGTAGTCTGCCTGCAGTGCAGGATTCGACTGAAAATGTTCGTGCAGTGCCTGTGCGTTCAAGTTGGAGACGAGCCCCCGCATCTCGTCGTCGATATTGCTGACGATCGCATCCAAATCGTCCTCCGACGAGCCTGGACGAATCGTTGCCTGGGTTTCTTGCTTGGCATACCCTTCAAACGGGAAATGATTCGGTTGCGGAGTCGGGGCAGGTACAGGCTCGATGAAGTCCATCGCTTCGCGGTATGATTGGCTCGTTGCCGAAGGCTGGATGGATTCCCATGCTAGGGTGTCATACGGCAGCGATTCGCCCGGAGCGATCCCGGAAAGCGTTTGATAGTCGCGAAGCGATTGCACCGGAATCGGGAATGTTTCGCTGTCATCGCTTTCGAAGAAGTTGCAGAACAAATTCTCGGGCAAGGAGTCGTTTGCAGCCAAATTCAACTCTTCGAACAGCGGTTGCGGATCGGGTTCCTGCGACGTCGAGCCCTCCATAGAACTTGGCTCGCTCGCACCGTACTCATCCAACGCTCCAAATTCGACCGCTGGCTCCTCGGCATCTTCGAATTCTTCGAGATCCGAAGCCTCCTGACCCGACAGCGTCGCTGAACTCGGAAGGGCATCGCTCCATGGGTTAGGCAATTGTTGCAGGGATGACCAGGCATATCCGACGACGGCCGCATTGATGGGCCGAATACTCTCTTTGGCTCCCAACAAGAGCGCCTGGTCCGCAACCTGGTCGATCAAACGAGGAATGCCGTCCGAGGCGCGATAAATGGCTTCGAGACCGTCGGCAGTTATCACATCCTCCAAGCTTTGCCCGCACAACTCGATCTTGTGTTGTACGTACCGATCGCTCTCCAGATGATTCAGCGGCGTGAGATAACAACGAGCGGCCAAACGTTGATTCAGCGACTCCATCTGCGGATGCGTCAATGTTTCCTCCAACCGCAGCGTTCCACACAACACCAAGCGCAAGCGGGGCACACCCGCATGTACGACATTGGTCAGACTGCGAAGCTCATCCAGCAATTTCATCGACAACGTCTGGGCTTCATCGACGATCAATACCAACCCCTCGGATGAATTCTCGTCCGAAGCTTGCAAGCGTTCCAACAGACGCAGACGCAGCTCGCCTTCGGAACCGTCTCGGCAGGGAAGATGCATCTCGTAGAGCAAGCTCTGCAGCAAGGCTCGCCGAGTGATCACTTGGGCACTGGCCAGCGTGATCACATCGAAACTTCGAGGGATGCTGGCCGCAATCCGCAGACAACACATGGTTTTGCCCAAGCCCGCGCCGCCGAAGATCGCGACGGGACCTTCGCAGCGTTGGATCGCCCGCAAGACGGTTTGGTAAGCCGCCTCAACACTCGCTGCCGGGAAATAACGATCCAGCGTGGGAACGGTCAAGAAAGGGCGCTGATCGAAGCCGTAGAATGACTCGTACATCCTTGCACGTCCGTGATAAATGCTAGCGTGATGAAGATCTGGCCACAGACCTCCTGGTCTTCGTGGCATCGGTCGAGGAGTCGGACCCGCATTAGCCTATTCGTTACATTTGGCAAAGTTTAACTTTGCGGAATGGTTGGCTCGCGTTTCCACCGCCCTAGGGCGTGAAAGCTGAAAATGGCGAGAGCGATCCACACACAGATGAAGCCGTACCATCGGGTGCGATCGACCGGTTCGCGGTCGACCCACACTCCCAGGGCGAATTGGATCGAAGGCCCGAGGTACTGCAGCATTCCCATGACGACCAGCGGTACTTTTTTGGACGACGCGGCGAAGAGCAGCAGGGGAACCGTGGTGATCGGACCCCCGAGCGCGAGAAGCTCCCAGGTCTCCGGTGTGTAGCGGTGGCCGGGTTGCTGAAACAAGAGTGCGAGGTAGCCTAGGGCGATAGGGGCCAAGATCGCGGTCTCCATACCGAGCCCTGCGATGGCTGGGAGATGCGTCTTTTTCTTGACGACACCATACACGGAGAAGGAGGAGGCCAGGACGAGGGAGACCCACAGCCGCGTGCTCGCCATCGCGCTGATCGCGATTCCGACGGTGGCGATGAGAACGGCGATGATTTGAAGGGGTTCGAGGCGTTCTCGGAACACGATCATCCCGAGAATAACGCTGAAGAGCGGAGTGATGAAATACCCCAAGCTGACATCGACGACGCTGCCGTTCAGCACTCCCCAGATGAAGACGAGCCAATTGGTGCTGATCAGGATCGCTGCCATGGCAGCGGAAAAGAACCGCGATGGGTCGCGGAACGCCTCTCGGACATCGCCCCACTGCCTCATCCAACTGACGCACAGGATCAGGGTGACCAACGACCACACGATGCGGTGGCAGATGATCTCCACCGCATCGACGTGTCGCAGATGTTTCCAATACAGAGGGAAGACGCCCCAGAGGGCATAGGCGGTCAGCGCCTGCAGATAGCTCAATCGATCCTCATGCTTACTTACCCATTTGGTCCGCGAGGAAGCCTGCGTTGTAAATGCTCCGCATCGCTTCGAGCACACCTGCGATGTGCACTGCGACCGCGCGACCTTGGCGATCGGAGTAATAGAAGTCGCTGGTCAAGCTTTCGATGTTGCCATCAAAGATAATTCCGACCATCGCACCGTCGCGCGACACGACGGGGGACCCGGAATTTCCGCCGATGATATCGGCAGTGCACACAAAGTTGAACGGAACATCACCCTTGATGCGATTCTTGGCGGCATGCCAGCTTTCCGGGAGAACCCACGGCTCTTTGGCGAGATGATTCTTTTCATGATCAAAGGAACCTCCGAGGGTGGTGAACGCAGGAATAGTCCCGTTGCTTTCGTATCCCGAGACCAGTCCATAGGAAAGCCGCAGCGTGAAGGTCGCATCCGGGTAGACGGAATCGCCGCCGAGCGCGAACTTGGCCTCCGTGATCTTGCCGTACGCTTGTCGCTCCTGTTCATCGAGGCTTTCGGAGATCTCCCTCAGTTTCCGATATTCGGGTTCCATGGCTCGCACCAACTGGACGAGCGGATCTTTGGATTGGCTGATGGCGTCGAATCCTTGTTGCGACAGCGCTTTGCGACCTTCGGCCGTTTTCAATGTAGAATTGGCTACAATTTCGGAGGCCCGATCCCGGGGATTCTTGCCAGCGAGGGCCGCAGCCACCAGAGGATCGTTGCCGCCGCGATCATCGATCAATCGCGCCAGTTCGTCGGCGAGCAACACGCGTTCGAGGTCGTCGTAGACGGGGACATCGGAGAAAATCTGCTGCTCGAGGCTGGCTCGGGCGCTATCTCGAAATTCGCGAAGTCGTTCGGCGCTGGGCTTGCGATCCTCGGCGGCCATGAACACGATCCGTTCCGCAAATCCATACAGCTGCGTGCGAAGCGACGCTGATTTGGTGAGCAGTTCCTTGCGCTTGGCTTGAACCTCGCGAATGGTATCCCAGGCTTTGGCCAACGATGCGAGTTTCGCATTGGCGGCCAAGCGATTGAGGATCTCCTGTTCTTCCCGCTTTTTGCTTGCGAGGAAAGTCGGATCTTGAATTCCGCCCAGCATTCCGTTGTTCGCTTTTCGGGAGTTCTGGATGCCGAACAAGTCATCTTTGCTTCGGCGCAGTTGCTCGGGGCCCGCCAAGCCGTATTGCTGCAAAAGAATCTCGCGACGACGAAGAAAGTTCATGGTTCGCGGCATTCCGAAATCGCGCTGAAATTCAATGGCGTCCGACGTCAAGATCCGCCGAGTTCGGCCGGGATTCCCTGATACGAAGACCAGATCTCCTTCCTTCCCGCCGTTGGGATCCATCTTGAGGAAGTGATCGATCTTCGCTGGCTTGCCATCTTCGTAGACCCGGAAAAGGGTGACGTCGAGACAGTAGCGAGGGTATTCGAAATTATCCGCATCGCCGCCGAAGAACGCGCTCGAGGCCTCCGGTGCCCAAACCAAGCGGACATCGGTGTATTTTTTGTAACGATACAGATGGTAGCGCCCGCCGCCATAAAGGGTCACGATGTCGCTGCGAAGGCCCGTCTTGTCGAGCGAATCTTTCTCGATCTGCGCCATCGTGGCTTGTCGAGCCTTGCTCGCTTCGGGAGGAGTCATGCTGTCCTTGACCGCGGCGTTCACGCGATCGGTCACATCCTCAATGCTGATCAGCTGGTTGAGTTCCAGATCGGTTGCGGGAATCTCGTCTTCGAGTCTCTTCGCCAAGAACCCGTTCTCGTTGTAATTATTTTCCGGGGTTGAGAGTTTGTAGAGCGTGTCGGAGGCGACGTGGTGGTTCGTCAGCACCAAACCGTTGGACGAGACAAACGATGCGGAACCGCCGGTGCTGAATCGAACACTCGAGAGCATGACGTGGTCGACCCAAGCCTGCGTCGGCTCGAATTGATGCTTGCTCTTCAGCTGTTGCTTCGGCAGAGCATTGAACAACCACATTCCTTCATCGGCATCGACCTTGGGAACCGACGCAACGGACGAGCAGACCAGGGCGGACAATATCGCCAGATGGCGAAGAGGATTTCGATGAGTGACTCGCATGAAGTATTCCTTGTGAATGGACCGAAAGTCAGGCCAACAATTCCTAATGTAGCGGAGTTTGGAGCGATCGACGAGTCGACCTGAGGGGCTTGACCTGGCAGGTTCTCGGCGGTTTTGCAAGCGATCGCCTCAGATTTCCTTGAGCAACGAGCGAACGTGATCGACCACCTCCCCGGGGGCTTCCTCCATGACATAGTGGCCGACATCCTCGAGTTCCGTGGTTTGCGCCTTGGGCCAATGGGCTTGAAAGCGTTCCAAGCACTCGGGGCGGAAACACCAGTCCTTCATCCCCCAGACCAGGCGAATAGGAAGATGACGCAGGTCGGCTAATCGAAGTTCCAGTCGCTGCAGGACACCATAACTGGGATGCAACGGGGAGAGAGGGATATCGCGAACGAAGGCGTCGATCCCGATGCGGTTGGCAGGGCTGTCGTATGGGGCGAGCAAGCCTTCGGCAACGTCGCTCTCCAGGCGAGGCAATCGATGAAGGGCCATCGTGTTGGCGGCACGCGCGAACGCATTGGCATAACGAATGGCCCAGGAGCCGATCCACGGCATTCGACATGCCGCAATTCGCAGCGGGATATAGGGTGGAACAAAGGCACCCGTGTTCAAGACCACCAAGCCAGCGATGCGGTCGATGCACTGCACGGCCGCTCCCAACCCAATCGCTCCACCCCAGTCATGCACGACCATCACGATGCGCTGCAAATCGAGCGACTCAATGAATTGGACGAGCCGTTCGGTATGATTCGCCAAGGCGTAGGAATAATGTTGCGGCTTGGAACTCCAACCGCAACCCAAGTGATCCAGCGCGAGCACGCGATGAGTTGGCCGGATCCCTTCGATGAGGGCTCGGTAGTAAAACGACCACGTCGGATTGCCGTGTACGGCGAGAACGCATGGCTGCTGCAAAGGGTTGGGCGATTTTTCCGATTCGATGCTTGAAGGGCCTTCGTCCACATAGTGCAGGCGCATACCGTAGGGCATCGACCAAAAATGGGATTCAAACGGATAGAGCCCGCGCCAAGGTGCGTCCGCAGATGAGATCATGGGCGACTCGCGCGGATGTCGTCGAAGTTCCTCAAGGCATACGGGAGTCCGACATAATCCAGCAGTCGGCACGCGGCGCGGAGGGCAACCCCAAATCCGTCAGGGCCGCTGAAACCGCCAAACTGGCCGCCGCCTTTGAGGTGCGGTTCCAGATCGATAAACAATCCTGGGATGCCACGAGCCTTGAGTCGCTCCAGCAGCATCGGGTAGATCGTCTTGAGGTCGCGGAAAATCGCTTCATGACCGCTGTCGCCGGCATCCGCCGGAACAAAAGCCTTAAGGCTTTCCTCATCGACATGCGACGACTTGGTATCGGGTCGCTTGTAGTCCTTGACGTGGATCCAACCCAACCCATGCTTCATGGCATGGTACTCGTCCAGCACTTGATCCGTCGTCATCCCCTGGCAGACCAGGTTGGCACCGTCGAACACCAGAACGAGACCGGGATGGGCAACCGCTTCATGAATCCTGGCAAGCAGTTTCCCGGTTTGGCCGACCAGGTTGGCCT
>JBKDPB010000040.1:0-6983 GCA_046342615.1 Planctomycetota bacterium | reverse complement strand
CTCTGGAAGAGCGGCGGTCAACGTCGTGGGATCCGACGACCTACGCCTCCAGGCCGATGTCTTCAAGCGACGGAGCCCTCGACTCCGTTATCATATCCGGCCGGCGGGTAAAAGTGGGCAGTCCTGCACCTGCCAAGACATGATCGAGGGCATCCTGCGTTTTTGCAACGATCGAATCCCGAGTCATCCCTGCGAAATGGCTCGCGTCCGCGAAGCTGGAGATCGGACCGTCATACCCACTTTTGCTCAGAACGGTCACGAATCGCACATTGTCGATGGTGCCGCTGGTGCCGGAGACTTGTCTCTTGTCGAGGGTTGAGTCCGCAACCGACGGAAGGGTTTGGGTATCCGCGATCCGGAGGGCGGCAACGCGATCTCCGGGAATCGCCCCGAGTTGCTCCCAGGTTCCTCCCCCGACCGACCAATCGAATGAGTCGATGATCAGGGCTACCGATTTGGTTTTGCATCCATGGAAGAACGCCAAAAAGCTTTCCACATCCTGAATGAACTTAAATTGCTTTCCTTCGCGTTTTTCCAGTGCGGTGGAGAAGCTCAATCCCAAGAGCACATTGTGTTGAAGGAAGATTTGAGCGATGCGTTCCACCCGTCGGGCCATGTCCTCAAAGTATTCCGGAAATGCTTTTCGGTCGGTTGCCGCGGGCAGCGCGAGGAAGCCAGCTCGAGCATGGAGTTTGCCTGCGATTTCGACTGCGCCTGGGAGCGAGGCCAATCGCTTTTCAAAAATCGCATCGTCGCAATCCAAATCCAAGCCGAGTTCGAATCCGCTGACGTTCATCCTCGAGCTGGTTAAGAAGCGGGTTGCTCGGTCGAAGTCGCTTCGTTGAACGCGTTTGACCAAGTCCCACGCGTCGATATCGAGTCCCTTAAATCCGTAGGTCATTGCCAATTCGATAAGTTCGCTTTGCCGCCCGGAAACTCCGAGCACGCTCGCGTTTAAGTTCTTGTACATGGGTTTCATCTCCTGATTTGTTCTGTTGAACATCGAACGAATTCGACGCCCAAGTTTTCATCGCAACAGAGCCGAAGGAAGAGCATTTCAACGGACCGCGCGAAATCCATACAACGAGGATGGAGTATCGCAAAATTGGTCCAACCTTCAAGGCGAAATGAAGAAGGCTGGACTTGGCGTCAACGGCGGCCGCGACCTCGCGGGGTCCCGCGTTGGGATCCCTGAGATCGTTGATGGTTGAGCATGTTGGACTCGACAAGGACGCTGATGGTTTCGGTCCAAGATGGGATTTTGCTATGCCGAGTCAGACGAGCATCTTCCTCCGCGCTATCCTCCGCGTCATCGCTCGGTTCACGTTCATCTCGCGCATCCGAGCTTCGTTCCGTTTCGAGGTTATCGGCTTGCTCTCGAGTCCTGCCGCGCCCTCCTCGACGTCGTCGTCGACGTGGACGGCCTTCTCCACTGCCCTCGCCGCGCGATTCCTCGCTCGATGCATCTTGGTCGTCTCGAGTCTTTGACGGAGCTTCATCGTCGAATATTTCAACATCGACGGGTGCTTCGTCAAAGAGGTCGCGGTCATCCTCGATGCGATCGTTCGGAGGCGCGATACCTGCGCCGAAGCCCGAGGGTCTCGATGAGGATCTGGGCTCTGCAGGAGTCCTGGTCTCCGATGGAGGCGATGGGGCGCGGGATGCGTGGGTTCGGTCAGGCTTGGATTCCCGGGTCGGAGTGCGTCGAGAAGGCGCGCGTTCCGAGTTGGATCCGCTTCGGACTTCCTCCGCGGATTCCTGCGCGCGGCGAGGCGGCCGTCGGTGGGAGCGTCGATCGGGCGCTGATGCCGTATCTTCCTTCGCGGGAGGTTCGGAACGGCGCTTCGGTTCCCGAGGGGTATCGCGTCGAGAGCGGAGCGGTTCCCGATCGTCCGATTCCTCGGACCGCGAGGCATGGATGGGGCGATCCTCCGGAGCGGGTTCGGGAGTCGTGCTCTCCTCCCCTCCCCATAAACTTGGTTTCTTCTTCGAAACGGGTGCTGGCGGAGTCGAGGGGTTCGCGGCGCGCGCGCGGCCCGCGTCGGTTTTGGGTTGTGACCGCGGTGTGGGCGGAGCGGGCGCGGCCTCCGGTTCCACGGAAGCCGCTTCGGAGTCCTGAGATGCCATTCCAAAGAAATTGGCGACGGCATCCCACGAGCTTCGCAGCTTCGATTTTTCGGCCGGCTTGGCTTTTTCTACGGCAGCAGGTTCGGGGACAACCGGCTGATCCGAAGTCGCGGCGGGTTCCGCGGCAAGAGGGGCTGCAGGATCCGTTTTCGGTTTCTGGGGGGCAAGCGAAGGGGTGCCGAGCAAATTTGCGAGGGAATTCCAATGATCGGACATAAAAACGCGAGAGTCCTTCTGCTTGCGGTGAGGGTGGATCGACTGCGACCCACAAGCCCTAAGCATAACTCCATTCCGACTTCCCGACAACGCTTCGAGGGGGATTTCAACGGTTCAGGTTGGCTCGTCCGGGGCCTGCCGGCCGGCCTCATCGAGGGTGACTCGGATCGATTCAAGAATGACCGGACAGGCCGTTTCGAGCATATCCAAAACGAATTCAAAGCCTTGGTCGGGACCTCGGTGCGGGTCCGGAACATCGCGAGGCCACGAGGGGTCCAGGAACTCGCTCAGGAGTCGAATATGCTCGGGATCCCCTCGCGCAATGGAATGGATTTCGCGAAAGTTATCCCGGTCCATCGCAATCACCAAGTCGCTTTCCCTCACCATCCGATCGGTTAACTGCTTCGAGCGTGTGGCCAGTTCGTAACCCCGAGCCAGGGCCGCTCGCTGCATCGAGGGGTCGGGAGGCTTTCCGATTTGATAGTTCGAGGTCCCCGCCGAATCGACCGCGACCGCATCGACGAGACCACCCCTCAAGATCAAGGTTTGCATGATCCCGTGGGCTGCCGGGGAGCGGCAAATGTTTCCTAAACATACAAACAGAACGCGTTTCAAGAAAAATCCCCCGGGGAAACCTTTGGTTCCGATGGAACGCATTTTGTCGATTTCAACGGATCGCACAATGCAAGCAAACCGGGCGGTTTGCGAAGACCGTGTGAAATCCAGCAAATTTCCCAGCTTTTTGGACAGACTGCAGTAGATTCCAGAAGGAGAGTTGTGAAAATTATCCGGCGATGCGTTGGAAAGGATTGCCAATCTTCAGACCCGCTTTCGGAGCCCGCGAGCGTGCTGAGGTGCGACGGTGCGATGGGGTCTTTTGGTCAGTCGGGAGTTCGACCATGGATTATCGATTCAAAGTCAACGACTGGGTGGTGTATACCCGCGAAAAACACAGTGTTTCACCCGGTCCAAGGGCGAAGAACATCAGTCCGTCGCTGCGCGGTGACCTGTATTCCTACGAAGTGGACAAATATTGGATGGTCAGCCAAGTTCTCCCGGACAGCGTGGTTTTGGAAACGCGAACAGGCAAGCAGCATCGGGTTTCCCGAAACGACCGACGCCTCCGGCATCCGTCCTGGTGGGAACGCCTCTTTTATGCGGATCGGTTCCCTCGAAGGGTCACAACCCCTAACCGAGCCATGGCGAACCGTACCGCCTAGCCCTTGACGATTCCCGCACAAGGTCCGTATTCTTAGGACCTTACGAATCCAGGAAGCGGAGTCTCTTCGGTCGTTTGTCTCGACGGATGGGCACAATGGCTTGGGTAGTGACTCGTCCTGACGCCGGCATAGCTTCAATTGGCAGAGCACCGCATTCGTAATGCGGGGGTTGTGGGTTCGACTCCCACTGCCGGCTTGAACCCGATGCGATTGTATTTTTAGGGAAAATTACGGCATGGTACCAAACGGAATCGATATCCGAGAGATTGTATTGTCCAATCAGACCTTCGGTCCTCAGGACATCGAACGGATCACCCGAGTCATCGAAGAGGATCTGACGCAGGTGGCTCTCCTCCGAGACGCGGTCACCGAGTTGCATCAGTCGAGCAACCTATCGCCCGCGACCATGACGCGATTGGGTGTCAGCCAATACTTGCTGGGTAAATTCAGGGAGGCCGAGGGTACGTTGCGCCAGGGGGATGGCGGGGCATTGGCCCAATATTACCTGGGCAAGTCCTGTTTCCAGATGGAGCAGTACGAACGTGCCTTGGAGTACTACGACGCAGCGGAGAAGGCGGGCTACACCGCGGAATGGTGCCAGCTATCGCGAGCCGAAGTCTTCCGATACATCGGGAAGAAAGAGGATGCGCTCAAATTGCTCGACAATATCTTTGGTCCCGTGGAACAACATCCGGAGTACCCGTACCAGCGAGCGGCGACCCTGGCTTCCATCGGCGGCAATCTGCCTGAAGTCATCGCTTTGTACCAACGTGCCTTGCAGCACAACCCCAAGCACGCGGGGGCCCTGTTCGGACTCGCAGTCGAATACGACCGCATGGGAAATGATCAGCAAGCGTTCGAACTTTATCAGCGCGGCGCCGGACTGATTCCGTCCCACGTCGGAACCTTGCTCAATCTCGGATTGATGTACGAAGATCGCAACGATTTCGGTCGTGCTCAGGCATGTTACCGCCGCATTCTGGAAACCGATCCAGACAACGAGATCGCCAAGCTGTACCTCAAGGATGCCGCCGCTGGTGGCAACATCCTCTACGATGAAGATTCTCAGAAGAAGAACGAGCGGTTGGCACAGCTTCTCAACATTCCTGTCACCGACTTTGAACTGTCGGTTCGTTCCAGGAATTGTTTGCAGAAGATGGGCATCCGAACCCTCGGCGACTTGACGCGTGTTTCCGAACAAACATTGCTGTCGAGCAAGAACTTCGGCGAGACCTCTCTCGTGGAAATCAAGGAAATGCTGTCCGCTCGCGGTCTCGCGCTGGGCCAGTTCGCCCACGAGAAACGGGAAGCCGAACCGCCCCTCGATTTGAGTGGCATGACTCCCGATCAGCAGATGCTTCTCGATCGTCCGATTTCGGAGTTGAACCTCTCGGTTCGAGCCCGAAAATGCATGGTTCGATTGCAGCTCAATACCATCGGTGAACTGATCCGCAAGACCGGCGATGATCTCTTGGAGTGCAAGAACTTCGGCGTGACAAGCCTGACGGAAGTGCGAGAAAAATTGACGGGGTTGGGGCTCAAGCTCCGCGGTGACTGATCGCTGGGTCGGCGCGATCACAACCATCTGCCGCCGAGCGATGAAGCAATCGTTCGGAAATTGTGCTTCATCATCCCCATGTACGAATCGGCCCCCGAGCCTTTCGGACCGGGGGCATCGGAGTGCAGCCCTTCGCCCACCTGGAGCGGGTAGCCGCGCGACCGAGCTCCTTCGACAAGCGCATCGATCAGCTTGCCCGCCACACTCGACTCGCGAAACACGGCAGGGATCGAACGGGAGATGATCAAATCGATCAGCTCCGGGATTCGTTTCAGTCCGGCTTCGGATGCGGTCGAGATCCCTTGAATGCCATGCACTTCGATTCCGTAGCGTCTCCCAAAGTACTGGAACGCATCATGGGAGGTGATGAGTACGCGCTGGCGGGGAGGGATCGAGGCCATCGCATCGAGGCCGCGACGATCCAGTTTCTCCAGCAATCCTCGCAGTTCATTTCCGCGTTGCCCCAACTCCTCGGCTTCCTTCGGGCGTCGCCCGACAATTCCTTGTTCGACGGCGTGACTCGCAATGGCCCACATCGACACGTCCATCCAAACGTGAGGATCCGTTGCGCTCGACCCCGGTTCGCCCATCTGCATCTCCCGAGGTATCGCGTCCGCCAATGCGACGGTGGTCCGTGTCGACTCCTCGGCTTGTGAGAGCAATTCCGCCATGCGTCCCTCGAGAAGCAGTCCGTTGTAGAAAACGATGTCGGCGCTGAGCACATCGACCACGTCATCTCGAATCGGTTTGTACAAATGGGGATCGACTCCGGCATTGATCAGTTGTACGAGCTCGATCAAATCGCCTCCGATGTAACGCACGACGTCGGCGATCATGCCTGTGGTGGCGACGACCCGCAGCTTGGATGGATCGCTTGATTCGAATTGGGAAATACGGCAGCCTGGGACCCCCAAGGTCCACGCTCCGCCCGCGAGCGCGATGACGGACAAAAAGCGTCGTCGGTCCGTCGCCGAGGTTGAGGGTAATGGATGGGTTCTCTCACACGAGTTGCTCAAGATCGCGCAATCCTAAGGGTTCTTTGGAAGCGAACGGTTCCCCGTATCGAACGCCGATCGATTTTCCCCAGTATGCGGCTTCTTCGCGCAGTTGTTCGACGAAGGAGGGATGATTCGACTCGCGTCCCGCGATAAATTGGCTGTGATAGGCCTCAATCGCTCGTGCTTTGGTTTCCCACTCTTGGCTGATATCCATGATCCAAGCTGGCTGAGGATTGAGTTTCAGGTGAATGCAGTAGTAGTAAAAAACGCGTTGGGGAAAGAACGGCTCGCCGGCCAGATCGGACTTGCTGAGCTTGCTCCAGAACTTGGCCCCCTCGACCAGCTCGGTGGCTGCGACGTGATCGGGATGGGCGTCGATCCAATAGGGAGCGAACAACCATCGCGGACGGGTCAAGCGAAACAAGCCTGCCAGGCGATGACGGTTTTCAAGCGTCGCCTCGAGATAGCGGTTCCGGAGTCCGAGGTTGTAGCGCCAGGGGTTCCCGAGAATCGCGTTGGCGACCGCTGTTTCCCGGCTTCGAATCTCCGGCGAGCCCTGCGGGGTCGGTTCCCCATCGGTCAGATCGAGGATGCCGACGTTCCAGCCTTTCGCTTGCAGCTTGAAAATGGTTCCTGCCATCCCCAGTTCCGCATCATCAGGATGCGGAGCGACCACCAGGATATCGAGCGGTCTTTGCGGCAAGTTCAAGTCGGGGTAGCGGATGGAGTTCATGCCGGTTCCTTGATCAGGAGTTGCCCAATCCATCGAAGGATCGCTCTCGCGACGATCAACTTCGGTCCATCGACTTGTTCAAGGACGCGACCATCCTTGTAGAGGATCTCGACCGAATTGGAGTCGGAGTT
>JBKDPB010000039.1:0-19683 GCA_046342615.1 Planctomycetota bacterium | reverse complement strand
TCGGTCGGGCTCTGGTCAGCGCTCCCGATGTGCTGTTGCTCGACGAGCCCACCAACCACCTGGATATTGATTCGATCCTGTGGCTCGAAGGTTTTTTAGCGAGCCTCCCTTCGACGTTGTTGTTCGTCACGCACGATCGCTCCTTCTTGACCAAACTCGCGAAACGGATCGTCGAAGTCGATCGAGGCAAGCTGCTCGATTGGTCGTGCGACTACGAAACATTCTTGGAAAGGAAAGAACAAGCCCTGCTCGCTCAAGAGAAGCAAGATGCCCTCTTCGACAAAAAACTCGCTCAGGAGGAAGTCTGGATCCGCACCGGCATCAAAGCCCGACGCACGCGGAACGAAGGGCGAGTGCGCCGCCTCGAAGAAATGCGGCGAACGCGAGCGGGCCGACAATCCTCGCTCGGAACCATGAAGCTGGCCATCGACTCCGGCGAACGAAGCGGCGTCCTGGTCTGCGAAATGCAACAAGCATCGTTCGGATATGCCGATCGAACGATCATTCCTCCCTTGGACCTGACGATCCTTCGAGGGGACAAGATCGGGATCCTGGGGCGAAACGGAGTCGGAAAATCGACGTTGCTCCAAGGGATCCTCGGAACCATCCCTCCGCGTTCCGGCCGAGTGCGACAAGGTACCAAGTTGGAGATCGCTTACTTCGATCAAACGCGGGCCGTGCTCGACATGAACAAAACCGCTGAGGAAAACGTCGGTGTTGGCAGGACCAGCATCACCGTGGGTGGTCGAACGAAGCACGTGATCGGATACCTGCAGGAGTTCTTGTTCACCCCCGAGGAAGCCCGATCGAAGATCGATAAGTTCTCCGGCGGCCAACGCAATCGCCTGCTGCTCGCCAAGCTTTTCACGCAACCGGCCAATCTACTGGTGCTCGACGAACCGACCAACGACCTCGACGCCGAATCGCTCGAACTCCTCGAGGAAAAACTCGTTGAGTACGACGGCACGTTGCTGGTGGTCAGCCACGATCGAACCTTCTTGAACCACGTCGTGACCAGTATGCTGGTCTTCGAGGAGACGGGGATCAAGGAGTACGTCGGTGGCTACGACGATTGGTTGAGGCAGCGTGGCGAGGCATCGAAGGAAACGAAATCCGGCAACAAGCCCGAGCCTGGAATCAACAAAGCTTCAAACGGAGCTGTCGCGACGGCCCCCAAAAAACTCTCCTTCAAGGAGAAACAGGAGTGGGAAAATCTTCCGGCGCGAATCGAGGCCATCGAGTCGGAGTTGGCAGGTTTGCATGAGCGTCTCAGCCAGCCGGACTATTTCAAGTCACCGGCAGCCGAGTTAGCCGCCGACCAGCGGCGTCTCAAGGAACTCGAGGAGTCGTTGGAACAAGCATACGCCCGCTACGAAGAACTCGAAATCCGAGCCTGCTAATTGCGGATCACCGCACGATCGCCCCGCTTGTCCCGTCCCCCTTGCCGAGCCGTCCACTCCAACAACTTCCAACAATCCTCCCTGCCAAGCCGCCCAAGTTCTCCGGGCGCTGCGCTGAGGACCTGAACCTTGAGAGGGTGAATCAGAACGCCAATTTCACAGGGAGGTACTTGGCGATCAGGTGTTCATAATAGGGACGGAGTTCTTTCCAATCCGGTGGAGTCGGACATTTGGAATACAGGTCGTACGGATTGAATTTGCGCACCCATGGCAACATGGATCGATCGTGCTCATCGCACAACCAATCGTATTGCTCCTCGCGATGCCAAGCGTAAAACGAATGATAACGGATCATATACAACGCCGGTTCCGGCAGGTACGGCTTCATCACGTGATACAGGTATTCGTCGTGTCCCCACGACATCAAAACATTGCGCAACCCGCATCCAGGTTGGTAGATGCCAGGTTCGCTGTTCAGAACCGGATCGCACGCATCCGGGTTTTCGGAAAAAAATTCGCTGTACACAATCCGATCGTTGAATCGGCAGCCGACAGGAAAGGTGTCTCCGACAACGGCCCACTGGGGTTGTCCCCAGAGACATAGCACCTTGCCCAAGTCGTGAACGAGCCCAGTCAGGACAAACCAGTCTTCGTGCCCATCGGCCCGGATCGCTTCGGCGCATTGGAGCAAGTGTTGCAATTGATCCAGTTCGATATCCGGGTCGGAGTCATCGACCAGCGTGTTGAGAAAATCGAGGGCTTCGAAGGGGCTCATTCTCTGTCGGTTCAGCCCCAGAAACTCAGCCCGTCTTTCTTTGACAAACTCGAGCGTTTGGTGCCGATGATTCTCGCGATAGAAATCGCGCACGGTTTCCCGTCCTGGATTGTCATAGTTGCGGTAGTCGCTTTGCGCTTTCTGGCCCGGATGGGGATAGACTTGCTTCCCAATAAAATCCTCCACCGTCTCGATGTCTTTCATTCTCAAATACTCCGCATATTCTGCCAGCATCAACAGACGCGAACTTGGCGGCGCGGTCGTCCAACTTACCGCACCGCTGCACCATGGAGATTGTAGCGTACCGACAATCCGTCTGCCGGCGTAGTTGCAAACCACAAACGGTTCGTGCATCATGATCAGAAGTTCGCCATTGATTTTCTGGTAGGGGATTTCGCGATGCACGCTTTGTTTGGTCCATTCAGACCCATCGTTCCAGTTTTTCTTTCCGTTCTTTTCTACCTGGCACCTCTGCAAGCGGACGAGCCCAAAGGCCCACTCTCCGGGTTTGCTGTACCCCGCCAATGGTCGGACAAGTCCGGCAAGTTTAAGATTCAAGCAAGGCTGAAATTCGCCAATCGCGATGAGATCCAGTTGCTGAAGGACGATGACAAGGTTGTCAAAGTTCCGTTCGAAAAACTGAGCGAGCCAGATCAAGCGTTTGTCGACAGTTTTCTCAAAGCAGAGGAAGCTCTCAGGAAATCAGGTGGGCTTTCGGAAGGATCGATGGACGAGGAGGAAGAGAACCCGTTTGCAGGGGGGAAACCATCGGGAAAGTCGTCTCGATCGCCGTTGGGGGCGTCGTCGTCCGGATCGACAAGCGGGGCTCTCGAAAAGCGCGCGGTAAACGCCAAGGGGTTGAAGCCATTGACGATCACTCCAACCAAATCTTTTTGGTCGGTGCCCGAATTGCGAGCGTTTCCCGAAGTCGCTTTTGAAGACCAAGTTCACGCCACACCGATCGCAAAACCGTTCTTTGCAAGCATGCGAGCGATGGCAGGGGGCAAGTCGGGGAACCTGGTGCTGAACTCATATCAACAAGGTCGGTCCCCCGAGGAAAACTATAGCAGGTTTGTGGTCATTCAAGCAGCGTCGGGGGACGCATCCGATGTCTTGGAATTGCCCGAACCTTGGAAACTCATGGCGCTCAGTCCGGATGGTTCCCGCGCGGCCGCGGTTCGGATCGAAGGATTCGACAAGGGAAATGATGTGGCGATCTTCAAGGTCTCCGCTCAAGGGCTGGAACCGGAGTTCCAATTCACGGCAGGAGGCGGAAGCTGGGATGAGTTGCACTTTGTCGCCTTTGCCCCGAACCAAACGTTAGTCACGATCAGCCAGAAATCGAATTTGACCTTCTGGGACCTGACGGGTACCCCGGGACCAAAAGCATTGAAGCGAGGATCTACGGGTGGCTCGATGTCGGCGTTGATGAGCCCAGCAGGAGAGGTTATGGCCATGATCATGGGCAACACTCTGGCTATGATCGACACTGCCACGGGCAAGCTGGTAGGGTGTATTCGCCGTGATCTGCCGATCGCGAAGATTGCCATTTCCAGCGACGGCCAATCGCTGGCAATTTTTCATGCATTTTCCATCGCGATCTACAGCACCAAGGATGGACAGGAAAAGAAAAACTTCGCCGTCAGCGAGGGGAATACGCAGGCCGATGTGGTTTGGGTTGGACGGCATCTCATGGTCGGCGCGATTGCTTACGACGTCGAGCGAGGCGTCCCTGTCTGGACGTATGAAGGCAATCCTTCAGCGCGCGCCACCCTTGGCTCCTATCTCATCTCTGCATTCGGAGGTGACAAAGAGTCGACCGCTACGGTATTCCGCATCCCTCATGAGGAAGCCATCCGTGCCAGTTCAAGCGTCGATCCATCGAAGATTTACTCGATCGTTCCCGGGGATTCGGTCTCGGTCCAGTATGAGCTCAATGGGGTGGCGCCCGACCAGAGACAGGCGATCCAGCAAGCCGTGGAATCGAAGATCAATGAACTGGGCTGGCGAGTCTCACCCAACAGTTCGAACCAGATGGTGGTTAAGGTTGAGCAAGGAAAGCAAGCGGAAGCGGAGTATTACACCCACAATGGTTTCGGGCCTGTCCCAATTTTCGCGCCACCGGGGTTCGGTTCCGGCCCGCCAATCAAGGTTCAGTATGTTCCATGGAATCACACGATTTCGATTCAATCGAACGGCCGCCAAGTGTTCACTGCCCAGTACCAACGGGGAGCCCCGAACAACTTGGAAACCAAGGATGGCGAATCGACTCAACAAGCGGTGACGCGATTCTGCCAGCCCAACGCGGACTATTTCAAGAACGCATCCATTCCGCCGCATATGCTAAAGGCTGAATATCAGGGTGGCATGGGCAAGTCGACCATGGATGCTCAAGGAATGCGCTAGCCGTCTCGAACAGGCTTTGCATCGCAGAGTTCCATCCAGCATTCGCAATTCTGAGCGATCTGCTTCGTTCCCATGCTTTTCTTTGCGGACGTCGATCCCCCATGGAATCCTGGGTGCAGATACCGCCGATTTCGATTACACTACAGGTCCCACCTATCTCGCGGCTCACACAACCCACCCAAGGCCGCGACCGCAACCATCATCGGAAATCGACGGATTTCTCAAACGCAACTCTACCCGACACCCTATCGAGGGACAGTGATGAGATTTTCGACGCTTGCCATCGGATTGCTCAGCATTGGAATCAGTTCCATCATCCAAGCGGACGAAATCCGCTTCAGCACGCAAATTCGACCGATTCTCGCCGAATACTGCCTGCACTGCCACGGTCACGATGAACAGCAGCTGCAAGGGGACCTTCGCTTGGATACCCGCGAAGGGGCAATTCGTCACGCAATCCAGCCGGGTGCCCCCGATCAAAGCGAGTTGATCGCGAGAGTCGCCAGCGACGATGACTCCCTTCGCATGCCTCCCGCCGAAACCGGAAAACGCCTTTCCGCCGAACAGATTGCGGTGCTGCGACAGTGGATCGACCAGGGCGCCCCGTACGAAGAGCACTGGTCGTTCCGCCGAATCGAACCCCACACGCCCCCCGCGACCCTGACTCCCGTCGCGACGGAGATCGATCGCTTCGTCGTCGCACGACTCGAGCAATCCGGAATGCAGCTGTCACCACCGGTCGACAAGCGGACATGGATTCGACGAGCCACCTATGATCTGCATGGATTGCCCCCAACCTCCGAAGAGATCGATGCCTTCATCGGCGATGATTCGACAACTGCCTACGAAACGGTTCTCGATCGCTTGCTCGATTCGCCGAGGTATGGTCAGCGGTGGGGGCGATATTGGCTCGATATCGCGCGTTACGCCGACACCCATGGCGGTGCGGCCATTGGATTTACCAAGTTTCCGTTTTCTTATACGTATCGCGACTACGTGATCGACGCGATGAATCGCGATGTGCCGTACGATCGATTCATTCACGAGCAACTCGCAGCCGATCAACTCGGTTTGGCCGACAATGATCCCGCCCTCGCGGGACTCGGATTCCTCACGGTGGGGATGCAATATCGGAGTCGACACGACCTGATCGATGATCAAATCGATGTCGTTTCGCGGGGGCTGATGGGGCTGACCGTCGCCTGCGCCCGATGTCACGATCACAAGTACGATCCGATTCCCACGGCGGAGTACTATGCGCTCTATGCGACCTTGGCCAGCAGTCGGCCACCCAAGGAGCTTCCGACGGTCGGCGAACCTGCCGATAGCGATGCGTATCGCGAGTACCGGGCCGAGCTGCATCGCCGCCAACGCGCAGCCGCCGATATGGGGCGCGACCAAATCGCGGTCATGCAATCTCGGTTGCGGATGCAGGTCGGCCTCTACTTGCGCGAGCTCGCCAAAGGAACACCGGAGCAGGACGTTTCCGCAGCCTTTCTTTCGTATCGCACCGACGATGTCCGTCCGGAAGTGCTGAATCGATGGCGCGACTATCTTCAGGCCATGCCGGAGAACGATCCTGTGTTCGGTCCGTGGGTCCAGTTATCGCGGCTGGACCCCTCGCCGTTCGCAGAAAAAAGCACCGAACTCCTGCGGCGCATGGAAGAGGAAAACGGCGACCCGGCTAAATTCGCCGAGCCCCATGGATTGGGAACGGCCACTCCGAAATGGAACCCCTTGGTGATCAAGGCCCTCCGCGAATCCCGAGCAGCCGACTTGATCGCGGCGGCCGACGCCTACGGCAAACTTTTCGCTGAAGTGCATCAAAGGTGGCTGCACTCGATGATCGATGCGTCGATGGAAGCCGAATCGCCGGAAAAAGTCATTCCCGATGAGGATCCGCGGCATGCTGCGGTCAATAGCCCGATCTACCAGCAACTTCGCCATCATCTCTATCACGATGGAACGCCGACGGTTCTACCCACCGAAGTCGCCGCCAGGCTGCTCAATCGCACGATCCAAGATAATTTCAACGGCAAGCAGGGGGCGATCGAAGGCCTGCATCTCGAGTCTCCGGGCTCTCCGCCTCGAGCGATGGTTCTGAAGGAGTCCGCCAACGCCGGGCCGTTTTATCTGTTTCGTCGAGGAAACCCGATCCAACGAGGACCGGTAATTCAACCCGGGTTTTTGTCGATCGTTTCGAAATCCAAGCCCGCACCCTTTTCTTCCGACAAGCGGCGACTCGAGTTGGCTCGCCACATTACGGATCCCGAAAACCCGTTGACCCGCCGCGTGGTTGTGAACTGGGTTTGGCAACATCACTTCGGCCAGGGACTCGTGCGGAGTTCGGATGACTTTGGAACGCGCGGAGACTCGCCGACCCATCCGGAACTGCTCGATTACCTCGCGACCAAGTTCCTCGAAGAGGGATGGTCGATCAAAAAACTACACCGCCAAATCATGCTGACCGATGCGTATCGTCAGGCCGCGATCGAGAATCGGGATTATCGAATGCGCGATCCGGAGAATCGGTTGTTGTGGCGCATGCCCCTTCGCCGTCTGGACATGGAAGCCATGCGCGACGCGATGTTGATGGCGTCGCTCGAGTTGGATGATGCGTTGAAAGGGCGACCGTTTGACTTGTCCGCTCAACCCGCCATACCGCGCCGCAGCGTCTACGCGTTCATCAATCGGGATATCGTTTCCGGTTTTTCCAGCACCTTTGACGGTGCCAATCCGAATGCATGTACGGCCAAGCGACCGGATACCACGGTCCCTCAGCAGACACTCTACGCCCTGAACTCCGAGTTCATCCAGGATCGCGCTGCGGCCCTCGCTCGCAGTTCGCTCGAGCAATCGCACGATCAAAGCGATGAAGGCCGAATCGCGTGGATGACTCGTCGCGCCTGGGGACGCGAACCGAAGGCCGAGGAACTCGAAAAGATGTTGTCTTTTCTCCGAGGAGGAGTCTCCGAACGGCCCGCCGAAGGATGGCCGCCGCAACGCTGGGGCAGGCTGGCGCATGTGCTGCTGGCTTCCAACGAATTCCTTTTTATCGATTGAAATTAACCGTGAATGATGCGAGCTCAACGATGAAGAACCGCAGACAATTTCTTTCTCGGTGCGGCATGGGGTTCGGTGCGCTCGCCCTGGCCGATGTGTGCAGCGCTGCCGATGCCTCGGTCGCTTCCTCGCGAACCCATTTTCCCGGGCGCGCTGAACATGTGATCCATATCTTTCTCAATGGCGGAATGTCTCAGGTCGATACGTTCGATCCCAAGCCGGAACTGACCAAGCGGGCAGGCCAGATGCTGCCGTTTGAAAACCTGCAGACCGAACGGAAGACAGGCGTCGCTCTCCCCTCCCCATTCACTTTTCAGCAGTATGGGGAAAGCGGCATTCCGATCAGCGATCTGTTCCCGAATCTCGCGCGCTGCGCCGACGAGTTGCTCGTGGTTCGGTCGATGTTCGCTGAGCTGCCGAGCCATGAAATGACCCTGATGCTGATGAATACGGGGGATATGCGATTGGTTCGCCCCAGCATCGGATCTTGGTTGACCTGGGGGATGGGGACCGAGAACGAAAATCTCCCCGGATTTGTCGCACTTTGTCCCGGAGGCCTGCCGGTGGGAGGTGCAGGAAACTGGCGATCCGCGTTCCTGCCGGGCGCCTATCAAGGAACCCTGATCGACACCTCCAAGACCGATCCAACCCAACTGATTTCCAACATTCGTAACACGCGATTGTCGACCGAGGAGCAAGCCGAACAATTCGCGTTGTTGCAGCAACTCAACGCCCAGCATGCGTCCACCCATGCCGAGGAGTCGCATGTCGAAGCCCGGATACGATCCTTTGAGTTGGCCTACCGCATGCAGTTGGAAGCGATCGATGCCTTTGATCTGTCGCGCGAACCGGAATATATTCTCAAGATGTACGGCGAAGGGCCTCAGAATCGCCAACTGCTCATCGCGCGGCGCTTGGTCGAACGGGGCGTCCGATTCATTCAGACCTGGCACGGCGACCTGCAGCCCTGGGACAGCCATTCCAATATCAAAGACGAACATCGCAAAGTCGCCAACGAATGCGATCAAGGGCTCGGTGCACTGATCACCGATTTGAAACAGCGAGGGTTGCTCGAAAAAACCTTGATCGTTTGCACCGGAGAATTCGGACGGACCCCTTCCGTGGAAATGAGCCAAAATGGGGCGGGTGCGTCGCAGGGACGCGACCACAACCATTGGGGCTTTTCCTTGTGGATGGCGGGCGGGGGAGTCCGCAAGGGGACGATCTATGGTGCCACCGACGAGTTCGGTTTCAAGGCCGTGGAAAACCCGGTGTCGATCCACGACCTGCACGCGACCATGTTGCATCTGCTAGGATTCGATCATCAGCGACTGACCTATCGCTATGCAGGCCGGGATTTTCGACTGACCGATGTCCATGGACGGGTCATCCATGACATGATGGGTTAGTCGTCGGAACACAACCTTGGAGCAAGACGTGGATTCATCCGAGCGCGACCCGATCGGATTGGTCGGCTTGGGACTCATGGGAAACGCGATCGCGCCGCGGTTGCTCGCCCACGGATATCCCTTGGTCGTCTGGAACCGAACGCGAGAAAAAGCCGACGCATGGATAAAGCATGGGGCCAAGTGGTCCGATAACCCATTCGCCGAGTGCCAGCGGGTGATCCTCTGTCTCTATTCGAGCGAAGTCGTCGCGGAAGTCTTGGGCGCATGGTCGCCCAGTATCCGACCCGGTCAGATCGTGATCGATACCACCACCGGCGAACCGTCGCAAAGCCGCGCGTGGGAAGAACGTTTGGAATCGAGGGGTGCTTTTTATCTCGATGCACCGATCTCAGGCTCGAGCCAACAAACGCGCGACGGGCAAGCGACCGTGATCGCCAGCGGCCGACGCGATGCATTTGAGGCATGCGACGATCTGTGGCCTGTGCTCGGCAAACGAGTCTTCTATGTAGGCGCATGCGGCAATGCAGCCAACATGAAACTGGTCAGCAATCTTGTCCTGGGCTTAAACCGCGCGGCCTTGGCCGAGGGACTCACCCTCGCCGAGCGATTGGGGATCGACAGCCATCAAGCACTCGCGGTGCTGCGCGGCAGCGCTGCCTATTCGCAACAGATGGAGACCAAAGGGGACAAGATGGTGGACCGGGATTATTCCACCCAAGCCAAATTGTCCCAGCATCTGAAAGATATCCGTTTGATCTTGAATGCCGCACATCAAGTCGGCATGCATCCCGCGCTGGTCGACGTGCATCGCCAATGGCTGGAGCAGGCAGAGACCATGGGGCTGGGCGAATTGGACAATAGTGCGGTGATCGAGGTGGTCCGGCGTCTGGCAACCGAGTCTACACGCAGCACCGAAGATCGGAGCCGCTCATGAATCGCCCGACGTTGTCGCCGTTGGCTCGCACGGCGATCTTGATCGCCGCAGGGTTGGGACTGGTATTCGACGGGATCGAACTGGGGTTGATGCCGATAGCGTCGCTGAGTGTTTCCAATAGCTTGATCGGTGATGCCTACACGCCGGAATTGGGTGGTGTTTGGTTCGCCCGCTTCACTGCATCGTTGATGTTGGGCGCTGCGATCGGCGGCATTGTCCTCGGGAATCTCGGAGATCGAATCGGCCGATCGCGCGCGATGGGGATCAGCATTCTCTTCTACTCCGTCTTCGCAGCGATGGGTGCATGGGTCACGCGTCAGGAAGAGATGCTCCTCCTCCGATTCTTGGTCGGCCTTGGAGTAGGTGGCTTGTGGCCCAATGCAATGGCCTTGGTGGCCGAGAGCTGGACTACAGCCAGTCGGCCCTTGGCGATGGGCGTCATGAGTGCCGGGCTCAACGGCGGAATTCTACTTCTGTCCCAGATCGCTCGCATCTGGCCGATCAGCCCCGATTCGTGGCGATGGTTGTTCTACCTCGCAGGCGTACCAGCTGTTCTGGGCGTTGCCGTGTTGGTGATGCTGCCGGAGTCTCCGACCTGGTTGGCCAGCCGACAGCACGGGGTCAAGCGACCTGCGGTTTCGTTGCGGGCATTGTTCCAGCGCGATCTGCTGCCGACCACATTGGTTGCGATTTGCCTGGCATCGATCCCGCTGATCGGTGCCTGGTCGGCGAGCACGTGGATGATTCCATGGGCCGACAAGATCGCGAGTGCCCAAGATCCAGCATACAAGGGGGCGACACAAGGATGGTGGGCGCTCGGAGCGACGATTGGTAGTTTCATCGGAGCCCAGTTGGTTGGATACCTCGGCAGGCGGACATGTTATCTATTGATCAGCGTCGGAACGACGTTGTTGACCATCGCCATGTTTCAATGGACTGCGCCGTTGCAGCCAGGTTTTCATGCGGTGGTTTTTGCCCAAGGTCTCGTCGCGACCTTGTTCTTTGGATGGTTGGCCGTCTTCCTGCCTGAGATCTTTCCTGTGAATGTGCGGGCCAGCGGTAGCGGATTGGCCTACAACTCGGGGCGATTCGCGACGGCGATAGGGGTGTTGTTTGCAGGTGTTTTGTTCGAATTTCTGGGCGGAGACTACAAGCAAGTAGGCACTATCTGCGCGTTGATTTATGCATTGGGTATCTTCGCGATTTGGCTCGTCCCACCGACGCAAAATGCACTGGACGCATGATCGGAGCACGGAATCGTATCGGGCTTCGCAAGTCCGTTCGCAGTTATCGATAATCCGACAATACACGCTGGATGTGTCGCGAGATTGACTCGATCAGCGTCTCCGAGCATCCCGGCGCGGTAGCGGCAATCACCTCTTGGTAAATCTCATAGCCGAAGCAACTTGCTGGCGGGATGTACCCTGGCTGCCAATCGTTCGTCAGCGTCGTCACGAAGACAGGCTGCGACGCAAATCGTTCTCGCAGTGTCGTTTGAAAGACTTGATACAACTCGCCCGGGACAAAGACCCAAATCGCATCTCCGACAACTCCCAAGTGCACGGTCAGCGGATACGAATGACCCGGAGGCAGGTTGCTCAATCGATTCAGTTGCCGCGTGCGTTGCTCAACCTGTGCTCTGCAGTCGCGAACGCGCATCTCGTCGTGCGAATCGCGGGCGAGATGCTCTTCTGCAAGCCAGTGGTCGCGCTCGCGCGTCGTTTGTTCAACCGTCGGCAAATCATGACGGTACGGAACCTCCACCACCAACGTATCCCATTGCCAGCGTGCGATCGAATGCTTAGCCACATCCGAGATCGGTTCGTGCCGCCATGTCCCAATCGCCGTTCCAGAGATCATGGGCCCCGCGTAGCGATACTCGGTGCCGGGCGGTGGTGCCGTGGCCAAGGTTGAAAGCGCCGCATAACCAACCTGTTTGCCGTTGCGGTCAGCGACCGAAGGGTCGCCCACAAAGCCCTCGCGCGGACCGAGATCTCCGGAGGCCCCTTGGAGAAATAAACACAATCCACCCGCATCCCGTTCGATCACCTCCTGCATCGCGCCCACCCAATCGGGACTGATCAAGGTGTTATCCCACGCTAAGGTCGTTGGATGACAGGCATAGTTGACGACGGTTCCAATGGTGTTGCCAACCGCGTCGCTTATTTTGGCGATCAACAACGTGTCGTCGGCTCGGCCCGCGGGATTGAAACCGCAAACAAATCGTTTTCGCTCGGCATCGAAGTAATCCCGGTGCGCGGCCAGGTTGCAACGACTGGTGACGTAAACGATCGAAGCAGGTGCAACGCACTGCTGCGCCTCGCGCGCGAGCGAACCCATTCTTTCCGCCAACGCATCGAGATACGGACCGAGCAACTCCCCTCCCGGTAAATCGCTTCGCGTCCGCGACATCCAACCTGCTCCATGCGTGTGGGTCAACGCGATGAGAATGTTTTCATATGGCACTCCCGTTTGCTGTTGGATCGATTCCCGAATGCGGTGCAATTCCTGGCGATCGAGGATGCAATGATCGAGGCTCGCGACGATTTGCGCTTGGCCGTGAGACGGGTCGACTGGTTCAGTCCATAGGAGCGTGGCGCGCAACGGCCGGTGCACTCCGGTCGCTCGATCGTGCATGGCAGCTCCCCACATCCGATGATAAATACCGACCGGAGGAGTGATATCGCAACGAGCCATCGCAGCTCGGCACCGTGCCTGGGGCGTTCTAATCACGTTCATCTTGATCTCCAAAAAGTGTCCCTTGCGGATTCAACAGCGCCCAGCACACGGCATCGATCGCCATGACTCCCGCAAACAGGAATAGGATCAGATTCCAATTGCCCGTCATCGTCACCAGCCAACCTGCGGTGATCGGGAACAACGCGGCACCGATGTTGCCGCACATGTTCATGGTACTAAATACGGTCGCCACATGCCGCCCACCATAGCTGATCGCGACGGTGTAGCCACTGACACCCCCAAACGTCGCACAGAACGCGCCGAGGGTGATCAGTCCGATGCTCTGATAGACATCGCTCGCAAAGTACGACAGCACGATCAGTAACGAACATGCGCCCATCCCTAAAACCGCGATCCCTTGCCGACTCAGCCTCGGATTGCCCGTTCGATGAAGTAACCAGTCGGAAAAAAAGCCACCCGTGAGGCTGCCAATCACCCCGCCGATACCCGCGACCGTCGACAAAACACCCGACCCAATCAACGATACATCGCGGGTTTTCTGGAGGAAGGTTGGAAACCACGTCATGAAAAAGACCATGCCCGCAGCCCGAAAGAACTGCTGACTACAAAGCAGGACCATCGGTACGCTGGAAAGCAGTCGTGACCACTTCACCCGCGATCGCGTCGCGTTGCCTCTCTCGGTCACGGGTAACTTGCTGGCGGGAATCGCAATCAAAAAGACGAGCGTCCACAAAAGACCTGGCAGGGCATAGGCTGCTAGCAGCAATCGCCATCGATCGATACCGAGCGCATTTGCCCAAGGCGATAGCCCCTCCAAGATTGCAGCGGCCAGAACGGGAGCCACCGCGCCGCCGATGGTCATTCCTGCAGCCAACAACCCGGTGGCTCTCGCTCGTTCGGTCTCAGGAAAAATGCGCCCCAGCGATTTGGCGGCACTGGGAAAAGCGCCCGCTTGAGCCGCACCCATCAACCCCCACATCAGCAGCAACGAATAGAAATCGGTTGCAAACGCGCTGAACAAGGTCGCCAACGACCAAGCCACACAGAAGAGGACCAGCGAACGCCGACTGCCGATTCGATCCGCGATCGCTCCGCCCGGGATCTGCATCAGCGCGTAGGCCAGATACCATGCGGATTGGATCGAGCCCATGTCGCGCGCCAGATCGACAAATTGCAAATCGGTCGCGATTTCGCTGGCGGGAACACTCAAGGCGGCGCGCTGGATGTACGCGATGGCCGCCGAAGCGCAAAGCAACGCCAACACCTCATAACGTCCGCTGCGAACAAGACTCTCGTCGGGAGGTGGAGGGACGCTCGACATGCACGGTTCCTAACGCTCGGGGCCGAGGGCTCGTTGGAGCAATGCAAAGAGCCGATCGATTTCTGCGCAGGTTTCGGTATCAAGCTCCCAGCCGCAGGGTTCCACCCGTAACGTGTTGGAAAACAAGCCACGTTTGTGCATCAAGTATTTTTCGATCGCCAAGAATCCATCGAGTCCGGCTTGCAATTGCAGTGCCGTCAGCGCGCTGATCGGTAGCGACAACGCATAGATGCGGTCGTCGTCCGCCGCCTGCAACGCTTGCCACAGCGCGACGATCCCATCCAACAGGTCGGTCCCAGGCATCGTGCCGACGATCCCGCGCCGATAACAATCCACCAAATTGATCCCGCCCGAGCCTTCAAAGATCCGCGCTGTGCCATGGCTGGCATCGCGCAGTTTGGACAGATTAGGCCCCAACGGACTCGCCTCGGGCTTAAAGAAAATACGATTCTCCCCGAATTCGTCGAGCAGTCTCAGGTACACCCCCAGATCGATCGCGGCACCGACGTAGCTCGAAGCATCCTGCACCACGAGCGGGATCGAGATGCCTCGCGCAATCGCGGCGAAGTAATCCCCTGTGCGAGCACCGCTGAGGGACGTAGCCACCGGAGGAATTGCCATGACCGCGCTCGCCCCGATCCCTTCGGCGTGCGTCGCGAAATCGAGCGCTTCGCGGATGCTCTCCGCCCCCGCGCTTACGACGGTAAAGCCGCGACCGGCGACCGCTCGACAGACATGTTCGGCCAACTGTTTGCGACCGTGATACCCCAGGCGCAGGATCTCGCTGACCATGGCGACTACGACTCCATCGGCTCCGATCTGGAACGCCCAGTCGATCTCGCGTTCCAGCGTTGGCACGTCGATCGTACCATCGTCGTGGAGGGGCGTGTGCAGAACCGGAAGTACGCCATGCAACAAGCTGTCGCTCAAAATGCTTTCGCTCCGTGGAAGATGTGAATCGAATGAGTATGCAAGTAGGTGGATACGGACAAAGTCAATTTACCAATCGCCGACGCTTCCGTCCGAGTAAAAAACACGCTGGGGCAGTTCCTGCTCGAAGGGATGCTTGCGGACAGCGTCTTCATCGATCGAGACCCCCAGTCCCGGCAACGTATTCGGGGTGACGGTGCGCGTGGCCCTGTCGATACGAAACCCTTCCTGGACCACGTCGCTGCGCCATGGGACATCGTTGTGTACCGTCTCGCAAATGATGTAGCTGGGTTGCGAGAATCCGAACTCGATCGACGCAGCGGTGCTGACCGGACCTTGAGGGTTGTGAGGTGCCAGGGCGATGCGGTAGGCGTCAGCGAGCGCCGCAATGCGACGGGCTTCGGTAAAGCCACCGCAGTGCGTGATGTCCACTTGGCAAATTTCACACCCGCGTGCGGCGAAAAGATCTCGGAACGCAGCCAAATGGGTCATCCGTTCGCCGGTGGCGATCGGTGTCGTGACTGCGGCGTTGATAGCCGCGAGCCCTTCGATACTCTCGGGCCAACACGGTTCTTCCAGAAAATAGAGGCCATAGGGATCGAGCGCTTTTGCGAACTGCATCCCCATGGCGGGGGATGGCCGGGCGTGGCAATCGACCATAATGTCGATGCGATCTCCGACGGCATCTCGCATAGCGGCGACACAGGCTTCCGCCGACTTGATCGGACGCAGCCCTTCGACCGGCATCGTCGGTGGGACCGCCATCGACTTGAAGGCGGTGAACCCTTCGGCGACAGCTTGCTGTGCCAGTTCCCCGAACCGTTTGGCATTCTCGACCGGTGTTTCATAAAAACTTTCCATGTCCCCGCCACCCAGGTGACAGTACAGGCGGATCGAGTCTCGGACCGTGCCGCCCCACAATTGATGGCAAGGTACCCCATGCAGTTTCCCAACAATATCCCAGAGCGCGAGATCGATACCCGCGATCGCGGTCGATCGGACGATGCCACTGCCATGCCAAAAGTGCTGACGCCACATCATTTGCCACAGATATTCGACGCGCGTCGGATCCTCGCCGATGAGCAATTGCGACAAGTCTTCGATCGCGCCGACGATACTTCGCGTGTGCCATTCGAGGGTCGCTTCGCCCCAGCCGAACAACCCCGGCTGGTCGGTGACGACCTTGACGAACACCCAATTCCTCATGCGCGCATGGCAAACGAGTGTTTCGATGCGAGTGATTTTCATGTCGCTTGGTTATCTCCGGAGACGCGAATCGGCTCAGGCGTCAAAGATAACTTTCACACCCACGGGGGGAAACGGGGCATACAGGCTCGCGAGCCTTTGGGAAATATCATTTCAAAATAACGACTTTATATTGAATGGAAAACCAGAACGTATACAATTAGCAGAAAGAAAGATGAGACGTTGTATGCATCCATCTGAAAAACATCGGAACAACGCGTCCGGGACGGTCCGGCGGTTACTTCACTGACTTCATCTCGTGCGAGGAATCTCATGAAGCGTGGCAAGACGTGGTTGGGTAGCGTCCTGTTGTGTGGCAGTGTTTTGGTTGGCATGGCCTGGATGTCGGCCCCTGTACAGGCCGATTGGCCGCAATGGCGAGGCAAGAATCGGGATGGTGTCGTGCGCGACTTTGAGGTTCCCGCGAACTTACCGCAGAAACTTGACAAAGAGTGGTCGATCGAAGTGGGGACGGGTCATAGTTCACCCGTTCTTTCGGAGGGAATGCTGATCGTCCACACGGGAGATGGAACGCGAGAAACGATCCGATGCGTTGATGCGAAGACAGGCCAGGATCGATGGACACACTCGTACAGTGTCGCCACGGAAAAAATAGCGGCCGTGGTCGGCCATTACGGAAATTCCCCACGATCGACCCCTTCGATCGCAGGTGATCGGGTGATCGCGATGGGGGCGAGCGGGCTCGTAACGTGTTTGAATCGCGAGTCTGGCCAGGTCCTATGGAGCAACGACTTCCGAAAGGACTTTCCGATTCCTTACCCCGAGTTCGGTGCCGCGGCTTCCCCATTGATCGTCGACTCCATTGCAATCTTGCATGTGGGTGGTCCGCAGGGAGGTATGTTGGCAGCGCTGAAACTCGAGAACGGCGAACCAGTTTGGACGCTCAAGGACGATGGCCCGAGTTACTCCTCGGCGGTCGAAGTCGCGCAGGGCAAGGATAAAAAAATGCTGGTAACCCAGACTCAGAAAACCTTTACGGGGATCGATATGCGAGGCAAGCGAGTATGGGAGCTCCCATTCGAAACCCCTTATATGCAGAACATCATCACGACGACGTTGGCTGGCGACCTGATGATCACCGGAGGAACCAGCCGCCCGCTTCAAGCCTACCGAATCCAGGACAATGGCAAGCCTAAGCGGATATGGGAGAACAAAGCGCATTCGATCTACATGAATTCAACGGTTGGGATCGACGGCATGGTGATCGGGGTCTCGGAGAAGGAAAAAGGACACTTGTTCGCAGTCGATCCGGCGACCGGCAAAACGCTTTGGAAAAAGTTCCAGCGCCTGGGAGAAAACTGCGAGGTCCTCGTCTGCGATCGAACGCTGGTCCTGATGACTGACGCTGGCAAGTTGAGTTTCCTGAGCGCGTCAAAAAGCGGCGTGGAAGTAATTCGCGAGTACGAACTGACTAACGAACCGGTAACCACACATCCAATCCTCGATTCCGGCAGGGTTTACATCAAGGACCGAACCAAACTGCATGCGTTCAAGTTCTAGTTGAGAACCTTGGTACAACCAATATCTACCGCTGCAAAACTGCCAAGCGGTGGTGACCCCTAAGTTGTTCGAAGGCCCCGAATCGCGGCTGCCGTCGTAAAGAACGGCAACATCGCGAGCACCACGAGAATGCCCCCCAGTACCCATCCCTGCGTTCCCAATTCCTTGGGCATCCCGAGGAACAAACCGGCAGCGCAGGCCGCCCCCGCCAACCAAACCAGACCTGCACCCACCCACGAGATTTCCTCTCGCAACACAGCCTGGGTTGCTGAATAGACCAGATACCCGGCGGCAATCACACCGAGCCCTATCGACAAGGGGAGAGCAATCGGTGTCAAGGATAACAACAACACCGCAACCAGAATCACGGGTGTGAACCAATCTCGGAGATTCCCTTTCCGAAAATCCCACGTGCAAGCGAGCGTGGCAAAGACAAACGACAAAAGCATCGAGCCACCCCAAACGACCACCAAGAACAAAGGAATGAGCACATCCAGTTTTGCAAAGCCCGCATTCTTACGCGTCACCAGGTCAGCTCCGAAACCCCAACTCAGCCCCACAGGCACGGAAAAGGACAAGAGAACAATAGCCGATGCGATACCGCACGCCCAAGCCGACGATCGAAGAATTGCCTGCGCTCGCTGCCTGTCCGACATGGGCAAAGAGAACAGATACGGACTCATCCCCAGGGGAAGCGAACTCCCAACATTGATGTATTCACCCGTGAGCATATCCTGCCTGGCGCTTTGCCCCAAATAAGGAACGAAGAGAAGAAAAAATGCTGGGATGATCTGAACGACCGCGGCAAGAACGGCGCCGATCAACGCGAATGTCAATCCGGTCCCCAGATCCTGCGAAATCGCTCCAACGATGATTGCAAGGAGCCATAACCAAGGAAGCACACCCAAAACCGACCATGAAATGGTAGCGGTCCGACTTTGAAAGTCGTACCACGCCTGAGCATGCACCGGCGATTCAAACAGCCTCATGCGAGAAGCCGACCGTGCATCAATGGACGCAAAGAAGTCTCGCAAGCGATCGGTCCACGTCCGTCGGCGTCGACCGCTGCGATCGGAGTTGACCCTCAACAAGGTCAACACATAGCTGATACCAAGCGTCGTTATCGCAATCAAGCCGTCGGTCCCTGAGATAGTTGTCCAGTAATGGACCTGCGGCGAGATCGCACCACCACGCTGAAAAGATATGCCGTGCTTGGCCATCAACCAACAGACCAGAACCACAAACACCGCAGGGGCCAGAATGATCCATGAAAGGGAGTTTAAAGAGCCGCGAAAGATCGGCTGAAATACACCCCAGCACACGACCGCAAATAACACGGAGCCGATGATCGGCAAATCGCTCACAAACAAAATCCTCGAGACCCAAAGCATCAGCACGACCTGGCAAGCAACCAGTAACGCTCCTCCCCAATAGAAGTAATTGACGATCGCGGTGGTCGACAGGGGTTTGAGATACAACGACGACATGCTCCCCTGCGACTGGATCACACAGCCGCCGATGACGACCACGAGGCATAAGAGACTGACCATATGAATGGCAATGAATTCGCGCGGTGAATCACCCGATATGTCTACACCGATCAACGGAAGCATGATAGTAAACACGATTGCAATCTCGATCAGTGGGGCTATCAACAGCCTCCAGCGATTGCGTGCCAGGTATTCCCAGGTCAGTGCGGCAGTTACGGATTGCATAAGGAGTTCTCCGGAATTTGCATGGAATAGGATGAGCAGGGGCTAGGATCCGTGGATGCTGCTGATGAAGATCTCGTCCAAGCTGACGGAGGCCTCGTGAACCACCTCGGCTTTTACCGTTCGTGCTGCTTGAATGAGCTGTTCCCGATCTCCTCGGCAGACATAAGTCCACTCGTGACCACCTCCGCGATGTTCGATCGCGCCGAGAATGTTGGGAGCTTCGGAGAACGGTTGATCGAATCGGAGCGTGATGCGGCGAAACGA
>JBKDPB010000038.1:0-9076 GCA_046342615.1 Planctomycetota bacterium | reverse complement strand
TCATCGTTCGGTTCCATCCTGAACTATTCGTGGACTCCCGTGAAAAACTCCTGCGGAGTCCGCACGGCCCATACTTAGCCAAGATATCGGCTGATTGGATTGTGCGATTGAGTCAAAGTTTGACGTTTATGGGTCGAGTCGGATCCAGTCGATGTTCATCAAGGCGTTGGGCTTGCCGGGATTAACCGTCTCGAAATACAAATCGCAGCGTTCTGCTGTTCGATTCAAATCGACTCGACGCTCGTACCAGCCGTCCCATGAACCATTGACTTCGACGTTCACTCGCCCCAATTCCGGTCCGTCCAAGCTCCCCGCCTTGACGACAATCTCGCCGCCTGAGCCAGCGCTCGTCACTCGAAACGTCACGGACCCGACCTGATCCATCGGGATATTCTTCAGCATCAGATAGGAGCCGTGGTCAATGGAGCCGAGGAACTTGCCATTGCTAGCGTTGTGGGTTCCAAGTTCGGACATGCGATGGATTTTGTCGGCGTTTTCTGCTTCGCGGGTGCGTGGCAGGAGATGGATGGTTGAGGTGCCGGTTAACGAGGGGATGCCTTCGCGACCGAGGTCGGTGTAGTTCGCCGTCAACTTCACGATCGACGATACGAATTCGGGTCGATCGGTCAAGCCGAAACGACTCGTCAACCCTTTGCTGGATTGGCGGGAGGGGTCGGGCTGGGCGGCATAAACCCATTCGACCATCGATGCGATTTGTTCTCGGGTATGATGTCCGTGAGGCAGCATTGCCACCTTGCCCCAGACACCGGTGGAGCCTTTGAGAACCCGTTCGATCGACCGTTCCATCGCGCCGGGTTGGTCGCGATACTTGTTCGCGACGTCCAGAAAAGACGGGCCCACGATCGCGCGATCGAGGGCGTGGCAATTGAAGCAATCGCTTCCTCGCATTCGTTTCAGTCCGGGTGGCATGGCTTCTTCGTTGGCGGACGCATTTGCAGATGCCAGGAATTTGGCTTCGACCAGAACCCGATCTGGGGCGGAGGGATCGAGCAGGTCCAGATCCGTGGAGGAGACGACATCTTCGCTCGACGAGCCGTCCTCGGAGTCGGTGACGACGACTTGGTACGAGATGCCGTTTTGGGGATCATAGAAATCGCCATCGCGCGGCGAGACGAACTGAATCTCGGGCATCGAATTGCCGACGATCACCGGCACGGTCGCGGTATCGAGGGCGCCGTGGGGGTCAGCGGCAGTGACTTGGACGTTGTAGATTCCGGGCGATGGGAAGGTCCATTCGATCTCCGCCCCTTGGCCGATTTGACGCGTGTTGGATGCATCGGCAGCATCGGTCACTGTCCATGCGAATTGGAGAGGATCGGAGTCTTTGTCGTAGGATTCGGCCGCCGAGAGCTTGACGTTTAACGGTTCTTTCCCGAATCGATTGCACTCCGCGATGCGAGCTTTGGGAGTGCGGTTCCCGCTTGGGTAGTCGACGCGTACCAAGCGCGCGTCTGGATTGATTCCCCAGGTTTCGCCGTACTCGATCACGAGCAGCGAGCCTTGGGCATCGAACTGGAGGTCGATGGGTCGCACGAAGCTTTCGTTTGGCATGAATTGCTCCATGCGTTCGATTTGGGAGTTTTCGTCGAGGTGAACGGCGACGATCCAGCTGCGGGACCATTCATAGATGAAGATCGTTCGATCGAAGTGCGAGGGAAACTTGACGGTCGATGGGTTATCGGGATCGAAGTGGTAAACCGGTCCCGCGCAGGCGGTTCGGCCGCCCGATCCGAGTACGGGAAACTCGGTCGATTTTCCGCCGGGATAGTAGATCCATGCGCCGACGGCGGGGGGGAGCGATTTCGCGCCGGTGTTGAATCGAGAAAAGTTCTCAGGCTTGGATGGATCGAACGAATCGCCGATGGAGCCGGTTGCAAAATCGACGCGGAGATAAGGTCGATTGTTGCCGATGAACAGCGGCCATCCGAAATTGCCTGCGCTCCTCGCCTGGTTGACTTCGTCGTAGCCGCGCGGACCTCGATCGTTATCTCCTCCCGCATCGGGGCCGACATCCCCCCAATACAAGTAGCCGGTGCGTTGATCGAGGTTCAATCGCCACGGGTTGCGACAACCCATGACATAGATCTCGGGCAATCCAACGGATCCATCCTTGGGAAACAGATTCCCATCGGGGATCGCATAACCTCCTTCGGGCAACGGGCGGATGCGAAGGACTTTGCCGTTGTAGCTCATGGTGTTGGCTGAGGTGCGAAGGGCGTTGAATGCGCTCCGTTCGTCGCGCTCGTCGATCGGCGCGAAGCCCTGAGAATCACCGAACGGGTTGGTGTTGTCTCCGGTGCCGATGTACAGGCAACCATCGGGTCCGAATTCCATCGACCCCGCGTGGTGGCAGCATTCCTTGCGTTGTTCCTCGAACTTGAGGATCAGAACCTCGCTGTCCATATCCACGAGACCGTCTTCGCGGAGGGTGAAGCGGCTGATATGCTGCCCGGGGAAATCCGGTGGGGAGTACTGCAGATACATCCAGCGGTTCGATTGGAAATTCGGGTCGAGCGCGATGCCGATCAGTCCATTTTCCTGTTCCGTGGTGACCGTAATCTTTCCGATCACCTGCACCTTGGCGGTTTTAGAATCGATGGCTTTGATCATTCCTCCCAGCTCGATGAGGAAGATGGTCCCGTTGGGGGCGATCGCCATCTCCATGGGTTGGATCAAACCGGTAGCCAGGATGGATTTCTCGAACCGCGAGGGATCGTAACCCTGGCCCGCTGGTTGGTCGCCGGAGCATCGATGGATGCACCACAACGAGGGGAGCAGCGCGACCAACATCGCGAGGCAGAACAAGGTATTTCGAAACCGAGATTCAGGGTGGGCTGGCATCATGGAGGGATCGATGGAGTGCGATTTAGCGAGGACGGCGGAAGCGGAGTCGGATTCGGTCGTGAATCCGGTTCAGATCTGCATCCGAGGATAGTTCAATTTCCGTTTTCTTGCAGGCATGCATCACGGTCGTATGGTCGCGATTGGAAAAAAGAGCTCCGATATTTTCATAGGACTCGGACGTCAAATGCCGGATCAGAAACATGGCTAGCCCGCGTGCGCGGACGATACTCGATTTCCTCGAGGGGCCGATCAACTGTTCCATCGTGACATCGACTTCTTTGCATACGGCTTTGGCAATCTCGTTGGGAGCGATTGCCGGGGTGGCGACCGAATCCAGGAGGCGATCGACGGCCCGCCCGGATCGGAGGGCATTGGGGTTGAGTCGCACTTGGTGCGACCAGCGGATGAACGCTCCCTTGAGCTCGCTGGCGGTGGGTGCATCTTCCCAGGCCTCTGCGAGAGGCTTGAGAGACACCGGATCGACATCCACGTTCGACTCGGCCGCGATTTCCTGCAGCAGTTTTCCTCGCGCCAGATTCCCTGGAGGTCGCAGCACGACGCTGATACCGGCGCTGAGCCGGCTTTGCAGCGATCGGGATAAGCCTTCGATGAGCATGGGCAATTCCGGTGCTGTGACCACAACGCAGCGGCTGTGCGCGGAGAGGTGATCGAGGGTGGAGAGGAACTCATCTTGAGCGACCGGCTTTCCAGTCAACTCGTGGACATTATCCATGAGCAGTCCGTCGCAATCGCGATGCAATTGTCTAAATCGCTGCATGTCATCGGCTTTGATCGCCCGCGTCAGGGCGCGGCTGAACTCGACCGCGCTGGTCAAGGTCAAACGCTTGGCCGATGCATGTTGAGCCCAAGTCCCCAGGAGCGTTGCCGCCATGGTGGTCTTGCCGGTAGCGTTCTGTCCGACGAGGGCGATCGGCGAGCGATCGGTCAGGCTGGCGATCGAATCGGGAAGAAACAGTTCGATGAGGGGAGCGTTTTCAGGCCCGGCGATAAACCCTTTGGCGATCGGGGGCGAAAGCGTCAGGGTGCTGTGCGACCCTTTGGGGAGGCGCGGAGGTGCGATCGCGAGATAACGGAGTTCGGAGTCGGTGATCAGCGTAGTCATTCCAGCAATTCGACACGATCAATCGGCTGTGTCCAGGTAGGGGTCGAGCCCCATTTCTCGCTGAATTCTAGTCCGCTCTTTCTCGTGGTACATGAGGGCCATTCGATCCCGGAAGTGTTTTCGCTCGACTTTTCGCTGAGCTCGGCGAAAGAGGGAGGCGAGCGAATTGGAAAAACGGCCCTGTTTCCCCAACTCCTTGTAGCGTTCGTACGCTTTCAGGCCGAAGCTGTTTCGCAGGATTTCGTCGTCCATTCCCAGGTATTGCCGATACGATCCCGGATCTCCCTGGCGTCCGCATCGGCCGATCAGCTGACGATCGATGCGAGCCGCGTCGTGCAGTTCGGTGCAGATGACCATCATTCCACCGAGCGATCGTATATCATCCTCGAGTTTGATGTCGGTGCCGCGTCCTGCCATATTGGTCGCAACCGTGATCTGCCCTCTCAGGCCCGCCAGGGCGACGATTTCGGCCTCGCGTTCGATCTCGTTGGCATTGAGTACCTGGACGGTCATTCCTTGATCGCGGAGCAGGCCAGCGAGGATCGTCGATTTGTCGATGGATCTTGTTCCGATCAAGACGGGGCGGCCGATCGTGTGGACTTCCTTGACTTCCTCGACGATTCGATGGAATTTATCCATCATGTCAGAACAGACAATATCGGGGAGTCGCTTGCGGTTGGGGGGGCGGTTCGTGGGAACCTGAACGACGGGGGTTTTGTAGATGCGTCGCAGTTCGCTCGCACTCGTCGCAGCGGTCCCGGTCATCCCTGCCAGATACTTGTACCGCAGGAACAAATCCTGGACGGTGATGCGCGCCGCTTGTCCGGTGGGGACCGTCACTTCGACCCCGGCCTTGGCTTCCACCGCCTGGTGGATGCCGTCCCGCCACTTGCGCCCTTCTGCCAATCGGCCTGTGAATTCGTCCACGATCACGATCTCGCCATCGCGCACCACATACTGCCGATCCAAGTGGAAGTCGCGATCTACTTTGATGGCCCGCTCGATGTACTCATACAGATCGACCAAGGGAACGAGTCGAATCGTATCGGGCCTTGGCAAACCGCGAACGCGTTGTCGTCCTCGAGCGGTCAATTCATGTTTGCGGTTGTCTTCCTCGATCGTAAAGTCTTCCTTGTAGACGAACTCCCCGGCGTGTTCGGCTGCCCATCGATAGGATGCGATGACCGCTTCGCGAGCTTCGTCTCCGAGCGAACCGATGATCAACGGCGTCCTCGCCTCGTCGATCAAGATGCTGTCGGCTTCGTCCACCAGGACAAAGTGCATACCCCGCTGGACGGGTTGGTCGCCGCTGGAGGACCAACGTTGGTGCGAGCCAGCGCCAAGAAAGTCGTCGACGGCACGGCCTTGTGCGCGCATCAAAAGACGGTCTCGCAGGAAGTCAAATCCGAACTCCTTGGCGGTGCCGTAGGTGATTTCCGCCGCATAGGCCTTCCGGCGTTCTTCTTGATTGTGATCGGTTAGAACGATGCCGACACGCAGTCCTAAATTGTCGTACAAAGGACGCATCCACTCCGCATCGCGCTGTGCAAGATAATCGTTGACCGTCGCCAAATGCGCGCCTTTGCCCACCAACGCGTGAAGGGCCAGCGGAAGAGTGGCCGTCAACGTCTTGCCCTCCCCGGTCTGCATTTCGGCGATGCAGCCGTTGAACAGGAACACGCCGCCAAGAATTTGCACGTCATAGTGGCGCATATTCAATCGGCGTCGTGCGGCTTCACGCACCAACGAGTAAGTCTCTGGCAGCAGCGATGCCAGCGATTCGCCACTCTTGGCGCGATAGACCAACGACAGGGCTTCCTTGCGCATCTGGGGATCCGTCAACGCGCGTCGCGACGGCTCCAGTTGATTGACAGCCCGGACTTGTTCCAGCCATCGATTGATTTTGTAGCGGCCAACCCCTGGAATCCTCCACCCGGCGGCGACGCGAGGTCGGTACGGGAGTCGGACGTCGGCCGTATCGGCAGGAGCGGGTGCGACTCCCTGCTTCGGTGTCCCGTCGGACTCGACGCTGGCACTCCCGGGGTTGTCAGTCCCTGCATTGGATTCGGAATCGGAGAGTGTCGCCATCGAATGCTGTTATTGGTGGAGAGTTGAGCGAAATGCCTACAAAGGGAATCCTAGCCCCAAAACGCCCTCATTCTATTCTCTTTTCGCTATTTCGTCCGCTGGTTTTCACCGCCTGAGTCTCAATTAGGGATGACGGGGAGATTTAGGCAATTCCGCGATCGACTGTTACTTTGGGATGTCTAGCGAACTTAATCCTAAAGCTCCGTTTTTCTCTTAGCTGCACGAGATAACGACCGATCCTAAGATGCGAACGGTACGTAAGTTTCCGACCAACGAGAACCTGACCATGAAAATTGATCGTAAGACCTTGGCACTCCTCATCGCATCTTTTTGTGGAGCTTGTTCGGTTTCCCAAGGGCAGGATGGGTTGACCTTGCAATCGCTGGCGGATTCCGATCGCGTTTCGGAGGCCATCCCGGCCATTCCGCGACTTCTAGACCGAGTTCCAATGGTCGAGCCGGCCTCCTTCGGTTCCCTGAGCGATCTCGGTCCCAGCGATTCCTCGGGGCACATTTCGGATGACTCCGATGAGGAGTTCGCCAGCGAAGCATCGAAGGTTCCCGCGACCCTGACCGGGTACAACGCGGACGCGGCTGGCGTAAACACGACGTCTTGTTCGGATGGGTGTTCGGATTCCAGTATTCGATGCGCTCCGACCGCGATTTCTTCACGCGATTCGTCCTTGGGATGGTTGGACTTTGACACGCTCCTCTGGTGGGGCCGCGGATTGACCAACTCGCCAGTGATTGTGGGTGGATCCAACACGACCGCGATTCCCACCAATCCGTTGTTGGGGGGATCGACGCTTCCGATCGGCAATGACCTTCTTTTCGGCTTGAGAGCCGATGTCGGTCTGTGGTTGGATGATTGCAAGAATTACGGTATTGGCGGTCGGGCTTGGGGGCTCCTGTCCAACGGACAGGAGCAGGTCATCACCAACGGCGGAAACGCGACCGGCATTCAGTTCTACAACAGCTCCCTGGGAATTCCGGATACTTATTTGGTGAACATCGCGACCGCCCAATCAGGTGCCAATACGGGGACGATCAGTGTCCTCAACGAATTGGATGTATTCTCGGGCGAGTTGTATCTCCGGTCGTTGTTGGTTGGGGATCGCGATCACCGTATGGATTTGCTGACGGGTTACACCTTCCTGAGGCTCGATTCCGGATATCGGCTCGAATCGGTTGTCCTCGATGGCATCATTTCGGGGCCGCCACCGGTTGGGACCGTGACGACCCTCGTCGATCAGTTCACCACGCACAATACCTTCCATGGCGGTCACATCGGCTTGGCCAGTAATCTGACTCGAGGACGCGTAGGCTTTGGGCTCTCCGGCAAAGTTGCCATGGGGAACATGGAGTCGACCAGTATTGTATCGGGCCAATTCAACCAGGTACCTCCACCGCCGAATGTCCCGACGACGGCGAATCGAGGATTGTTTGCTCAGGCGAGCAACATCGGCACCTTGAGCCGGAACCAATTCACCTTTATTCCCGAGATGAACGCCAAGATGCGCTATCGACTCGGTCGGGCTGAGTTGGGCGTGGGTTACACCATCATTGTGTTGCCCGAAGTAGCGATGGCGGCGAGCCAGATCGATAACAACATCGACGTGCTGAACATTCTCGGTACGCCAATCTCGCCCATGTCCAAGTTCAACACCGAGTCCTACTTCCTGCACGGATTGGATCTCGGCTTGACCTTCCGCTTCTAATCTATCGAATCGAGCATTTGTTCATGGTTCCGACACTGATACGCGAGACAGGGCTTTGGATCGATCGGTTTTCGGAATCGTTGACTCGGTGGGAATCGATTCTCGTCGACTTGAGAGCCGCCTATCTTCGCGGCGACCTGGAGACGATCGAAGCATTGTGCCAGCGGGGTGAGGCGATTCAAGAAACGATTGCTACCGGCAAACGCGGTCGGGTTGAACTCCTTGCGAGGGCGAAAGAGCTTGGGTACCAAGCGACGAGCATCAAGGAGCTGTCCCGACTTTTGGATGCCGCATGGCCTGCCCTTTGGACCCATCGAATTGAAGCGATGGAGTTGCAATTGATGCGGATCGAGCAGTTGAGCGTCAGTTTGTGGATCACTGCTTTTCAAGCCCGCGATTTCGTGACGGATATGATCCGAATCCTGTCGACAGGAAACGTGTCCGAAGCGACCTACTCACCCTCAGAAGCCGATAGCCGCGAGGGAGGGTTCCTGGTCAACGAAGCGGCTTGATTCCTTTCTTTCAGGGGTGACAGGTAATGTCTTTGTTCAGTGCGGTACAAACCGCCGCTACCTCCCTCCAAGTCACCCAACTCGGTTTGCAGACCGTTGGCAACAATATCGCCAACGCGAATACGCCCGGCTACATTCGACAACAAGTCATCCAGACGCCGGCAGCGGGATACCGCTACGGCAATGCGATCATCGGTCTCGGGGTGCGTGCCCAGTCGGTCGAGCAGGTGATCGATGAGTCCTTGGTCGGGCGACTTCGGAAGGCAAACGGTGAGGTCGCATTCCAGGAACAGATTGAATCCGAAAACGTCAACCAAGAGGCGATGCTCAACGAACTCACCGAGCGGGACTTCTCCTCGATGTTGAATCGATTCGCAACTGCTTTCCAAGAAATCGCGAATCAACCTGGCAGCGAGTCCGCAAGGATTCTGGCGCTCCGTCGCGGCCAGGAAATCGCATCGCAGTTGCAGGGCATGTCCCAGTCGATCCAAGCGGGGGCGATGGATGCCAGGAAGAACATCGTCGGAGTCACCGGCGACATCAATCGCCTCGCCAAGGAAATCGGCGTTCTCAACTCTCGCATCGTTGAAATCGAAGGTGGGCTCGATCCTCGCTCCTCGGCGGTGGGGTTGAGAGACGCGCGAATCAAAGCCCTCGACCAGTTGTCATCCCTGGTCGATACCAACGCCACCGAACAAGCGGATGGTTCCGTGACCGTCTTCATCGGTGGCGATTTGCTCCTTTCCTCCAATCTCGTTCGGGAACTCAAGA
>JBKDPB010000037.1:0-31983 GCA_046342615.1 Planctomycetota bacterium | reverse complement strand
GAGCATTTGGTGCAACGGTTTACCCCAACCCGGGCGATATTGATCGAACTCCCAATCGCCTTGCAGGTTGCGGCCACCCCATTCCCAAAGATTCGCCACTTCGATGCCGCCGCGTTGATTTTGTAAGGCGCCGCCGACCAGGTGATGAATGAAGACGAATCGGTATTTTGCGGGCTTGTCGAGTTCCTGCGTGAGCCACTGATATTGGGCATCGCCCAGCGTCCAGTACCAGTTCGACTCTTGCGGACTGGATTCGTTCGGACCGGGATGGTTTCTGGCGGCGTTGGAGTCCTGGGTGTTTTGAGTCCCACGCAGCCCATCGCCGCGACCGCCACCTTGTCGACCACCGCCACCCTGACCACCGCCACCCTGACCACCGCCACCGCGGCGTTTGCTGACGGTGTAGCGATAGGGATCGAGGACGATGAACTGCGCGTCGCCCCAATGCCAGGCGTAGTAGTCCTCGGGAAAACCGATCTCCGGTTCTTGAGCTTGATTGCCGGTGTAGAACAGGTTGGGCTGGGGGTTGGGGAAGAGGGATTTGCGTGTGGAGGAGGCCCACTGAAGCGAGTTGCGTCCGTTGGATTCGCCATCGTGGTTCCCCAGCACGAAGAATAGCGGCGCGGAACTGCACAGATGGGAGAGGTAATACCGCTGGGCCAGGTACTGACCGTACGAATACTCAGGCTTGACGTACTTGCCCGTCATGAACGTATCCCCCAACTCGAGATGGAAGTCGGGTTGAGAGGCGAGCGCGTTATGGAGGGTTTGCAAGTACACCTCGCCGCTTGAATTTTCATCGAGGTGGGAGTCCGCGGTGACGGAGAAGGCAAATCGGCTGCCGGGATCCCGCTGGGTGTGGAACGTCATTTCTTCGCTTGTGAGCGAGAACTGTTCCTCGGTTCCCTGAAAGACCCAGCGGTATTGATACGCGGTGTTCCTGGTGAGGGATTTGAGAACGATCGCGAACGGTTTACCCGACGCGACCGGGACGGTATCGGATTGCTGCCAGACCCGTTGACCCAGCGGGCGATACTCGACTCGCCCATGACCGTCGGCGTTGTGCAGGATTCGCATTTCGATCGATGAATCGGTGGGACGACCGAGGATCAGGTCAAACGGATGATCGGGGATCTCATTGGCTTTCGGAGGCTTTTCATAATTGCCCAGCCCGCTGCCGCCTCGACCAGCCTGGTCTCCTCGACGCTGCCGATTTTCCTGGCCAAATGCGTAGCTCGTTGCAACGCAAACGATGAATGTAGCGCATGCTACAAAAGGAAAGAAGCGTTTCACTGCAAAAGATCCATGGTTGAAGTCAAGGAGCGAATTCCCGATGGCGCTTTCGCAGCATTGGGTTGCTGAGCAAGTCCGATGGACGCGCCGCACAGGATCATCAGGAGGAAAATCCCGATGTTTCGCGAGCACCGATTTTTCGAAACGCATTTGTACGGCCAGCAATTATTCACTTTCGATCCTTCTGTCTGGAACATGGTGAGCCCGATGCTGAAAGAAATCATCTGGCAAGAGGGGTGTTGGCATCAGCGACAGCCGCACGGTAATTCGGTCGGGACCGTAGGGCATATCGACGAAGCGAACGTGTTCAATGAGGCCGCTGTCCGCGAAGTACGTGATCTCGACGCGCCGAGGTCCGCGTTGGCCTCGCTTCTTGGTTGCAACCAGCAATCGCCTCGGCTGGACGCCGTCTTGATCGCTGTCGCCGTATTCAACCGGCAGCAAGGCGAGATCGGAGAAGGACTGCAACTGCTCGAGCGCATCGTTCAAATTGCAGAGAGGCATCGAAAACTCATGGCCGGGTACATCGCGATGGAAGCGGGTCAGGTCGCGGCTGGTCCGCACGGGACCGTCAGGGGAGATCGCCCAACTCGACTCGCCATCGGAACCGGTGATGAAGTCTTCGCCGTCGGGCGTCTTTCGCATGAGAACGAACTCATGCTTTCCGCGAATGTAAACGATCGCGCGATCCAAGGATGGTTTGATCGGCCGCTTCTGGTCCGACTCGACATGTCGTCGTTTGGAAGATTCGGGTTCCGACGACTCGACAGCCATCGAGTAGGCACGCACCGATTGCAGCGAGCTGGCCGCGATCATTCGCTTTAACTCTGCGACTCCGGCAATCGCCGTATCATTGCCACTTCGCCACAAAGCGAACACCAAGAGTATTCCTGCTGCGATCGCTGCACTGGTCAGGATCCGACGCCGCGATACGTTGAGCCAACGGTTCGTTTGCGAAGCGACTGCCCTTGGACCTTCCGCGTCGACTGCGGGGAGAGGATGGAATGAGCGAAGGGCCGACTGCGCTTGAAAGACGCCTCGCAACCGATCGTGCAGGAACGCACTCTCGACGAAGCGGTACCTCGAGTCCTTTTCGTTTGCGAGATGCAACTGGAGGGATTGCAGTTGAGCTTCGGAAATTTCGCCGTCGAAGTACTTCTGAAGGAGGTCGTCGATCTCGGATGTCATCGCAAGTCCTCCTTGGCCGATTGGTTCTGGATGCATTCCCTCAGCCGATCTCGGATGCGCTGCAACATTTTTGCCACCGCATTGGCGTTGGAGTTCATTTTCTGAGCGATCATTGCCGGTTTGAGGTCATCGCGATAACGCCATTCCAGAACGCGACGTGCCCGATCGTCCAGATGGTCTATGCACCCGCCCAGCAATTGCAATCGTTGCATGAAATCAGCGGCGGATGCGTCAAAGGCGTCGGCCAAATGGGCAATGATTTGCTCGTCAAAAGTCAAACGATCGCGGCTGATCCGGCGAAAGTAGTTGTGTACCTGGTTTCGGGCGATCCCGAGTGCCCACGATTGAAAGGGTTTGGTCCGATCGTAGCGGTCAAACGACTCCAGGACGGCGACGGCGATTTCCTGGAGTACATCATCTCGGGCTGCAAAATCCCGGACGACCGCCCCTACATAGGCGGAGACGACCGGCTGAACCAGCGTCCAGTGTTTTGCGGCTTCCAGAATCTTGTTGTCCACGGAACCATCCTTCATGGGATTGTTAACCCGAGCCGCGGGTTCATGACCGGAAAAACGAGAAAAATTTTTTCTCTCCCGATCCGCACTCTTCCATCCGCATGCGGTTTGAGACTGATACACTTCTGCGGACGTTGTCTTTTTATCCCGCGCAAGCCAAGGGGTTTGAATGCCATGTCCGATCGCCAAGTGATTCTCGCCAAGCTGCATGATCAAGTAACCCAAGGACGGCCGATCATCGGCGCGGGGGCGGGAACAGGGATCTCCGCCAAATGCGAAGAAGCGGGCGGAGTCGACCTGATCGTCATCTACAACTCCGGTCGGTACCGGATGGCAGGCCGAGGCTCGCTCGCCGGGTTGCTGGCCTATGGGAACGCGAACCAAATCGTTCGCGATATGGCTCACGAGGTGCTGACCATCGTCCGCTCGACGCCCGTTTTGGCGGGGGTCAACGGGACCGATCCGTTCCTGTTGCGAACCTCCTTTCTGAAGGAACTCAAGGAGATCGGCTTTGCGGGGATCCAGAACTTTCCCACCGTTGGCCTGATTGACGGGCTCTTTCGGCAGAATCTGGAGGAGACCGGAATGAGCTACGCGCTCGAGGTGGAGTGTATCGCCGAGGCTCATGCGCTGGACATGCTGACGACCCCCTATGTGTTCAATGTGCAGGAAGCCAAGCTGATGACGCAGGCGGGAGCCGACATCATTGTGGCGCACATGGGGCTGACCACCAACGGCTCGATCGGTGCACAGACGGCCAAAACATTGCAGCAATGCATCGGTGAAGTGCAAGCGATCATCGACACGTGCAAAGGGATTCGCAGCGATGTATTGGTTCTGTGCCATGGCGGTCCGATTGCCACTCCAAGCGATGCCGAGACCATGTTCCGGAACTGCCGCAACCTGGATGGATTCTACGGTGCAAGTTCCATGGAACGCTTGCCCACCGAGACCGCCATCACCGGTGAGATTCGCAAGTTCACGTCCCTGAATGTTAGGTAAATAACTCATGACCACGATCGCCGTGATGGGAACGTTCGATACCAAGGGAACGGATCATGGCTTTGTAGCCGACGTTGTTCGCTCGCTGGGTTGCGACGTCGTTTTGATCGATCTGGGGACCTCCGGGTCGTCGAGCTTGAAATCCGACATCGATCGAAACGCGTTGCGAAATCGTTTTGAAGCTGCGACCGGTGAAGCCCTGGGCGAGATTCCGACCGATCGCGGTCAAGCGATCGCTCAAATGGGACGCGCGGCCGAAGTCGTACTTCGTCAGTTGGCCGATGCCAAGTCGATCGATGGCGTCATCTCGCTCGGAGGAACGGGAGGGACCTCCATGGCAACGCAGGCCATGCGGGGATTGCCGATGGGATTCCCCAAGGTGATGGTTTCGACGGTCGCGGGAGGCGATGTATCAACCTACGTCGGGATCAGCGACATTGTCATGATCCCAAGCATCGTCGACGTCAGCGGTTTAAACCGAATCTCCGTCGGCGTTTATCGGCGAGCGGCATCAGCGGTTGTCGGGATGGCGAGGGCCAACCAGTCGCGTCTGGGAGCGGAATCCACCAAGCCTCTCGTCGTTGCATCGATGTTCGGAAATACAACGCGCTGTATCGAGCATGCGAAGGAGTTGCTGCAGCTGTCCGGTTTTGAAGTCTTGGTATTCCACGCAACGGGGGTTGGCGGTCGCACGATGGAATCGTTGATCGAAGCGGGTTTGGTTGCAGGGGTTCTCGATATCACGACGACCGAATGGGCCGACGAGCTGGTCGGGGGCGTGTTGGGAGGCGGACCGCACCGACTCGAGGCGGCGGCACGCGAAGGAGTTCCTGCCGTGATCGCACCGGGTTGTTTGGACATGGTCAATTTTCGGGAGCGTCAAACGGTCCCACTCGAGTTCGCCCATCGCGTCTTTTATCAGCACAATCCACAAATCACGTTGATGCGGACCACTCCCGAGGAATGCACGCGTCTCGGTGAAATCCTGGCAGACAAAGTGAACCGATCGGTGGGGCCGGTCTGTTTCCTCTATCCTCTGAAGGCCATCAGCATCATCTCGGCGGCTGGCCAACCCTTTCATGATCCCGCGGCCGACAATGCACTTCGGACCAGTATCAAGAGCAACCTCCGGGCAGACATACCTTTTGAGGAAGTGGATGCGGAGATCAACGATCCGATCTTTGCCGAGCGATGTGTTGACCGATTGCTCGGGTTGTTGCGTCCGAAGCCTGCGTCTTGATCGATCGAATGGCGGAGCGATCGCGTCACTCCATCAATCATCCATCGATTTCTTGAAGGCATCGGCGATCGACTCGTCGAGGCCCACCGTCCATCGCTTGCCCTCGGTTTAGAGTTCCAGGAAATCACGTCGAACATCGATCACTTTGCCGACCAAATCGCCCAGTTTGAGATCGTCCCCTTTGCGCAACTGGAAGGTTTTGCCTTCGGTCTTGGATCGAACCCAGGCTGCGGGGCCGCGGTTGTCCGAGATCAAGGCTGTCACGTAGGCTTGCGAAGCCACGTCGAACTTCGGTGGTTCCTTGGCAGGGGGGGGCGGTTCAGCGACTCGGATGGCAACCATCTGCACCGAGGATCGCGAGGGAATTCCGGAATCCGATGCGCGAATCGCAACCTTGAATTCGCCCAGTTCGGTGGATGTCCATGTCAATTTGCCCGTGCTGGGATCGATCTGCATCCCTTTCGGGGCCTCTCCTTCGATCGAATAGGTCACCGTTTGTCCGGGATCGACATCTTGGGCATCGATTCCGACATCCATGCGGATGCCGACCGTGGCATCGACTTTGCGAGAGGCTGCGAGTTGAGGTGGCTGATTGGTGGGCGCAAAAATATTGCGTCCCCCGATAGCCGCTTGGTACGCGTCCAAAGGTTTGTTGACTCGGGGTGAATCATTGCCCGGTGCAGGCTGATTCGGTTTGGCCGCCTTGAGTGCGAGCGCTTCGCAATCCAGAACGATCGTCATCCGGTCGGGGACTTTGCCGTTGGTGATGGGCCGCATGTCGTATCGCAGGATACGATGCAAGTAGTCCTTGGATTGAAATGCGTAGAGCAACTTGGTCGCGTGTTCAATCGTTCCCGATCCCGACAATTGGAACTTCATCGATTGATACAAGTCGCCTTCGGGGACGGAGCCCAGGACGCGAGGCTGCGGGTCGATCAGGCCCACTTCCTCGGCGATCTCGATCAACCATGCCATGTACTCCGCTTGAGCCCGCTCCTCGTTGCTCGGCAAAGAGCGAGGCAGCATACGATTCAGCTTGGCTTTCGCGATCGTTCCGGCTGTGATCTGGAGGCCCTTGTCCTCTTTCTCTTTTTGCAGTTGTGCGATTGTCGCCTCTTTGGCTTCGAACCCTTTGCGGATCGAGGACCAGAAGTAGTTCCCGGCGAACAAAACGACGACCAAAGCGACCCCTGCGGCCAGTAGTTTTTCCCGTTGGCTCAGATTCATGATGCGTCTCCCAAAATGACGGCGTCGCTATTCGGTGTTGCCGGGGCTGGTGTTGCCGGGGCTGGACCGGCGGGTTGGTCCGCAGACGCTTCCGCAGGTTCCGAGGGCGATTGAGGGGGCGAGGGGTCGGTTTCCTGTTTCGCGGGTGATTCCTGCGGAGTCGTCGCGGACTCCTGGATCTTGAGAGGCTCTTCGGGTTGGGCGGGTGGTGGCTTCTTCGCAAATCGGGGGTCGGGAACTTCCCTCGCTGCGAGCGTGATCGTCAAGTCCGAGGCCCACGGATAGTTCTTGTTCGGGCTCTGCGTCACCGCGGTTCCTTTGACCGTGTGCTGGGTATCGCGATAGGCGGTCTGCACATCGGGAACCACATCCTGTTGCTTCGCGAAGTACTTGGCTGAGATCGACGCGGTATTCGATCTGGGTTCGATGCTGAAGGTCGTCGTTCCAAAGTAGGCTTGATCGGCGTCTTTGGCTCGTTTCGACAGGTTCTCCAATTCGTCCAGCCACGGGACATCGCCTCGGAGGAAGTTCTCGACTTTCTTCCAGTCGGCGAGGTTTTTGGCTGAAGTTTTCAGGGCTCCCTCTTCGTTTTTGATCGAATCGCGGAGCAGGGCGATTTCACTGTCGAGAGCCGCATGGCTCGACTGGTACCACCACCAGCCACCTGCCAGGAGGGCTGCGCCCACGCCGGCCGCAACGAGGTAACGCGCAATCGGTTTCTTCTTTTCCACTCGCTTGCGCGGGTTCAAGAAATCGATCAGGCGGTTGCGGTTCTGCAGAAAGTAGAAGGCTCCGAGGACGGGGGCAAACCGGCCTACGGTTTGTGTGGTTGCGGCGATCGCGATGTTTGCCTTCTCCGCCCATGCGAACGGGTCGACCAATGCGACGGGCAGTTCGACGGCGCGTCCCAAGGCATCCGCGACGGGGGCCATCGACTCTTTGCTCCATAGGACGATGCGATCCACTTTCAGGCCAGGGCGCTGCGATGCTGCAGCCAGAAGCGTTCGCTTGATTTCGGCTGCGAAGAGCTTGGCGGATCCGGGATCCGACCCCTCACCGGGGGCGTGGAAATTTCGCATGAAGACCGCGTTCCCACGTTCGGAAATGACCACGTCGGCTTCTTCATTGAGCAGATCCATGAACAGGACCGACTCATTGAGCCATTCCGGATGACGCGCCAAGGCGCCCGCTAAGGCCGACATCGGGCGAAGGAAAACATGCTTGAGCGTCAATCCAGCTTGAGCGATCGTGCGGTCTATTTTTTGAAGGAGAGTCGGGTTGATGGCACCCACCACGCAATCGATGCTCCCCTCCAGGTGCGAAGGCATGGTGATGAAGTCGAGCGGCCAGGAATCGGTGACGTTCGCAAAGTAGCGAGGCGTCGCGAAACGGACCATGTCCGGCAATTCGTTGGCGTCGACATCAGGGAGGGTGATCGCCCGCAGTTCGATGTCGTTTCGGCTGACGCAAGCGATCGCGTCACCCGACTTGAATCCGGACTCCTGCATCAGGCTCTTGAGCGACGCAACGGTTGCTTCGGAGCCCCAGGGTTCCTCCCCTTCGCCGAGTTGCAGGGGGACACTGAGAACACGCTCGATCGAGATGCCGGTCAGTCCGGATGACCCGATGGCCAACCGCATCTCACTCGCATCGCATTCAACAACAAGGAATCGTGACATTGTTTTCTAATTGGTTGTCGTGGGAGTTGCCACGGTGAGCCCCATAGCTCGCTGGCCCAGGGTGGATTGACTGAAACCGCGACCGAGATGATCCAGTTTGCGATACATCACGAGGGTCGGAACCGACATGGCCCCATCGATCACCGCCTCGATCCGCGCGTAACCGGCGGACTGTTCGAAGTAACCGATGCTTTGCACCCGCATGACATCTCCGCCTCCGGTCAGGAGGGGAGCCAACGTTCGCATCTGCTGCAAGGTTAGGATCCCTTCGACCATCGGCCAAGTCTCGTATTTTCGATTTTCCGTATCCGCCGATTGCGATCGGGCTTCGATCAGTTTGTCGAGCGTCTCCGAGTCGATCCCCGGGAGCCCGGCCAAGATCTCGCGCGGCGCCTCATTTATGTTAATTCGACCTGGCAGAACCGGCGCCTCAACGGTGGTGACTTTGTCCATCAACATAGGCAAATAGAGAGACATTTGGATCGGGAGGCTGCTCAGGGGAGACGTGTAGGTCGTTTCCTGGCCATTGACGGTCGCTGTAAATTGAGCATCGATCAGTTCCAGCACACCGTTAATCTGCGTGCCGGCTTGTTGGGTGAGATCGATATTCAAGCCCTCGAAGGCAGACGCGGACCAAGGTTGGATATTCTGTTGCCCTCCACCTCCTTGCCCCCCGGTTCCTCCTGGTCCCATGGCACCTCCCATGCCGGGCCGTCCGCCTTGTCCTTGTCCGTTTCCGCCGCCACCGGGGCCACCACCTCCAGGCCCGCCAGGCCCTGTGCCGCGGCCGCCTCCTTGCCCGCGTCCACCACCCATCCCGGGTCCACCTTGTCCGCGTCCACCACCCATGCCGGGTCCACCTTGTCCGCGTCCACCGCCAAAACCTCCGCCACCTCCCGGGCCGCCGCCAGGTCCCCCTTGGCCACCTCCACCTTGGCCCCCGCGACCGCCAGCCGGGGGTTGCATGAAAGCCACGAGAGAAACCATCGGATTCGTCGCTCCCAAAAACACCAATTCCGCGCGTCCGCCACCTCGTGGAGCGCCGCCGCCACCGGGGCCACCGCCACCGGGGCCGAAGCCGCCTCCGCCGGGTCGACCACCGCCAGGGCCGCCGGGCCCAAACCCACCACCGGGTCCACCACCCCCGGGGCCACCACCACCGGGGCCACCCCTACCCGGGCCACCGCCGCCGCCGGGTCCACCGCCACCGGGTCCATTACCACCTCTTCCATCGCCGGGTCCATTGCCACCTCTTCCACCGCCGGGCCCGCCTCCCGGTTGCCCTCCTCCGCCTGGAACTCCGCCGACCGGAACACCTCCGCCCGCGGCACCGCTTGCCCCCGAGCCTCCGAGGACGCGATAAGCGATGATGAATGTAGCGACATCATCGCCTAACGCTGTGCCGAGATCGGTGCGCAGCTGTTGCAGGTCGGGGCCGTTCAGGTTCACGCGCGGGCTTCCGTCCGAGGTGACGTTTTTCTCTTTGGAGTACAAGGTCAGGTACATGGCCCAACCGAGGTTGGGGGGCTTGTCGGTATTGGTTCCAGTCGACGAGGAGGTGGTAAGAGTTGATCCGTCTGCGCCTCCTAAAGCGGGGCTCGCTCCGATGCTTCCCAGTCCAAGCGCCGCGTTTTCTTCGCTCGATTCGAGCACTCCGTTTCGATTTTGGTCCAAGCCGAACAGCAGGTAGGGGGTTACGCCGCGCACCAGAAGCAGTTGCTCGATGGAATCCAGGGGACCGTTGATGGGAGCATAGGGGTTGGGCAATTGTGCGTAATATTCGCGTTCGCACCCGTACTCGCGCACCTCATCGTCCGCGTCGATAAAATCGAGAATGGCATCAGCGATTTCCTCATTCATGGCGGGAAGCGCCATCAGAAAGTCGCGACCGAGACTGCCCGACGTGTTGGCTTCGGCCAAGCCATTGAGCATCGCGCTTCCCGAACTGCTCGAACCACCGGAGCCGGGACCGGACGAAGTCGGCATCAAGGAACTCGACGCCAGGTTCGCGAGTTCTGGCGGTATGGACAGCGATGTATCGATGATCGGGAGGACGTTGAGGTTGAGTCGGCCCGACTCGTTTTGCATGCCGAAACGGACCCCCGAGTATTTGCCCGACTCGTTGAGATTCGGTGCGATGAGGGTGTAATTGCAGGGGTTGAGCGGATCCTTGCTCTGCAGAACTGGGATGGCTTGGAAGCGGTTGGGATTATTAAACGTGCCGCCGGCTTCGAGTCTCGCGGCGCGGTTGCTGGCAACGAACAATCGGGCGGCGTCGATGCCGGACTCGGCCGCATAACGGGCCTGGATATTTTCACCCGTCAGCTGGGACTCTTCATGGCCGAGTAGCATCGACTTCATGAATGCCATGGTCGACAGCGTGACCGCGGCCACGACCATGAGCACCGCGAGCAGCAGAACTGCATTGCGGCGAGCTGGCTTCCCGTTCGAATTGGCTTTTGCTCGCATCTTCATAGTCCTAATGAACTCATTCCGTTGTTGGAAGTTCCCGTCCCTGTCATGGAGGATGGAGCCGACAACAGCATGGAACCCGGGATAATCACATTGGTGGAATAAATCCGGATGCCATATTCCTCGATCATGGTGGCGTTGATGGTTGAGAGCATCAAGCCGGGTTCGATCGGGTTGGTTCTGGCTTTCGACTCGGTTTGAGTCGCCACGGTCACTTTGACGACGTGGGGCAACCCTAATTGGCTCGAGTCCCATTGCGTTTGCCAACCGGAACTGGCATTGAAGTATGAGAACTCGATACCGATCACCTCGGGGGCGATAATCTCACCGGTTCGGCTGATCTGCATGGAATTTCCGTTGGCATACGCGAATTGGGTAACGGCCCGATCAAGGGACCGTCGGACCAGCCCGCCGCTCATCTTTCCGTTATCCGCTCCACCTTCTGCAGACTGTGCAGCGATCTTTGCGAGAGGATCGAGGACGCCATCGGCTCGCGGCGATTGAACGTAGTAACCGATCGTCTTGATGTCGCTGGGCATATCGCCGAGGGTACCGCGACTGACATCACCGATCTGGATGACGTATTCGTCTGGACGCGGCATCCGACTGACATCGATCTCAATCGATCGATCATTACCGAAGATCCCAGGTGGGATTATGGTTGGCCCGGTCGGTTGTGGAGTCGATGCGGACGGATCTGGGTTGCCCGTTGCAGGAGCGCCTCCCACAGGCATACCCACACCATCGGTGGGACTGGCCGGAGCGCCTCCGCCTCCACCACCGGCGGCTCCGCCCAGCATGGAGCTCGTCGCACCGGACAGCATTTGCTGCAAGGCGCTCGTATCGTAAGGTTGATGCCGAACGGTCGTGCGGATGTCCTCCGCGATCATATTGAGGATCGCCCGTGCCGTCTGTGTTTGACGCAATCGTTCGCGACCTCGCGATTCATTGACCAAGTAGAGTTGCACCAAGCCGCCAATCAATACCGAGACCACCGCCGTCAAGAACAAGGACAGGAGCACTTCCAACAGCGTAAAACCGCGACGATGGGTCATTGAATCCCTCCCCCAAACCCGGTCGCGGTTCCTGTGGAGGTGGATGATGTACCTGTTCCCGTGGGAGACGTTCCGGTTCCGGATGTCGAGGTTGGAGGTTTGTCCAGTCCCAACGCCGGGTCGATCATCCATCGAGCCACATGGAACAGTTCGGCGTTATCCGCCATTCCGATCTCGTCGGTGATTGCTAACCGAACACCGACCATACCCTGATTGCCGGTGATGGTGGTTTCGAGCCGGTAATACCACGTCCCGTCGGGAACCGGGTCGGTAATCATCGTCCAACCGACGGCGCCTTGGATGGAGATCGCCCCGGTGAGCACCTCCGCCATTTTCGAATCGGCCAAGATCTGAGCCGTGGCCAACCGATGCCCCATCATTCCGTTGTTGACTGCGGTCATCGTGATGGATGCCAGAATCCCGGCGGACATCGCCAGGATCGAAAGGGCCAGGACAACTTCGAGCAGCGAAAGCCCTGCACGACGAGACCGACGGCCGGAAACTTCGGTGCATCGATTTGTTCGGAATGAAAAGGCTGCCGGAGCCGGTGAGGGTGGCTGGGAGTCGGGACGCTGGGCGGGAACCGTTGAGGACAACGGTTCTACGGCGAGAGGGGACGGAAAGGGTGCAGTTCTCATCGTCAGTGGCCTCGTTGCTTAAGGAGTCGCACCCGAGGTGCTGACGATCGAGGGCAGGGTGCTCGCATCGACGGCAGTCAACCGCAAGTTCGTGGACCGGCCCGTGACACCGCGAAGTTGGATCGCCATGCGACGGCCGTAAGCATCGGCGAGGATGATTTGAGCGGTGGTGGAGGTGCCGTCGGGATACAACAGCAGGGGGGACGACATTCCGCCGGAGGCCGCGGCGGTCGCGGCGCCTGGCATCGGCGCAATCTCGCCCGACTTTTGAATCTCCAGAGCGTTTCGAGCATCGACGAGGGTGTCGATCGACAGGAACATGACTTCGTCGTCGAGTGTTTTGACGGACGTGCCGTCGACATCGTTCGAAGACGCTGCGCTGCCGGACGGGGTTCGTTCGGTTTCCACGACACCCCCGGCGGTCATCACGGTCGCGCCGGCAGAGGCGTCGCGGTTCTCATCGCCGCTGAGCCATGGGGTCAGGGAGTAGGAGTTGCCATGGATCGTTGCGCGAAAGACTTGTGCCTGTCCCGTCTTCATCGCTTCCACGCGGGCTTCCAGCAGTTCGTTCTGCAGCTTCTCGATCGACTGTCGGAGGCGTCGACTGCTGATCATCGATTCAAACGTAGGTATGGCGAGCCCTGCCAGGACAGCCAGGATGGCCAGGACCAGCAGCAGTTCGAGCAGCGTAAAGCCGCGCCGGTAACCAAGTTGGAGGTTAGCCGTTGGTGATGTCATCCGAAGTACCTGACTGGCCGTCCGAACCCACCGATCGAATCTCGAACGAAGAACCATTGAGTTTGTACTCGTAGGGCCGATTCCATGGATCAACGGGAACCTTGTCCAATTGCTTGGTCCATTCACCTGGATTTTGAAGATCTGCAGGTGCATTGACCAAGGCTTCGAGGTTGGGAGGCAATTGTCCCATCAGCAGCTGATATGTCTTGACGGCACTGCTCAATTGGCCGATCTGCGCGGTGGCCGCCCGCTTGTTCGCCGTATCCTGAATGCCGGTGAAATTGCGAATCGCAAAGCCCGCGATCACGACCAGAATGATCAGGACCAGCAAGACTTCCAATAGGGTAAAACCTCGGCGTAGCGAGGATCTTCGCGAAGCGATTCGGCGGGATGGATTGCGTTTCATGGGTAGGCTCCGATTTTTCGGTTGAGGTGGGATATTTGCGGTGAAGTTGGGAATTACAAACTGTTGGACATGTTCATGACCGGCAACATCAACGCCAGGACGACGAACATCACCAACCCCGCGAGGATCAGCAACATCACGGGCTCGACCAGACGGATAACCGTCTCGAGTCGCCGGAACGTCGTCCTCTCGAGGTTGTCGGACACATTGACCAGCACAGTATCTAAGGTATTGGACTCTTCGGCAACCGAGATCATCTCAACCACGGTCGGGGGGAAGTGTCCTGATTTTTCAAGTTGTTTCGCGAGTCGAGCGCCCGCCGTGATCTCCGTGCTCGCGCTGGCAATCGCGTCTGAGAGGATGGTGTTCCCTGCGGCAGCTCGGCTGATGTCGAGCGACTTCAGGATAGGAACCCCGTTTTTGAGCAAAGTTCCGAGGACCCGACAAAATCGCGCTACCGCCAAGTTCAAAAAAACATTGCCGATCAATGGAGTTTTGATTCGGATCAAGTCGGCGTTTCGTTTTCCTTCGGCGGTATCCAGATACTTTTTCAGGACGATGATGATCGCCGCGACGACTCCCAGTACGATCCACCAGTAATTCTGAACGGTGCGACTGATCGTCAGAAGAAGTTCGGTGGCCACCGGCAACCCGCCTTTGCCCCGCAAGTTCTTGAAGATTCCTTCGAATTGGGGAACGAAGAAGATCAGCAAGACGGTGACGACAATCAAGCCGACCGCCATGACGAAGACGGGATACGCGAGGGCGCCCAGGGTTTTGCCCTTGAGTTCTTCCTGCTGCTCGACGAAACCGGCAACCCGTTCGAGGGCATCCTCGAGGAATCCGCCTTCGCTGCCGGCGCGCGTCATATTGACCGCCATGTCGTTGAAGATGCGCGGATAGCGGGCCATGGCTTCGGGAAGAGCTTCCCCTTCTTCGACCCTGGATTTGATCTCCGAGATGGCGTTCCGCAGGACTTTGCTCGAACCCGATTGGTTCGACAGCACCGACAAGGCTTTGAGGAGCGGCACGCCGCTTCGGAGCAGGGATGCGAGTTGGCCATAGAAGGCGGCCATCTGCGTTCCCGAGACCCGTCCGGTCGATCGCACTTGCTTGGTCTTGTCGACTTTGATGGAAATCGGGAACAGGGACTTCGACCCGAGCTGCGTGGCGGCATCGCGCACACTGGCAGCCGCGATGGTTCCGACGACGGACTTACCATTCAAGTCGCGTGCGATGTACGCGAAATCAGGCATGGGTGTGCTCCTTCATCCGCGTCATCCGATGGTGTCGCCCTTGGTGGCGCGGAGCACTTCGTCCATGCTCGTCGTTCCTTCGAGGACTTTGCGGAACGCGTCCATTCGCAAGGTGAGCATCCCGTGCTTGAGCCCCAGTTGCTTGATCTCGAAGCTGCTCAAGCGATCGTGTGCAGCCTGTTTGATTTCTTCGTTGGTGATCAGGAGCTCGTAGATGCCGAAGCGCCCGGTGTAACCGAGGCCGCGGCAGGCTCGGCATCCTTCGGGTTGGTAGAGAGGGTTTCCACCCAACTTTTCGATCGGAAAATCGCGCGGCAGATCTTCGGTCTTGGGATGATAGGGTTTCTTGCACTCGGGACACAGTCGTCGGACCAAACGCTGGGCCATCACACCTTCCACGGTGCTGGCGACCAGGAAGGGTTCAATCCCCATGTCGACGATTCGCGTGAACGCGCCGGCGGCGTCATTGGTGTGCAACGTGCTGAAGACGGTGTGACCGGTGAGCGACGCTTGGATGGCGTTCTCGGCGGTTTCGGCATCGCGGATTTCACCGACCAGGACGATGTCCGGGTCATGTCGCAGGATGCTGCGAAGCGATGCGGCGAAGGTCAGTCCAATCTTGGGATGGACTTGGATCTGGTTGATGCCTTCGAGTTGATACTCGACGGGATCCTCGGTGGTGATGATCTTGTTTTCCGACGATTTGATCTCCAGAAGCGAGCTGTAGAGAGTCGTCGTCTTGCCCGATCCCGTCGGACCGGTCACGAGGATGATGCCGTGAGGGATTCGGATCAATTCGCTAAAGAGCCGATAGGTTTCCTCTCCCATGCCGAGGCTGCGAAGATCGAATTTCATCGCCCCCTTGTCGAGGATACGCATAACGAGGCTTTCGCCGTGGATCATCGGGATGACCGACACGCGGATGTCGATCTCGCGACCGTGCACCCGCAATTTGATTCGACCGTCTTGCGGCAATCGTTTCTCAGCGATGTTGAGTTTGGCCATGATCTTCAAACGCGAGATGATGGCCGCTTGGAATCGGTTGATTTCGGGTGGAACCGGTTGCGTTTGCAGGATGCCGTCGATGCGGTAGCGGACGACGATCCCGGAGGCTTGCGATTCGATGTGCACGTCGCTGGCGCGGGCATCGACCGCTTCGACGAGGATTTCGTTGACGAGTCGGACGACGGACGCTTCCTGGGCTTGCTCGCTGAGTTCGCTCCCGTCGGCTTCAAATTTCTCGAGGAGCTCGATGTCGTCGTCTTCATCGCTTCGGGCCGCGAGGAGACCTTCGACCGTTTCGCTGCCCACCCCGAGATGTTTCTTGACGAGTTTGGCGATCTCGATCTTCTCGGCGACCAAGGGGACCACGGCGCAATTCATGGCCGCAGCGGCTTCATCGAGAGGATAGAGTTCGAGGGGGTTGCTGGTGGCGACGAACAACCGTCGACCTTCACGGCGGACGGGGAAAATCGCGTGGCGATAGATCAGTTTCTGAGGGAAGGATTGCAATTGTTCCAAATCGATATGGGCTTCGCGAAGATCGATGAAATCGAGCCCCAATTCTTCGGCCATGGCGCGGAGCATTTCCTCCTCGCGAACAAAACCCTTTTGTACAACGCTTTCGAGAATACCGCCCCCGTTGGCGGCCGCGCGCGACTCCGACAGTTGGCTCTCGTTGACCAAACCCCGTCGCAACAGAATTTCACCCGCTTCGAAGATCATGCCTGTCATGCCTGGTCAGTTGCCTCGGTTCCTGTTCACCCGATTGTTTCCACCCTGATTGCCACCGCCTTGACCGCCTCCTTGAAAACCGCCTCCTGGAAACCCACCTCCCTGCATGCCGCGGAAGCCTTGCATGCCACCGCCACCACCACCGAAGGGATTTCCACCGCCGAAGGGATTACCTCCACCTCCGCCGAACCCGCCGCCACCGAATCCACCACTGCCTGGGAATCCGCCTCCTTGGAATCCGCGGAAACCTTGGCCGCCACCAAAGTTCGCAGGATTGAAGCCGCGGAACGGGTTCGCAGCGTTGGCTTGCGGATTGGCCGGGGAGGTTGAGGCCGGTTGCGGGTTGGAGGTGGTCGACGTCCTGGCTTGCGTGCCGAAGACGGACGAGAGAGCGGATCGCACGGTGGTAGGATTGATATCGCCACCGAGGGGAACCACGATGACGCTGTCTTCGGTGCCCTCCGCCGTCTTGTCCAATTCTTTGACCAAGGCTTCGACCTCGTCAAAGAGTTGTTTTGGTGCCATGACGATCAGGGCGTTGTTCTTGGTATCCGCCGTGATGGACATGGTTTGTTCTTTGAGTTCCTTGGGTGCGGAACCGCGATTGCGACCGCCTCCGCCGCCTCCGCGCAGGGCTTCGATGAATTCCTGGGGCGAGGGGGGACGCTGGGCTGCAGCCTGGGCGTTCGATGAGAGGCGATCGGCAAACACCGACTTGACCGTCGCTTCGACTTGAGCCACCGGCGCCGTCTCGAGGTAAAGGATGCGGGGCACACCGCGTGTTTGAATATCGACCGGTCCTTTTTCGGTGTCGATAATATCGATGAGTTGCTCAATCAACTGCAAGTCCATCGGGTTGGCTTGCACCCATAGGGCGTTTTGGCGAGGGTCTGCGGTGATGTAGACGTCGCCGCTGGCGGTCATCGAACTGCTGGAGACGGACGAACCACCGCCTCCACCACCCATCCCGAGCAAGCTGCCGAGGAAGCCTCCGCCTCCCATCACGCTGGAAGCAACCTCACCGAGCAATCCACCGCCACCGCCGCCACCCGACGTGGCGGATGTGCCCCCCAGCACGCCGCGGATCAGTTCCTCGGCTGCTGGTGCGGTAATGTACTGAAGGTAGAACACCGTCGGCTCGCTGGGACCGGCTGCCATTTGTTCCTGGACAACCCGCGCAATCTCGTCGAACTCGTTGAGCAACTGAGGATCATCGCTCGTCACGATCAATCCCGATGGTCCTCGGTAGATCTTGAGTTCATCGCTGGACTTGGCACTGTCTTCTTTCTCGATAGGTTCCGAAGCGGCCTCGTCGGCGGGGGGATCTTGTACTTTCGCCAATCGCACTCCTGCAGGAGCGATCGATGCGGACGACTTGGAATCCGGTTTGGCGTCGTTCTTGGACTCATCCGCATCGCGATCTTTGGGCTCGATCTTGCGAATGCGGCCCTTCTTCTTGGTAGCTTCCCACAACAGATCGATCTGATCCAACATTCTGTCGGCGGACTTGCCGGAGTAGGGGAGGAAGCGAGCGTTGTTGCGGAGTCCGTCGAGCGTGGGGCCCGAGGACTGGACCTTGTTGAGCAATTCGCGAACCTGCTCCACCTCTTGCCGGGTCCCCTTGACCATGATCCGCCTGGTCAACGTATCGCCATAGAAGATCGGTCCTTTGGCGGTCGAAGTGTCCTTGGCATCCTTGGAGGATTGCTTTCCGAAGAATTTCTCCAGCGTCAGGATCGCGGCTTGTGTATCGATCTTGTCGAGTTGAATCACCTGAAAATCTGACGTCTCGCCCGCGAGCGTCTCGATGATCTCATCGATGACGCGGTGATCGGATGGAGTTGCCCGAGCGATGATGTTGTTCGATTTCGGGTCCAGGGCCAAGTTGATGTTGGCTTGACCTGCGAACTGGGTTTGCAAAACATCCATCGTGGTTTGAGGATCCGATCCGCGTACCTGGTGGCTTTTCACGACCGCTTGCTCGGCGGTCGTCGCGGTGGCCTTGGAGTCCTCGGGCTGAACGTCGATTTGCAAGACGATGTCCCGCAGTTTCTGCAATTTGTCCTGGGAACCGGTCGCGAAAATCTTCGAGCCGAAAGCATCGGTCGAGATGCTCAGATCATCGGATACGTTGCTGGTATCTTTGAGACCGAGCAGCGGTCGAGCGATACCGAGCAACTCGTCGGCACTCATGTGCTTGAGCGGCAGGACCAAGATCTTGGACATTCGACCTGTTTCCGGCATTTCTGACAATTGCATGGTCTCGCGGATCAACCGAAGCTTTCCCCCCGTTTCCGTTACCAACAGTTGGTTGGAATTCGTGAGAGGCACGATCGAGCCATGCGGTCCGAGCAATTGCTTGACTTCCTTGTCCGCTTCCTCCACGCTCAAACGCTGCAGAGTAAACACGGTCTTGCAAAGCTCGTACTCGCCGCGTTGGTCGAGTTGATTGCTCGGAACCAGTTCGACCATCTCGCGAATCAATCCGCGAGTGATCTCCGCATTCTCCCCCGAGCCGAGATCGATGCAGATCAGAGCGCGCTGGTATCGAATCAAGCTGAAGCCTTTGCTGAGCAGGACACTGTTCATGATGTCCATCGCTTGGGGAACCGAGTAGGTTCGATAGGGGTCACGGTAGGTGAATGTGCCTGGAGGATAGAAGTCCGTCTGCAGACTCAGGTCCGCTTCCTTCGAGAGCCACTTGAGCACATCGCTCCAGGGAACACTGTTGAAGTTGAGAGACAGTCCATTCTGCGAAGGAGCCATCATTTTCGCGATCGCCTCGGCATCCATCGGCGGGTTGCTTCGATCCGACGCCGGTGCAACGCCGTTCGCGTCAGGCGTCGCGGCCGCGGACGCCTCCCCCTCGGTCTTGGTTGGGCTGGGCGCAGCCGCCCCGGTCAGGCTGTTCCATTTGGCCATTTGGTTAGCATCGAAGAGTTCGGCCAGTTGCCGTCGCCATTCCACCTCTCCTTTTTCGGGTCCCATTTCCCGCAGGACGGCGCGTTTGCCTTCCACGAGCGTTTGGACTTTGGCCACTTGCTCTTCGGTCGCTTCGATCGCCTGGGCGATTTCCGGCTCCAGCACCGTGGCTAACCCGACCTGCTGCAAGCGGAGTTGTTCGGCCCGTTTTCGTTGCGATTCGCTCAGCAGCGACATCGCCCCGTTCTCAAGGTTGCGCAGAATTTCCTTGGCCCGGACCCGGCGTTCCCCCGGCTCCAGACTCCTCAATTGTCCCGCGATTTCCAAGGACTTCGACTCATGCTGCTTCACCATCCCACGCAGTTTCTCGATCTGGTCGTCCGACAGACCCAGTTCGGCAGCCGTTTGGTTCTCGGTCAAAATCGCTAAAACACCGACGATGTCGGGGTTTCCGTCGGCACGCGCGAAAGGGAAGCCTACAACCCCCGAAATCATCAGGGCCAAACCAACGCCGAAGAGGTTGGCTCGCGCGAAGAAACGCGTCTGGATCGAAGAAGAGTGTTGCATAAAGATCGAGAACGCAAACCGGAGGTGCGAAGCAAAAGGACGAATCGAAACCCAGTGTCTGACTGTAGTTAGAGGTCAACAGATCTCCAGTTAAACCCCTTCGGCAAGCCGACTTTTCATTCGATACCGGGCGCAAAATATTGATTTTGCGAAGCCGAAGGTACGCCGTTTCCGAAACGTAATCTCCGGCTCCTCTGTGCAAACCCGATGCCGTCGGCAAGGTTTCGCCCTATTTCCACGTTTGGAGCCACCCGGTGCCGAGAGACCCTCTCTCCCGACCCGGTCGATCGACTCTCTCCCGGCCCACTGGATCGCGGCGAGGTCCAGTATTAGTGATGGTGATCGTGATCGCCGCCGTTGAAGATGGCGTGCTTTTTGTCCCCACCGGCGAGGACATACCCGACCAGGTCGAGGATTTCCTCACGGCTCAGTTTGTTGAGCAGGCCTTGGGGCATGGTCGAAACCGCGGAAGTCTTTTCCCCTTCGATCTCGGATTTTTCGAAGATCGTCGGTTCGCTTTTTGCCAACGGATCGACCATGACATGGATGGTTTGGGCGTCTTCGTGGGTCACCATGCCGGTAACGACTGCACCAGACTCCAGTTGGAAGATGCGGGAACGGTACTTGTCCTCGATATCGGCGGAGGGTTCGATGATGGCTTTCAGGACCGCTTCGGGGGTTCGTTTCTTGTCGTCGAGTTTGGCCAGATCGGGTCCGAAGGCTTTGCCTTCACCCCCGAGTTGATGGCAACCGACGCAGTTGGCGGCGCGGAACAAGCTGCGGCCGACTTCGTAGGATCGACCGTGTTCAGCCATTTTGATTTCGGTGCTCAGGTCGCTGAGCTTCCATTCTGTATTGCGACCGATCGAGAGAAGGAGTTCGTCGTGGACGGTCAGAGGATTGGCGGCGAGATAGGCATCGGGATCCGCTTGATAGCCTTCGATATCCTTCACGACGACCAGTACACCAAACATACGTCGCCAGTGGCCTGGGTAGGTGCAAACGTAGGGATACAACCCGGGTTCGGACGGGACGTCGAACACCAAGGATTGGGATTCGCCGGGACCGAGGAGTTTGCTGGCCAACAGGATCTTGTCCGAGGACGGGACGAATTGGCGATCTCGGGCGTCGGCGTCCTGGGCAGTCCGCTCGGCGGCCAGTCCCACTTCCTCGAGCGCTCCGGGTTTCACGAAGACTAAGTTGTGGGGCATGTTATCGAGGTTGGAGAATCGGAACTCCACGGGTTTTCCTGCCGCGACCGCGATCTTTTCCTTGTCGTAGTTCATACGCTCCACCACGGTGCCGATCGCGATCACTCGCACGTCGAGATTTTGCAATCGTTCTCGAATACTGGCGGCTTGTTCGGGTGGCAGGATCGATGCGAGCGATTGAATCACCTCCACCGTCTCTACGGCCGAGGGGGTGGTTCGCAAGCGGGCTGGGATGCTGCTGAGGAAGCCGACCAAGTTGTCGACCAGCCCCGGCACTTCGCGAACATCCCATGCCGATGCCGGCAGCTGCTTCAATGCTTGAATGGCCGACCCTTTGTGTCGATCGGACTTGATGAGCGAGGACCAGTCGGCGAATTTCTCTTTTTCGAAACCGGGGATGGTGGCGACGGCACGGATGGCGAGATCGTGGAGCGATTCGCTGCCGCCGACACTGAGCCACTCCGGTGCGATCTCTTGTTTCGAGAATTCCGGGCCGCTCCATGCGACTTGCAAGCCATCTCCTCCTCCATTATCGAAGTACGTGACGAGGAGCCGATGGATGCCGGCGGAAAGATCGACGGTGGCTTGTTTCTCGCCCATTCCATGGAGCCCATCGTTGTCGATCAGCAACCGATCGTCGAGATAGACACGGGAACCGTCATCGGACGCGATGAAAAAGGTGTACTTTCCCGACTTGGGAATCGTCAGGTTTCCGGCAAAACGCAGCGCGAAATCATCTGCTTCGGTGCGTTGAGGCACGGCCATGACGATCTTGGGCACGAGACCGCTGGCTTTCGGGGTCAGAGGGGCCAGGGTTTCCAGAGCCACGTTGTCGGGAGCTGGATAAAAGTAATCCACTTGAATCCCCGCTTGTTCCAGCGAGGCACCGCCGGGCTCGGTTGCGAGCGACGGAGGCAATTCAAACATCAATCCGCGAAGGGATGGGTAAAGGGATCGCTGCAATGTCTCGTTCCGAAGGTTTCGAACGGAGCCGAGCAGATCGCGAAGGAGTTCCTTGCTTCGCGAAGCGGCGGCAAAAGGGGCGTCTCCATTCCCTTCCGCAATCAGCCAGGCGGCAAACCCCATCTGGCGTGTCGCAGGCAATTTCGCTTGGGTCGCCAATTGCTGCAAGACACCTCGAGCTTTCCGCAACTCGGCGGGTGATTGTTCGATCGCGAGTTCCTTGAGGCTCGATAGGGCGTCCCCATCTTCGCGGGCGTCGCGATCTTGGACCAAGTCGAGGATCAGTGGCACGGGGCTGGCATTGCGCTTTTTCGTCAAGCTCTCCAAGGCGAGACGCAGAATGTCGCTCGGCACTTGGGGGCGGCGGAGAACCGCTTGAAGAAGTTCTTCGGTCTGCGGGAGTTTCATGAGGTCCGCCGGCGCAGCGAATTCCAGGGCGTAGCGCATGGCGGCATCGGATAACTTCTCCTTTTGGGCGATGTGTCGCTGGAGTTGGGCATCGGTGCCGAGGCGCTCCTTGGCGTAGGCCAAAACCGTTTTCATTTCGGGGTCGATGGGGAGGACGGCGGCTTGCATGACCGCTTCGTTGGCGGTGTCCCCTCCGAACTCCACCGCCGCCTTGACGGCTTCGGCGCGGACCAAGGCCGATGGATCGCGGGCGGCGGTCGAGAGGAGATCTTCCCATCCCTTGACCTTCTCGGCCCAATGGCCGAGGGTTCGGATCGCAGCGGCGCGGACCTTGGGTTCGCGGGCGGCGAAGGTCTTTTCGATCCAAGCCAAATTCGGCACGCGGTGTTCCTCGAGAACCCACAGGCCTTCGAGCAAGGCTTGCGCATCGTCCGGACGGGCTGGATCGAGCGAGTCGTTCCACTGCCGCAGCGCGGCGACCACCTCCTCGGTATCTCGCCCACTCAATTCAATACGGGCCCGATATCGGGATCCGTTCTCTTTGGCGAAGAAGGCTTTCAAAACTTCGGGAATCGGTTTGCCGATGAGTTTAGCCGGCTTGAGAACGGGTCGACCGGTAGCGGTGACTCGATAGATGCGGCCATGTTCGCGATCCCGGTTCGGATCGCGCATGTTGTGCTGCATATGACCGATGATCGCGTTGGACCAATCCGAGACGTAGAGGGCGCCGTCGCCGCCGACCTCGACGTCGCTGGGCCGAAAATTGGGATCGCTCGAAACGAGGATCGGCTCGATTTCCGTGGCGGTGATATCCGCACCGTTGGTTTCGACGCGATGCTGCAGTACCCCGAGGAAACCGATGCAATTGCAGAGGAGAAAATTGCCTTGATTCTCGTCAGGAAAATGGCTGCTCGACAAAATGCCGTTGGCCGCAACCGGGCGGACACGCATCTTGAACCATTGCTTGTTGCCGATCCCTTTGCCGATGTTGACGTACGACCCAGTTCCGCTGGTTCCATCGTTGGCGAATTGGTATCCCCACTGGTCAAAGACATCGCCGTGCGGATTGGGACCGATGGGGAAATGGAACTCCATCTCGAAGGTGCGAGGATTGAATCGATGCACCCCGCTCTGCTCGGATCGAACGGTGCGGGTTGGCGTTTCCATGACCGACACATTGAAGATCCCCCGAGACCAATACAGCCATCCGTCGGGTCCGAGCAGCATGGCGTTGGCCGAATGGTGCGAGTCGGCGCTGCAAACCCCCTGCAACATTCGGATCTTCACGTCCGCTCGGTCGTCGCCATCGGTATCTTTCAGAAACCATATTTCCGGGAGAGCAGCGACCAGCATCCCGCCATTCCAAAATTCCATGCCGGTGACGCTGTTGAGTTCATCGGCAAACGTGACACAACGATCCGCAACACCGTCTCCATTATCGTCGGGGAGGCAGATGATCTTGTCTCGGCGCGGTTCGACCGGATTCCAGTGGGGATAGGAAGGCCACACCGACACGAACAATCGGCCATTGGGATCCACGGCCATTTGGACGGGATTGATCAACTCGGGGAACATCTCCTCGGAGGCGAACAAGTTGACTTCCATACCCTTCGCGACCTTCATCTTGCCGATCGCTTCCTTGCCTCCGAGATAGGTATGCCGTCCATCCGCCAGATTGCCAGGAATATTGGTGCGAACTTCCAATTCCTTGGGCAAATTATCATCCGAGACCCGGTACTGGCCACCTCGAGCTACCTGCCACACCCCCCGGTCTCGATTCGTCGTTTTGACGTCGAAGATCTCCATCTCTCGCATCATCACGTCGGCATTCGATTGACCGAACCAAGCCAGTTTCGAACGCCCACCGAAGACGTTGTAACCGTCGACGACGCGATAGCGGCTGAACCAGTAGTAGTTCTTGTCCAGGATTGCCTGGCGCAGCTTTTCAAGTTTGGCTGCATCGCTCGAAAGCGTCGTCTTGGGCAACAGCTCGGCGACAATCGCTTTGGATACGTCCCGCTCGCCATCATCCGTCAAGTGGATTCCGTTCATCGTCAGCGGAGTTGCGGCGGAAGCGTAAAGACGTTGGGTGGTTTTGAACAAGTCGATGAACCGAACCTGTCGATCCTGACACACCTCGCGCATGGCTTCGGCATAGAGGGCGAGTTTCTGGTTATTCGCCGTGCCATCCGGCAGGTGGGGGCTATGGAGGTTTTCGTGCGCGATCGGGGAAAAGAAGACCAATTGGGGGTGGGATTCGCCATCGTATTTTTGTTGGCGCATACCATCGATGACTTCAGCGAGGTCGCGTCGGAACGCATCCAATCCCGCTTCGCCGCGCAGCGCTTCGTTGTAGCCGAAGAAACAGAAGATCACGTTGGCTCGGACCTTGGTCAGCCATTCGTCGGGCGTACCGAAATTTTCCTCGCGCGATCGGACCTTCAATTCATCGCCGGGATAGCCCAGGTTTCGAAACGTCAAATCGTGATCCGGCAGCAGCGAGACGAGATAGGTCTCGAGCCAGCTCGAGTGCTGCATTCGATCGGCCATCGTATTGCCGATGATCGCGATTCGATCCCCGGGCTTGAGTGAAAACGACGGGGTCTGAGCCAGCGCGCTGAGCGAACCCGCGAGATATCCAGCAACCCATACAACCCAGAAAGCGAGGTGACGACTCATGCTTGACCATTGATGATTCGAGTGGCGATCGCAAAGCAGGGCAGGACGAAGCTGCGATCGCGCGGAGGCGGGAAAAAACAGTTCCCGCTATTGTAGAGAAGCCCTTGGGGGACGGGAACCTCGACCAAAGGTTATTGGCCCTCATCAAGCAAATTGAGGGTTGTTTTCGATCCCGAGGCCGGTCTGCGCGCCAAGCCGTATCCGCTTATTTCTGGCATTCGCGGCAATTTCCGCTCGGCACGACCGTACCGCCGTAGGGAGACGCCACCGCGGGTGGGTACCTCGGCGGATTTGCGGGTGCCGGCGGGGGCGCGTAAGTGACCGGAGGCGGAACGGTGCTCGCCATGCTCGCAGCAGGGTAGACCGGGTTGATGGTTGGAGTTGGAGCAAGACCGGTGGGCGGAACGCCGTAGCTCGGCGGGAGGACCATGGGGGCGTAGACGCCGGGCCGCGGCTGCGCGAAATGGCATATTCCCCAATTGTCGCATTTCCACTGTTCCATCTGCTGCATGCATTGGCATCCGGGAAGGGCAACCAAAGCGACGGAGACGAGACCGAGCACCAGTGCGCGCATAATGGATCGAACCAGATCTTGGGGCCGAATGAGACGACTTGAACTGGGAGATTATGCCCCCGGCGAAGCGTTCAAGTTTGCCCAAACATTCGACTTTGCGCGGAACGATCCTATCCCGCAATCGATGATGACGATTCTGCCGGTCGCGCGCGAGGCTGCGGGAAACGCCTCTAGCCAGGTGTCGGCGGCGGGGGAGGAAGCTGCAAGGAAGTTGATCGCGGTGCGATCGATTGCTCGTAATGTTTCAGCAGCCCGTACACGGACTGGAATTCGGGGCGAGACGACAAGGTGGTGAACCGCGGATCGCGCGCGACGGAATCGTAGCGTGCGACCACCTCTCGAACCGCTGCGGGGTCGGCCGGAGCTCCGCCGATAAACATCCAAGCGGGCAATCCGAGATAGTTTTTCCAGGACTCGTCCAAGAGATCGAACAGCCGCGGGGCGAGTTGCACCAATTGGCCTCGAACCACTTCGGATTCGCTCGCACCCACTTGCTGGGCCGATGACGGGTTGGAGGCGGTTCCATTGGCGATCGTCTCGGCATAGCGAGCGACCGATTCGGTCAGCTGCTGGGCTGCTGGCGGGACCACAGGCGTCTGCTGGAGATTCGTGATGCCGTAGTAGGAACCCGTCGCCAAGCGATCGACTTGGAGGACCGAGCCATCGATCGCGACTCCGGCGAACAGACCGCGGCTTCGAGAGTAGGTGTAGATTTCCGCCTGCAGCTGACCATCGGTCGCTACCCCCCCTTGGCGTCCCACGGGGCCCGCCGCAGCGGCGACGTCGGCACCGAGGGTCAGTTTGCCGTTGAGCACTCCTTGGATGCTCCGCGGTGACTTGAAGACCAGGATGATGTCCGAGGATTGCACCCCCGCTTGCCAACCGACATTGCCTCCCGTGAGCGTAATAAAGACCGGGGCATGCCATGGTCCGTTGGGGTCTCGTATCAAGAGGACGCCGCGACCGAATCGCGCGCCGACGATGAACCCGCCTTTGACGACGTTGGGAATGATGGCGACCCCGTGCGCGTCGATCAGGAGGGCTTGCGGGATTCTCGCGAGCGCTTTTTCCATGGTTTCATCGAGCAGTTGCTTCGATTGGCTAACGGCCTGCTCCTGCCACGATTGGCCGAAACAGGGGAACGACGGGCATAGCAGCAAGAACAACACGAAGGTGGGAGCCCATCCTCGGGCCGTCGCAATGAGCATGTTGGAAATCTGGATCATGGTGCAATGATTCTCCTTTGAAATCGCACCATACAGACAATGGGCAAGCTGGGTAAAGAGCACTTTGGTCGGTGGCCCATGGGTGGCCCCGAGGTGCATCAGCGATCAGCCAGTTCGACGAAGCAGACCATCGACGGGTTGCCGACCGGCACATATTGGCCTGTGAATCGGAGTTTACCGGTTTGGGGATCGACCTCGAAGACGGTGACGTGATCCGCTCGCTGATTGCAGCAATAGAGGAATCGGCCCGTCGGATCGAATGCGAAGCTCCGCGGATAATTGCCGCGAGTCCACTCTTCGCCCACGTAAGCCAGTTCTCCCTGAGAACCGACGGAAAAGATGCCGATGCTGTCGTGCAATCGATTGCCTGCGTAGACGAAGCGGCCGTCGCGGGAGAAAAGAACCTCCGAACAAAAATTGCTTCCCGCGTATCCCGGTGGCAGGGTAGAGATCGTTTGGCGCGCTGTGAGAGTCCCGCTTTTTGCGTCATAGTCGAAGCGGACCAAGGTCGATCCCTCTTCTTGAATCGACACCAGCCACTTGCCGTTGGGGTGGAAGTGAAAATGCCGCGGGCCGTCCCCGGGTGGCAGCGACACATACGGAGTCGTCGCCGGAGTCAGTTTTCCGGTTTGTTCGTCGAAGCCCCATACATAGATCCGATCCAAGCCGAGATCGACATGGAGAACGAACCGTCCGGACGGATCCGCTTCGATCATGTGCGCATGGGTCGCATCGTGCCCGCTGAACGCAAAACTGCCGGGGGGAGCATGTGGAGCTCGGGTCGGTCCCAGGTCTCCGCGGTCATCGAGGGTTACGCAGGGTTCGCCAAGTCGTCCGTCAGGTTGAATGGGCAATACCGAGACGGAGCCTCCGAAGTAGTTGGCCACCAGAAGGTACCGTTGCGACGGGTGGACCGAGACGTAGGTCGGACCCGCGCCCCCGGAGCGAACGGTATTGAGGAGTTTCAGCTCCCCTCGGTTCGGATCGATCGTAAACGCGCTGACGGATCCCTCGCGTTTTTCGCCGACGCGATCGGTTTCGTTCGCGGAGTAGAGGTGGGTTCCAGCACGATTGGCCGCCAGGCAACTGGGACTCGTCCCCAGATCGAAGGTTCCCGACGGGATCATGGCCCCATCGCTTCGCTGCACTTGAAAGATGTGGATGCCGCGACCGTTGCCAGGTGGCAAGTCGACTTGGGTGGGGAGTACGTCCCGGAGCGGCGAGCTGAAGGTCCCCACGTAGGCCCAGAGGGGGCGGTCCAGCGGCATCGTCGCTCCGCGGTTCGATCCCAGGCAGGCCAGAACTCCCGCGGAAAGGCCACATGACTGAACGAATCTTCGACGATGGATCATGACGGTTGTCCTCGCAAGTTCAGGGGTATCGAATCATCCGCGGTGCGACTAGGACTTTACCTGCCAGGTCGTTCCGGTCTTTCCGTCTTGGATCAGAACTCCGACCGCTTGCAGGCCATCCCGCACAGCGTCGGAGGTCGCAAAATCTTTTCGCGATCGTGCATCCGCCCGCAGCTTGAGAATCAGTTCCATCAAGTCGCCGACGAGTTTCCCCGAGGAGTCGTCGGCGGTCGACTTGGGAACCGGCTTGAGAAAGATCCCCAGCAACGCTGCCATCTCGCGGAGAATTTGCATTCCGGTTTGCAAGGTATCGATCGCGGCCGGCGTTTTGTTTTCTTCGAGCGATTGGCTGTCGATGAATCGATTGAGGGCTCGCGCCATCTCGAACAGGTCGGCGGTAGCGCCGCCCGTGTTGAAGTCATCGTCCATTTTCGACAGGAATGATTCGCGGAGCGTCGTCAGCTCGGCGAGGAGCGCGTTGGACTCCTTCGGGGGAGTGAACTCGGAGCGCCGGGTCGCGAAGGGAAGTTCATAGAACGATTTGCCCGTAACGCGATGAAAACGTTCGAACAACCGGTAGAACGACTCGAGGGCAGTTCCAGCTTCGAGCAGCGGTTCGTCGCCGAAAATGGTCGTGGAGCGGTAGTGAGAACGGAGCAGGAAGAATCGGATCCTCTCCCCCGTGTGCCGCGCGATCAGGGAGGCCAGGCCTCCGGCCCCTTTGCTGCGCGAGATCTTGCCCGATACATCCTCGCTCCCGTCCCGTTCGGACCGGCCACCAACTTTCCCTGCTTCGGTCGAGGCTCGCATCAGCCCGTTGTGCAGCCAGTAGCGGACCATCGGCTGGCCGTGGCAGCATCGGCTTTGGGCCAGTTCGTTTTCGTGGTGGGGAAAGACAAGGTCGAGACCGCCGCCGTGGATGTCGAAGGTCTTGCCCAGGATTCCGCGGCTCATGGCCGAGCATTCGATATGCCAACCAGGTCGCCCGTCCCCCCAAGGGCTCGGCCAACTCGGCTCGCCCGGCTTGGCGGATTTCCAGAGCGCAAAGTCCCCGGAGGATCGTTTGCGGGAAGCGGCTCCGCCCCCTTCGCCCTGTTGCTCGTCCGCCGATCGATTGCTCAATCGCCCGTACTCGGGGTCTTTCGTCACGTCGAAAAAAACATCCCCTCCACTTTCGTAGGCAAAACCGCGTTGGATGAGTTCTTCGATAAAGGCGATGATATCATCGATGCTATCGGTCGCTCTGGGCATTCGGTCGATTTGGTCCACGCCGAGCAATTGCAAGTTGGACAAATAATCAGCCGTCATTTGAGTCGCCAACTGGAACATCGAGATCCCGCGTTCTTGGGATCGCTGGATCAGCTTGTCATCGACATCCGTGATATTGACCACCCAGGTGACTGCGTAACCGCAGTAGGTCAGGTAACGCTTGATCGTGTCGAAAATGACCGGTCCAACCATGTGACCAATGTGGGCTTCGGCATAGACGGTCGGGCCGCACAAATACATTCCGACGGATCCGGGGTGGATCGTCTCGAAGGCCTCTTTGGTTTTTGAGAGCGTGTTATAGACTCGGATCGGGTAGGCGGGTGAGGAGTCTGGCATAGTTCTTGTCGGACAACACCGGAGGAAACGAACACAAGAAGGTGAATACAGGGTAAGATACAATGGTCGTCGCAAGGTAGCGACTGGCTTTCAGGGCGTCCATCGCAATCCCCCTTCCGGCCATCAAAAACCCTTTAGAAGATGGCGTAAATCCATGACTGGCATTCTCCTCGAGTCCGCGGGTATCACCGATCGCGGTGCCATTCGAACCGACAACCAGGACCAGTTCTTCGTCGCGGAACTGACGCGATCCCTGCATACCCTCTCCAGTTCCCTCGCCTTGCGCGACGGAGCCCAGCTGACGGGATCGACACTCGGCCATTTCTTCATGGTCGCCGACGGGATGGGAGGGCACCGCGCGGGGATGGAAGCCAGCCGGCTCGCCATCCAGTACTTCATCGCCTCGATCTTGAACCGCGTTCGTTGGCTGTCTCCGAAAACCGATAGCGATGAAAATGCGTTGGTCGAAGATCTGAAGGTCATGTTGAGCGAATCGCATCGGGAGATCAAACGCCAGTCCGAACAGGATTCGGAATTGGCAGGCATGGGAACGACCTTCACGATGGCTTACGTGATCTGGCCGCGGATGTACATCGTGCACGCTGGCGACACCCGTTGTTATCTGTTTCGAAAGGGGGAATTGCGGTTGCTGACTCGAGACCACACCGTGGCTGAGCAATTGATGCAATCAGGGCGATTGACCCTGGCCGATACCCAGCGATCCCCTTGGTCGAACGTTCTTCTCAATGCCCTAGGAGCCGGTGCGGACGAAGTGCATGCGGAAATTGCCGCAGTGCAACTCGAGGAAGGAGATCTCCTGCTTCTGTGCAGCGACGGCCTGAACAAACACGTGACCGACGCAGAGATTCAGAGCATGGCTCAACAGGAATCGAATCCGCAAATCCTGTGCGCTTCCCTGGTCGATGAAGCCAACCTCCGCGGAGGCACCGACAACATCACGATCGTTGCGGCGCGATGGCGAGGACAAACGCAAACCGAGCGTATGCCCATTTATCAGTCGTCCCAGCACGACCCATCCCTTCTACGGGAAATCCATGCACCGAGCGAGGAGGTCGACACGAGCGAAATGCCGACGGCCCCCATATCCACCTTGGATTACTCGCGAAGGCATGAAGAACCCAAGGGTCGGCAAGAGCCGAATTGAGTCGATTTTCCAGATGCATCCCATCGTCTCACGATCGCTGTTTCTCCCGACCTTCGCCTGGAACTACTGCCTCGCCCGCGTGCTTCACCGACGGCATTGGTGGGACCAAGTTGCCCCAGAACTCTATCTCGGGGCCCTTCCGTTGCGGCGCGACGTTCCCAAACTCGCCGAGCTTGGAGTCCGAGGGGTCGTCAATATGTGCCAGGAATATCGAGGACCCCTGGCCGAATACCAACATTACAAAATCGAGCAACTCTGGCTCCCCACCGTCGATTTCAACCCACCCCGATTGGAGGATGTTCGACGGGGGGTGGAATTTATCGACTCGGTTACCGGCGAGGGACGGAAGGTCTACGTTCATTGCAAAGCCGGACGCGCCCGAAGCGCTACGGTGGTCCTCTGCTGGCTCGTCCACTCCAAGCAGATGACCCCCGAGCAAGCCCAGGCACGCCTGCTCCAAGTCCGGCCCCATGTGAACCCCCGGCTCCTCCAGCGGAGCGTGGTGATCGAGTACCTGGACAGCCTGTAAAAAATGCCAAATGGGCTCGTCGCCCCCTCCGACGGCGAAATCAGCGAAACCCCTGAAAAAGAACCACGTGTCTCACCGGCCAGCCCCGCACGAAACACTCGGCGAGCCAGGAAATCATCCAGGTCCGGGAACTTCTTGAGCCAATCCGCCTCTAAATCGTGAAAAATAGGGATACGCGCTCCACGTGGTAAACTCGGATGCAAATCGGGGATGATTAGGCAATCTGGGGAAGCTGCACAGGAATCGCATTGAATTTGAGTCGCAATCCAACTAATTTCAAACAACGGACTTAGTTTTACCGGCATCCAGGATGGGTGCTCCCCGTGGTAATGGAACTAC
>JBKDPB010000036.1:0-57348 GCA_046342615.1 Planctomycetota bacterium | reverse complement strand
CTCTCGAATCGAGTCGATCGCTGGATTGGTGACCTGGGCAAATATTAGTTTGAAGTAATCCTAGATGAGACGAGGCTTGTCGCTCAGGCAGGCCAGGGCCGAATCGTTCCCCATCGAGCCGATCGGATCGACTTGGGATTCGATCATCGGTACCAGCATAAAATGCATCGTCTCGATCGTGTACCCGAAGGCTTGCATGCGAGGCAGGAGGGTCTTGGGGTTGAAGCCATGCCACTCCGGAGCCTTGGGAAGCTCGTCCAGCGTGATGCGTCCCTGTTGCAACCACTGCTGGTAGGGCCGTTTGAGCGCGAAGCTGTTCTTTAATTCGTCATCGGGAATGAGACGCCCCTGGTCGAAGTCGATCAGGAACATGCGACCGGGTTGGAGACGCCCCTTCTCCTTCACCAAGGCCGGATCGACCGGGAGCACGCCGACGTCGCTGGCCATGATCACGCGATCATCGGTGGTCAGGTAGTAGCGACTGGGACGCAAGCCATTTCGGTCGAGCGTCGCACCGATGTATTTGCCATCGGTGAAGACGATCGATGCCGGGCCATCCCAAGGCTCCATCATGCAACTGAAGTACTCGTAGAAGGCTCGCTTCTCCTGGGACATCGTGTCATGCTTCTGCCACGCTTCCGGGACCATCATCATGATGGCTTCCTGGAGGGTGCGGCCCGTCATCAGCAGGAACTCCAACACATTGTCGAACGTTCCCGAATCGGAGCACATCGGCTCGACGACAGGAAAAAGCTTCTTGATGTCGTCTCCGAAAAGGTCGCTGCGGGCCATGCCTTCGCGAGCATGCATCCAATTGATATTGCCTCGAAGCGTATTGATTTCGCCGTTGTGGCTCATGAAGCGAAGGGGCTGTGCGCGGTCCCAACTCGGAAACGTATTGGTCGAGAATCGCGAGTGGACCATCGCCAAGTGGGTTTCAAAATCGGGATCGGAGAGATCGGGATAATAGGGCACCACCTGAGCGGGAGTGAGCATCCCCTTGTAGATCAGCGTCTTGGTCGACAGCGAACAGACGTAGAAAAGGGACGCTTGCTCGAGATGCGCATCGCTACGAAGGGCGTGGCTCGCTTGCTTGCGAATCGCATAGAGCTTGCGTTCGAACTCCTCCGAACTGATCCCGGCTGCGGCTTCAATGAAGACCTGTTCCACCCACGGTTCCGCCAAGCGAGCCGTGGGACCAATGTCCGCGGCATCGGCTTGTTGAGGCACATCGCGCCAGCCGATCAGTTTCTGCCCCTCGTTGGCAATCAGATGATTCAGCTCGCGCCGACAGAAATCCCGCTCGGCCCGATCCTTCGGAAAGAAGATGTTGCCGACCGCGTACAGACCTCTTGTCGGAAGCTCCACCCCGAATGTCTCGCGAGCGACACGACGAAGGAACTTGTCGGGCAAGGCCACCAGAATCCCCGCTCCGTCCCCGGTGTTCTCCTCGCAACCACAAGCGCCGCGGTGGTCCATGTTCTTGAGGATCGTGTCTGCATCGACCACGATCTGGTGGCTCGCGATGCCTTTCACGTGCGCGACGAACCCCACACCGCAGGAGTCTTTCTCCAGGTCGGGATTGTACAGGCCTTGTTTTTTTGGAAATCCGTAAGGGACGCTCATGGACTCGAATCTCTCCCTGCAACGTGTAAAACGTCGAAATGAATTCAGGCGATCGAAGATACGCAAATCAAGTCGCGACCGCTCGGGCTGAAGACTCCGTACCCGACGCGTTGACAGAGCTACTGGATGGTGAGGAGTAACTCGCAATTTCCTGGCCAGCTTCGCGATGGTGAAATCGCGCGGTGTCACCTTCCCACACCCGATGCCGCATGATCATCTCCATCAAAGCGCGAGCCGCTCGAGTCATCGAAACGTCGCGACGTTGGATGATCCCCAACGGTCGCGTCAACTCGAGCCCCTCGCAATCGATCATCTTGAGCGAACCGGCCGCCAACTCCGTCTGCACCGTCAGCTTTGGCAAAATCGCAACGCCGCTGTTGACGATCGCAGCATGCTTGACCGAGTCGATGTTGTCCAACTCCACCACAATACGCATCGTGATGCCCAACTGCCTCAACTCTTTGTCGATCTCCTGGCGTATCTTCAAATTGGATGCAAAAGCCACAAAACCAACCTGCGACAAATCGCTCGGTTTGATCCGGTCACCCAACGTCGACAAACGATGCCGCGGAGAAGCCACCAACACCATCGGCTCATCCCGCCACTTCGTCGCATGGATCGTATGAGTCGTATCGGGATAACTCACCATGCCGAAATCGACCGTTCCCTGCTCCACCATCCGATACACTTCGTGCGGATGCGCCAACTGGTACGTCAACGAAGCACCCGTGTGCTGTTGGACAAACTCCTCCTCCAGGGTCGGCAGATAGCTCAACCCCATCGAATAAATCGATGCCACCACGACATGCCCCGTGACTCCGTCCGACAACGCGTTTCCGATCCGAACCTCATCCACCAAGGCATCGAACTGACGCAAAATCCCCCCCAGGCCGTCGTAAAACTTCTGCCCCTCGGCCGTCAGAATGAAGGGCCGCTTGGTTCGGTCAATCAATTTGACCCCCAGAAACTCTTCCAAATGCTGGACGCTCTGGCTGGCGGCGCTCTGGGTCATCCCATGCTCCACCGCCGCCTGGGAAAAACTCCGCTTGCGGACCACATCATAGAAAACCTTCAACGAGCGGATATGAACCGCCTGCGACACCGTCTTCTTATCAGTCGTGTTAATTCTAGCCGCTCCTTTATTAAATAATGCAATTCGAAGGATACCGTGACGTCCCCGGAGCGTCAAGCGACAGGCTCGGGAATTTAGGAGTCGGGGCAGGGAATGGCGGTGTTTAGGACGATGTTGCGTTCGATCCGATCCCTACAACCCTCAAAAACCGCGAGGGAAACTCCTAGGATTTCTCAGTAGTTGCGCCGATTCCTTGGGTAGCTATGGCCTATCGTTCGATGCCATGTGCTCGAACCAGGAATGGAGTGAGGAAATGCAAGCTCTCGATCCCAATCTTTCCAGAAGCGTCATCCCCCCCGTTTTGTTGTCTCCCGGAGCCGGCGGGTCGGACCCGGTCAAGGCATTGGGGGCCGTGGAGGAGCGGTCCCGCTTGCTGGGCCGCGCGTTAGCCCGTCAGGCCCGCGGGAATTCGGTCCACCCCCTGGATTGGGTGCATCGTGGTGGCGATGGAGTCGGCGGGGGGAGCCCCGATCGCGAGGCACTCGGACTCGATGCCCCATGCCAGGACTTGGTCGAGGAACTTGTTCTTTTCTCGAATTCCTCGCTTCCTGCGATGGAGAAAGCTTCCGGATTGGCTTGCTCGGCAGCCCTAGCCTCCTTGTTGCACTGGGCATGGAAGGGGACGGAGGGTTGGGACGAAGGGGTTCGGGAATCGCTACTTCTCAAGCCGCTGATGCCTTTGTACTTGTCCTGTGGATGCCCACCCCAACAACGTTCGCGGGTAGCACCCCCTGCGTTATCGCAGTCGGTCCAATTGGCGGTGGAGTTGATCGCCCTGGTCGAGCTGAGTCGATCGTTGGAGCATGTCGGGTTCTCCGCCTGGCTGAAGGAGCGGGGGCGAGCGGACGAAGATTTGAGTCGAACGATCCGACAAGGACTCCAGGTCGATTTGTTTCAAATAACTAAATCCATGGAGAGTCTGAGGTCCGGATGGAATGACCCGTCGACGAATTCGTGGATTGCGGAGCAACCCGTATCGGAGCTCGAGCATCGAACGTGGTGGTCGCTGGCTTGGCAATGGAGCCGTGGCGAAAACTGGATGTTCGTTCCCGCCGGCGTACCCGAGGCGGTGGTTCCTTGGAGTCAATTGACAACCCACTGGAAGAGACTTTACGGTTTGTTGGGAGGCACCCCGGTCGAATCCCAGTCCAACGTCATAGAGATTCGCGCGGCAGGCGACACCATCCTGGCAGACAAGCTGGATCAGTGGCTGGATGAGGTGCGGACCCATCAAGGGATCTTGTCCCTGGTCACGGCGCGCTACCTCGGCGAAACTCCGTCGCAATCCGGAGGGAACGGCCCATTGTTACGCTGGCAAACGGCGTGGCTAGAGAGCATTGGCAACGTCATCGAAGGTTCGCAACCGGGTTTCTTTCTGACAGAGTCAGGAGACGTGGCGATTACTTATCAGGATCTCGACCGAAAAGAACTTGCCCAATTCGTTCGAGACGCATTGGGGCCGCTGGGGGAGGCGCTCACCCGCAGTGGGCTGCTGGTTGACGGCGAGGAGGTTCCATTGATTGTGGGGATCGCCTGCGTCGATGGTCCTGCGAAATCGTTCCGCATCGAGCAATTGCATGACGCGGCAGGTCGATGCTTGGAAAATGCCGCGTCGCAAGGCCCTGGGACGATCAAGTCCATCGAGGTGTTTTAGGGCATTGTCCAGTTGTACATCTGCAGCGACTTCTGCGTCCGAACGACGACCGAGGATCCAGCGACGGCGATGTGAGCCCAGGATTCTTCCTCGGTCAATTTCCGTTCGTCCAAGAGCTTGAACTCGGCCGGATCATGGGCGATCAATCGAAGTTTCCCGGTTTGGTCGAGCGCCAGGATCTGCTTGCCGTTGGTGACCATGCTCCAGTACTCGCCGTAAGGGCGAGTAACCCACATTTCCTTTCCAGTCTTCAGATCGATGCAGGCGAACCGTTTGTTTCGCAGATGCATATAGACGTAATGATCGATGACGACGGGGGAGGACATGTAGCCTTCGAGCTTGTTCTCCCAGCGTGTGCCGGTCGATGATCCGCTGGCAATGTCGAGGAGCAGGGAGCGACCGCCGTAACTGCTGGTGAAGATCCCGTTGTCCCATACGGTCGGGGTCAGAATGTTCATCCCCCGAAAAGCGGCAACCTCGTATTTCCAGAGAGGAGAACCGCTATCCAGGTCCACCCCTGCCAGGAAAGTGCGGGTTTGCACGAGCAATTGACGCTTGTCGTGAAGGGTGGCGATCACCGGCGAGGAGAACGCGCCGCTGCTCATGATGTTCCCGTCATCGACGAGCGAACTCCAGACGATGTCCCCGGACTTTTTGTAAATTTTGTGCAAACCCTTACCGGCTTGGACGTAGAGGTATTCGCCATCGATCAAGGGGGAGCACACCATGCCAAAGTCGGGAACTTTGCCGAACTTTTCAGCAAAATCGATCCTCCACAATTCCTCGCCCGTCTTGCAATTCAAGGCGACCAGGACGTCCCGGATCCCGCCCACGAAAAGGATTTCGCCATCGGTAGCGGGAGTGGACCGAATCCAGCTGCCGTTGCGAGCGGCGAAAAAGGGAACGGTCATGGCTCCCTTCCAGTCCTTAGCCCACTTGATTTCGCCCGAGACGCGATCCAGGCATGTTACCCGTTCCGAGCCGTCGACCGTCTCGGTCGTGAAGACGAATTGCTCGGTGACGAGGGGACCGGAGTAGCTGTCCGAGAACGGTTGGGACCAAACGAGTTTGAGGTGACTCTCGTCTAGGCTTTCTGGCCAAGTCGCATCTTGAACCACACTATCGCGATTCGGCCCTCGCCAGTTCAGCCATACGTCCCGATCGGCCGCAGAGCCCGCGGGGCTGAATGTCAGAAAGAACGCAAAAACCAAGAGATTTCGGCGGGTCCAGGAGGGTCGTGCTGGCATGAGTGACTCCGGCAGGATTTCGAGAGGAGTGGACGTTCCAATCAGTGTAGAGATCAGACAAGCCTCACAATCGGAGTTATTGGAAGCTTTTACGAAGGCAGCAAAGGAAAAACGGATGGATTTCATCGATTCCAGGCCGGCGTCGAGATAGTCTTCCCTCATAGGCATGAAGGGTCGTCACCCCGCGACCTCTTGCCGGCGGAAGCAAAAGTTCATTCGAGAAATAACCAACGAGGTTTTATGTTCGCTCCGAAACATTTCTCACGTCGAAAGTTGCGAGATCGTCGCCGCGGTGCAGCGGTCGTCGAATTCGCGGTGATTTCTCCGCTGTTCGTTGCGATACTTCTGGGAACGATCGAAGCCTGTTCCATGATTTTCTTGAGGCAGACCGTCGAGTTGGCGGCCTTTGAAGCGGCTCGCGTGGCCATCGTGAGAGACACGACGGCGGCCCAGGTCCAACAGGCCGCCAAGAATGTCTTGGATACACGCAAAGTGAAAGGCTACGACATCAAAGTGACGCCGACGGACTTCCAAGCGGCGGCGTACGGAACCTTTATCCAGGTCGAAGTTTCGGCACCGTGTTCTACGAACGGCACGGTTCCGATCATGTTCTACTCCGGAAAGAATATCGTCGGTCAAGTGGAGATGATGAAAGAGTATTGATCCGCTGTTGCATGAAGCTTTTCCTGATCCATCAACCTCGAGAGATTTTCAACATGACAAAGCATCCAAATCCAAAATCACGACGCGGTGGCGTATTGCCGATGTTTGCAATCATGCTTCCCGTCACGGTCGGCATCTCCGCGTTCGCGATCAATATCGCGTACATGGAGCTCAACCGCACCGAAATGTACGTGGCTGCCGACGCTGCAGCGCGTGCAGCGGGGAGAGAGTTCGCGCTGCAGTGGGACCAGGCCAAAGCGATTACCGCTGGCAAGAACGCGGCGGAACGCAATCCCGTCGCCGGCAAAGCTTTCGCCCTGGAAAATTCCGATTTTGTCTTCGGTGAGGCGACGCGAACCAGCGAGGCATCGCGGTACATGTTCACCAAGGGTGGCGCGAATCCCAATGCGGTCGAAGTGGATATCAAGCGAGTCGCGGGATCGTCGAATGGGGCGCTGACGATGCTGATCCCCTACTCGGGCTTCTCGAACAGCGTCAACTCAACGATTACATCCCGAGCCAATCAAGCCGAAGCCGATATTTGTTTGGTCATCGACCGATCTGGCTCGATGGCTTATGCCTCGAACGAAAAGGCGGTCTACCCTCCTCTGCCCAAGGCCGCGGCACCTGCTTGGTGGTTTGATCAACCGGCACCGACCCCCTCCCGATGGCGAGACTTGGTCGGGTCTGTTGACGTTTTCTTGAAAGAACTCGACAAGACTCCGATGAAGGAAACCATTTCGTTGGTTACCTACTCGAGCGCGTCGGGGGCCGACGTCCCTCTGACCACCAAATATTCCGACATCAACGCAGGGCTCGACAAGTACACCAAGGTTTTCAGCGGCGGATCCACCAGTATCGCCAGCGGTGTTGACTCGGGAGTCGGGATCCTCTCCGGCAAGGATGCCCGTCAGTTCTCCACCAAGGTCATGGTTCTGATGACCGATGGAATCGACACCACAGGAAGCGATGTCAACAAAGCGGCGAAAGCAGCGGCTGAGAAAGGGATCATGATTTTCACCGTGACGTTCTCCGACGAAGCAGACAAAACCACGATGGCAAACGTTGCGAATACGGGGCTCGGCAAACACTACCACGCCATGAATGCCACGGACCTCCAGAACATATTCCTCGAGATTTCGAGACAGATTCCTGTGTTGATTAGTCGTTAAGCTCGAACGCCAACAATCGCCCCCTCCTGTGTGTTGACTCCTTGAATTGATAAAGGTGAGGTAAGAACCATGAAATTGCGAAAGCGGAATCGAATGCGGCGCGGCGCGGTGACAGTCGAGATGGCTGTTGTCCTGCCCATCGTGTTCCTGTTGTTTCTCGGCGGTATTGAAATGGCCCGGCTCCAGATGATTCGTCACCTGGCCGACAACGCCTCGTACGAAGCGGCTCGACATGCCATGGTTCCGGGTGCATCGGTCGCCGAAGCGGAAGCCGTAGCGAACAACATCATGAAGATTGCGGGGATCAGCGGCGCGAAAATCACGGTGACACCGAATCCGATCAAGGAGGATACCAAGACCGTCAACGTGAAACTCTTGATTCCTGCAAAAAGCAATTTATGGACTGCGGGAACCCTATGCGAATACGTTGACCTCGGTACGGAAATGACCCTCATGACGGAACGAGGGCCCATGACTCAATTAACCGCCGTCGTCGTGCCACCGCCACCGCCACCGCCACCCGCACCTGCACCCGCACCTGCACCCGCACCTGCACCCGCACCCGCACCCGTTCCGGCACCCGCACCGGCTCCAGCGCCGAAACCCCCGGCTCCGGCTCCAGCTCCGGTCCCGGCTCCCTCACCCGCAGCGGCCACAGCAACGGCTCCCGCACCAGCACCGGCACCGAATCCACCCGCACCTCCACCACCCGCTCCAGCGCCAGCACCCCACCCTCCAGCACCCGCTCCAGCGCCAGCACCCAAGCCTCCAGCACCCGCTCCAGCGCCAGCACCCGCTCCAGCGCCAGCACCCAAGCCTCCGGCTCCGGCTCCGGCTCCGGCTCCAGCTCCGAAACCACCGGCACCAGCTCCGGCACCCGCACCAGCTCCGGCTCCGGCGCCAAAACCTCCGGCTCCGGCTCCGGCTCCAGCACCGGCTCCGGCACCAGCGCCAAAGCCACCAGCACCGGCACCAGCACCCGCTCCGGCCCCTGCACCGGCTCCAGCTCCAGCTCCCAAGCCTCCGGCTCCGGCTCCGGCACCCGCTCCGGCACCGGCACCCGCTCCGGCACCGGCACCGGCACCGCCACCGGCACCGAAAGCGCCACCTGGACTGTAATGCCACGACGCCTCCTCCAAAGCGCGTCGCTACGAAAAGGCAGTTGCTCACGCAACTGCCTTTTTTTGTTGCTTGAATGTCTTACCGCACCTTTCCCATGCGATGGAAATGCTATCAATCCTCAACGAATTCGTTGAGATTTCGACTTGACGTGAACGGGGGGTTCGGGACACGTTGAAAGGGTGATCGACTTGATGCAAGCTCGATTGCGAGGGAATGCTCTGCGGGCAGTTTCAGACGGACTTGAGGTTGCCGCGCGTTCGAATGCATCCCGACAATTCAACCCCGCATACACGATCGATTGGCAAGGAGGCCTCGTCCAGTGACATCTTCGTTGCGTCCCACGGTTTCGCTCAAGCAACTTTTCCCTTCCGCGCAGTTTGTGGGAGCCGATGACATCGTATGTCAGTCGTGCGACTCCCATCCTGAGTCGCCGATGCTCGAGTGGGTTTTCGCCGCCGGCATCACTCCATGGACCCAGCCGGATCGCGATGTGGTCACAGCGATCAACCATGGAGCCATCGCGATTTTGACCGACCAATTGCTTCCCAGCTCCGTGCCTCAATGCATTGTCGAGGATGTGCGCGAGGCGTACGCCAAACTGGCGATTGCAACTGCGGGCCAGCCGTGCGAGCGAGTCTTAACCATCGGAGTGGTGGGAACCCATGGAAAGACCTCGGCTTCGCTGACCATCGCATCGATGATCAAACAGATTGGCAAGTCGGTGGCCTATTACTCGTCACTCGGCGGAAGCGACGGAGTGCACTCGGGTCTTCCCTGCGAGTCGGATGCCGATGCGATGATGCTTGCCGAGTGGCTTCGCACGAGCGCAGAGAACGGAACTCCCGCCGCGGTCATCGAATTGACGGACGAAATGCTCCGATCGCATGCATGCCTCGGACTGCGGTTCGATGCGTTGGTCTTTACGAGCCTCCGCAAGAACCAGCGCAGCGATACGCTGCAAACCCGATGTGTTGAGAATGCCATGGTGGGTTTGCTCGATCAGTTGAAGCCTCATGGCGTTGTGATCTACAACGCGGATGACGCGCGGTTGAATCGCTGGGTTGCCCGACATCAGTCGCAAGCGATCGCTTATGGTTTAGATGCGGTCGCCGACGTCTCCGGGCGTCGCATGCGATCGGCTCCGGGTGAACAGAGTATCATGGTCAGCGCTGGCAAGTGTATCGCTCCCATCACGAGCAAGCTGTTGGGAGACCACAACGCGCGTCATATGCTGGCCGCAGCCGCGGTCGGCTACAGCTTTGGCCTAGAACTCTTCGAGACGACGCGCGGCATCGAACGTTTGCAGCGAATCCCTGGCCGCATGCAGCGAGTATTGACCGATGCGCCGTTTCAGATCTATGTCGATGCGGCGGATCAGGCAGATCGCCTGGCGGTCGCCCTGCATACGCTCGCGCGTCACGGAACTCCGGTTACCTGCGTGGCGGAAGTACCCGACGCAGCCACACCGGAACAGCTGGCTGCTTACGGTCGAGTCCTCGAGCGAGCCGCGGGCCGCGTGATCCTGACGCAAAGCCGCCGCTCGGTCCGTTTCGGACAAAAGGCGGTCTGGCAAGTCCTCGACGGCTGTGAATATCCCGCGTCCGTCCAAATCGTTCCGAATCGCAGGTCGGCGATCGAACTCGCATTGCGACATGCTCGTCCGGGAGAAGCGATTCTCTTGTGCGGTTGGGGGAACGGGACCTGGACCAACGACCAAGCCTCCAAGCCGATGAACGATTACGAGGTGGCGATGGAGCTGGCCTCTCAAGTCGCCAGTGCGCCGATTGCGATCGCCGAGGCAGCCAGCCTGCCGGTCCTAAAAATTTATCCCGGCCGGGCGGCGTGAGGGGGTGAACTTGGGGTGTTCGGCTTGGCGTGACGGTCCGCACAGGTAGAATGCCGTTTCGTTGCACGCGTGCGCTGGGACCGTAGCTCAACGGTTAGAGCAGGGGACTCATAATCCCTTGGTTGCAGGTTCGAATCCTGCCGGTCCTATACCAACAACCCATGAAATGTGAACGAGGGCGGTTCAGCAAAGGGCACGACGGACTTCCTGTCAACTTCCAGTCCGCCCTCATTCCCCCTTTTCGCTCCTGTGGGGGAGAAGGGTTGGGGTTGAGGGGGCCGACTCGCAACAGAGTTCCAACATCCGGTTGTGGAACTCGACTGGTTTCTTCCTCGTGAGCGTACGAATCTCTGCGAGGCACCTCGCTTGGTTCACTTGAATGCGTGACTTTGCACCCGAATACCCAAGGGTTATTTCAACTCCGGTTCGACTCGGATCGATTGGGGAGACTTGCAAGGCTGTCCGAGCAGACTCATAATCCCGTGACGGCGGGTGAGAGACCTGCGGATTCCCTTCCTCCAAATACCCCTTTCCCCAATGGGTTCATCGTGACACCCCCCGTCTATAACTTTCAAGGAAAGAACGCCCTGGTCACCGGGTCCTCCAAGGGGATAGGTCGCTCGGCGGCGATCGCTTTGGCGCGCGGCGGCGCGAATGTCACCGTCAACTGCAGCTCGAGCGTCCATGAGGCCGAAAAGGTCGCGGACGAAATTCGGGCGATGGGCCGCAAAGCGCTCGTCGTCCAGTGCGATGTCTCCGACCAAGCCGCCGTCGAAGCCATGGTCGCTAAAACCGTCGAAGCTTTCGGATCCCTCGACTTGTTCGTCTCCAATGCGGTCTACAGCGATCGACAAAGCATGATCGAAGCCGACATGAAGGGCTTCAAGAAAACGATCGACGTCTCGATGTGGGGTGCGTTCTTCGGCCTCCGCGCTTCGGCGCAGCAAATGGTTCATCAAGGAAAGGGCGGCGCAATCACCATCGTCAGCTCTCCGCACGCGAACATCCCATTTCCGACCGCGATGGCCTACAACATGGCCAAGGCCGCGATCGATCACATGGCCCGGACCGCAGCCATCGAGCTGATTCGTCACGGCATCCGTGTCAACGTCTTCCACCCTGGCTGGATTGACACTCCCGGGGAACGCAAATTCTTCACAGAGGATCAACTCGCCGCCGGCTCCGCCAACTTGCCTGCAAAACGGCTGGGGACATCCGATGAAATGGCGCACGGCATCTGCTTCAGCCTGAGCGACGAGGCCGCCTACATGATCGGCAGCACGCTGACCATGGACGGCGGGGCCCAGCTCCCCTGGTGGTCCAAACGGGAAGAAGGGGGCCAGTGAGCCGAGCAACCATGCATCACTTGGACCATTTCTCCGAACCTATCGAAGGACTGCGCCGCGTCGGTCACCAGCTTTGGACACGCGGCTGGTCGCTCGGCACCTCCAGCAACTACAGCGCGGTTGTCGAACGGGACCCGTTGCGTTTGATCATCACCGCCAGCGGCAAAGACAAAGGGCACCTCGGGCCGCACGATTTCGTGATGGTCGATGACCAGGGAAAATCGGTCGTGGAAGGCCAACCCAAGAGCAGTGCCGAGACGCTCCTACACTGCCTGGCGGCCCGCCACGGCGCTGGAGCGATCCTCCATACCCACAGTGTCTGGGGAACATTGCTGTCGAACCATTTCGCGGCGGTCGGCGGTATCCGGATCGCGGGCTTTGAGATGCTCAAGGGGCTCGAAGGGATCACGACCCATGAAGCCACGTGCTGGATACCGATTTTCGAGAATACCCAGGACATTCCAGCCCTTGCCCGTCAGGTCGAAGCCTATTTGCAGTTCCAGGGGCGCGAGCCCTGCTGGGCCTACCTCATTCGCAGGCATGGTATGTACACTTGGGGACGCGATATCGCCGAAGCGGCCCGACATGTCGAAGTGATCGAATTTCTCCTGGAATGCCTGGGCCGAACCACGCGCCTGGTGTAGTTGTCTTCGGATCAACTCACCGACTTCGAAGAACCTCGCAAATGCGATGGTTCGCGGTCGCGGGGCGTGGTAAACTCCCTGAAGATTGCCAAACTCCAAGGCTTTCCATCCCCTGACGTGGTTCGTTGCACATGCAAAAAAACCTATCTGTCGCCGACCCCGAGCCCCCCCTCCAATACGATGCGTTGACCGCGGATCCTCGGGTGGCCCAAGCCCGCGCTTTGCTCGCCGCTGCCCTCGAGGAACAGCGAGCCAAGATCGATGCTATCCGGCCTCCGGACCCCGAGTTGGTCGAGCCCTACCAAGCCAAGTTGGCTCGACTGGCCAGCGCCCGCGGTGGGGCAACCTACTTTCCCTACCTCAGCAGCGGTCTGGGGAATGGTCCCTTTGTACAACTCGGGGACGGGAGTGTGAAGCTCGACTTTATCGTCGGCATCGGCGTCCACGGGATGGGGCACTCCGATCCGAAGATGCTCCAAGCGACGCTCGACGCCGCGCTCGAAGACACCGTCATGCAGGGGAATCTGCAGCACGATGAATCGTCGTTGCTGATGTGCGAAAAGCTGATCGATCTCGCCCGGATCCAGGGAGCGAAACTCGACCACTGCTTGCTCAGCACCAGCGGGGCAATGGCGAATGAGAACTCGCTCAAGATCGCATTCCACCATCGCGCGCCCGCATCGCGCGTGATTTGCATCGACAACTGCTTCGCCGGTCGGACGTTGGCATTGGCCGCGTTGACCGATCGCCCCGCCTACCGCAGCGGTTTGCCGCCGACACTCGACGTCGACTACATCACCATGTTCCACCCGCGCGATCCGGCGGGAACGACTCGCAGCGCCCTGGATGGTCTTCACCGCTTGCTCGATCGCTACCCCGGTCAGCATGCATGCTTGTGGCTCGAACTGGTCGCGGGCGAAGGGGGCTACTACCCCGGCACGGCGGAATACTTCCTGGGCTTATGCCGGGCGTGCCGCGAGCGAGGCGTATTGATCATCTTCGACGAGGTGCAGACTTTTTCACGATTGAGCCGCCCGTTCGCTTTTCAGCATTTCGGCCTCGATGAATACGCCGATATCGTGACCCTCGGCAAGATCACGCAAGTGTGTGCAACCCTCTTCGGATCCGCCTTGAAACCCAAGGGACCGATCTTGTCGCAAACCTTCACAGCATCGACGGCTTCGATTCGATGCGGTCTGGCTGTGCTCGACCATCTCGAGACCAAGGGATGTTTCGGGGACCACGGTTGGAACATGAGACGGCACCTCTATTTCCGCAATCGCCTCGAAGCGATTGCGGCAAAGTATCCCGGTCGACTCAGTGGCCCGCACGGAGAAGGAATGATGATCGCGTTTACCCCGGGCGATGGCTCCGAGGAGACAGCCAAGAAGGTATTGACCCGATTGTATGACGAAGGCCTGATGGGGTTCGTCGCCGGCAGCAATCCAACCCGTTTGCGATTCCTTCCTCCACCTGGAGTCACCGAGGAATCGCATATCGACCTGGCATGCGATTGCATCGAACGCGTAATAAGGACCCTTTAGAGCATGAATACCACGGCAGCACCGTCCCACCAAATCGTCGTTGACGATTGCGTCGTCGATCTCAAGAATCGCTACGTCGCTATGGCCCTCGCGATTTTGTTCCCCGCGGCGGGGCATTATTACCAAGGCCGAAAGAACAAGGCCTATCTGTTCGCGGCTTGCATTCTCGGCCTGTTCGTGATGGGAATGGTTATTGGACGTGGACGCGTCGTCTATGCATCGTTCTCTGCCGACGATTTTCGAATCCAGTACCCCGCTCAAGTCTTGGTCGGACTGCCTGCCGCACCGAGTTTGGTGCAAGCGTGGATCGGCAATCGAGATCCCCAGCGAAAATTCTTGAACGGATTCATGGCACCACCTCCCATCGACGTGAATGCCAGGAACAACCGGGAAGCCCTCTCGCGCTGGCATCTCGAATCCTCGGCGGGGTTCGAACTCGGGACCCTCTACACGGCCGTTGCCGGATTGTTGAACCTCCTGGTGATCCTGGATGCCTTCGCAGGCCCCATTCCCATGCCCCAGTCCAATCAGCGGCACAAGCAGCCTCCACCTACCTAGCCTGGACTCCATGCAAATCCTCACTCTTCTCCGCGAGCGATTCGCTGCGGCATTGTCCGAAGTCATCGACAACCCCCAACTCCAGTCGGCCTCGCTGGAACGGATTGTTCCCTCGCGCGAACCGCAGTTGGCCGATTACCAAGCCAACATCGCGATGCCTCTGGCGAAACCGCTCGGCAAACCGCCGCTGGAAATTGCCAAGATGGTCGTCGATCGACTCAATCTCGATGACATTTGCGAATCCGTTTCCATCGCCGGCGCAGGCTACATCAATCTGCGGCTCTCTCCGACCTGGATCGCACAGCAACTGAATCGAGCTGCCAACGACCATCGCCTGGGGGTGGATCGCGCGGCCGAGCCGAAAACGTATGTCGTCGATTACTCGTCCCCGAACGTCGCCAAGCCGATGCACGTGGGACATATTCGATCGACCGTGATCGGCGATGCCATCGCCAACACGTTGCGATTTCTGGGGCATCGCGTCGTCACCGACAATCATCTCGGGGATTGGGGCACCCAATTCGGAATGATCATCTACGGTTACAAACACTTCCGGGACGAGGCCGCCTACCAATGCCAACCGGTGGCGGAGCTGAGCCGTCTGTATCGGCACGTTCAATCGATCATCGCGTATCAAGATGCCATCGCTGCGGTCCCCAAGATGGAGGCGAATATCCAGCAAGCAGCCCAGCGTGTCGAACTCGCTCGCAAGAAACACGAGGAGACCCCGCAAGACAAGAAAGCGGTCAAGGAATTCCAAACGGCTCAAAATAAACTCAAGGAAGCCGAGGGCGAACGGGCATCGAAGCAGGAACTGATCGCGCAAACCGAATCGAGCCCGAAACTCGTAGCGGATGCCCGAGCCCATGCCGATCTCAACAGCGCCGTGCTAGCCGAAACCGCTGCACTCCATCGAGGTGACAAAGAGAATCTGAAACTGTGGCACGAGTTCCTGCCCCGTTGCCTCGACGAGATTCATGCCGTCTACGATCGACTCGGCATCAAGTTCGACCATGAATACGGCGAGAGCTATTACCACGATCTGCTCGGTTCGGTCATCGAGGAACTGTTTGCCAAGTCGCTCGCGGTGCCGAGCAACGGCGCTATATGCGTCTTTGTCGACGGATTCGATTCCCCGATGATCGTCCAAAAGCAGGATGGGGCTTACCTCTACGCCACCACCGATATCGCGACAGCTATGTTTCGCGAACGCGAGTTCGAACCGGACGCATGTCTCTATGTCGTCGATCATCGCCAGAGCGAACACTTCGCCAAGCTGTTCGCCGTACTCGAGAAAATGGGCTATCAACACACGCAATTCAAGCACATCAGTTTCGGAACGGTCCTGGGCAAAGATGGCAAACCGTTCAAAACACGGTCGGGAAGCACCGTCGGCTTGGAACCGCTGCTCGACGAAGCCGTCGAACGCGCCTGGGCCGTTGCGTGCGATCCCAATCGGCTCCAAGGAGCGGGTCTCGAAATGGACGAAGCCGAGAAGCGCCAAGTCGCGGAGATCGTCGGCATCGGTGCCATCAAGTATGCGGACCTATCCCACAACCGAGAGAGCAACTACGTCTTTGATATGGACAAGATGGTCCAGCTCGAAGGAAACACCGCCGCCTACATCCAGTACTCGTATGCCCGCACGCGCAGCATCCTCCGCAAAGCAGAAGCTCAAGGCTGGACGCCCGAGAAATGGCAGTCGGCGCCTTTGGATCTGCAACTCCCCATCGAAGCCGCCCTCGGCCTGCAGCTTATCCGCTTCGAGGAGATGCTCCAGCATTCGATGCAAGATTATCTGCCGAACTTCATCACGGAGTATCTGTTCGACACCGCGCGCACCTTCAGCAGCTTTTTCGATCAATGCCCAGTCCTCAAGGCAGAAACCGAGTCGATGGGATTGTCGCGATTGAAACTGACCCATTTGGTCGGCCAGACGTTGAGGGTAGGCCTGGAATTGCTCGGTATCCGCATCGTCGAGCGGATGTAGACGGAACTCGCCCTGCGGTGTTGGTCGACGAGGAATTTGTCGCGAGGATCCTGTCCCCCGATCCGAATTCCAACTACCATAGGGCTCGGTTTTTCAAGTACCCCATGCAATCCGAGAGGCCAACGGTTCGGCCGCGGTTGTTTCCCTCCCCCCACCCTCCACGAGATCCGATGCTCCGATCGCTTCGCAACCGGAATTCCCGCAACAGCATGAATTCAACTGCCTTTCGATGGACGCTTGTCGTCACACTCGCATGGCTGTCCACCGGCACAGCCTTGCATCGGCCATCGCTGGCCGACGACAAGGAGGTCCCCGGCCGACAACTGCTGGCGCCGCCGGATCGGACGAAACGTCCCGATCTGAAGCCCGCCGCGCTGCCGATCGATTTCTTTCGGGGGGAACGAATCGCCTTCGTCGGAAACTCGCTGGCGGAAAAGATGAACTTGTACGGGCACTTCGAAGCCAAATTGCACGTAGCCTTCCCAGACAAGGAGCTTGTGGTTCGCAACTTTGCTCGCCCGGCGGACGAAGTCACCGTGCGACAGCGACCCGGAAACTACGCGCTCCTGGACGACCCGCTCTATCACTTTTCACCCGACACGGTGTTCTGTTTCTTCGGATTCAATGAATCCTATGCGGGAGAGTCCCAGACCGAAGGCTTTGTTCGAAGCTACGTGAGTTTCGTGGAGCAGTTCGCGGAACGCTACACGCGCGACGACACCGGGAGCAAAGTCCGCTTTGTCTTGGTCGCACCGATCGCCTTCGAGGACACCCACGATCCGCTCCTACCGGAATCCGGGCCGATCAACCAGCGGATTTCTGCCTACTCGAAAGCTCACCTCGAGGTCGCAGCACTCACCGGTTGGCCCGTCGTCGAATTGTTCGAAGAAACCAAGGCCGCCTTCGATACTCAACAGGGATGCCAGTACACATTGGCCGGATTCCAGGTCAATGCCAAGGGGGCAGCCCTCGTGGCCGACATCCTCTCCGAAAAATTGCTTGGCAAGCCCCAGCGCGATGCCTTGAAGGCCTGTCCTGAGGAACGTTGGAATCAAATTCGAGAACTCGTCGACGACAAGTCCTGGTTGCACCTGCAGGACTACCGCATGGTCAACGGTTGGTACGTCTACGGAGGACGCAGGACCTGGGACCATGAGACGTTCCCGCGAGAATACAACAAGATTCGCCAGATGGCTCGCGCCCGCGACGCTGCGATCTGGACGGTGGCTGCAGGCAGTCCGGTTCCCAAGATCGACGATCAAGCGACCGAAGCATTGATCGTTCCCCCCACCCGCTTCGGCACTCCGACGCAAAGCTACTCCGAACCCAAGGAACTCCGATACCTCTCACCCGACGAATTTATCGCAGCCACGCAAGTCCCGGATGGGCTCGAAATCCGACGGTTCGCAGACGAGTCGATGTTTCCAGAACTCGCCAAGCCCGTGCAACTCAACTTCGACAACCGAGGCCGCTTATGGGTGGCGTGCATGCCCACCTATCCCCAGTGGCGGCCAGGAGACTCGCGGCCCGACGACCGTCTTCTCATCCTGGAAGACACCGATGGCGACGGCAAAGCCGACCGCTCCAAGGTCTTTTACGATCGATTGCATTGCCCCACCGGCTTCGAATTCTTCAACGGTGGGGTCTTGGTCGTCGACCAACCGCGGTTGATCTGGCTCAAGGACAACGATGGTGATGATCGAGCCGATCAAGTTGTCGAGTATCTCGACGGATGGGGAACGGACGATACGCACCATACGATCGGTGCGTTCGAGTATTCGCATGGGGGATTGCTCCACATGCTCGAAGGGGTCGCCATGAGCACCACCTTGGAAACCCCTTGGGGGCCCAAACGATGGTCGGGCGCGGCGGGAAGCTACGTCTTCGATCCGAAAACCTTCGAAATTTCGCGGTTCACGACGCCAGGCTACGGCAATCCATGGTGCATGATGTTCGAACCCTGGGGACAAGGGATTGTCGGCGATGGAACCAACGCCCAGCAGCATTGGGCCACGGCGTTGTCCGGCAATCAGATCGGCCCGCGACGAGGCTTGAATCCCATCTTCGACAACCAAGGAATGCGCCCCGCGCTGGGGAATGAATTGATCTGGTCGAGGCATTTTCCCGATTCGATGCAAGGACAATTCACCTACGCATGCGTCATCAATATGAACGGAATGCCTCGCTTTACCCTGCGCGATGACGGGGCGGGTTTCGCAGGCAATCGAATCATGCGCGCCGATGGCAGCCCCGATGACTTGATTCGTTCGAGCGACAAGAATTTCCGTCCTGCCGATCCGCAAATCGGCCCCGATGGCGCACTGTGGTTTGGCGATTGGAGCAACGCCCTGATCGGACACATGCAGTATTCGCAGCGCGACCCCAACCGCGATCACATCCGAGGCAGAATCTATCGATTGGTCGCCAAGGACCGGCCGCTGGTAAAGCCTGTAACGCAGTTTGGAAAGAGTGAACGCGAATTGCTCGAACAACTTCGCGAATTGGAACCCCGAACGCGAGCTCGCGCCCGACGAGAATTGTCGGACCGCGATCCCATTCAAGTCGAAAAAGCAGTCGCCGCGTGGTTGCCGACAATCGCGAACACAGATCCTCAGCGAGATTTGCTGCTGTGCGAAGCCATGTGGGTCCTGCAAACCCATCATCGCATCGACAACCGTCTCATGGAGCAAATCGGATCGTCCTCGGATCCTCGAGCACGGGCGGCGGCCGTACACGTGTGGAGCGATCTGAGCCGATTGAGCCCCAACGCCTTCAAGCAGATTGCGCTCGCCGCCAACGATCCGCACCCACGCGTACGAGCAGAGGCCGCTCGGGCCTTGAGCTATTTCCAAAATGAGGCCAGCATCGACTCGCTGCTCAAAATTGTCGAAAGCCCCATGGACCCCTGGCTGGAGTATGTGACCGAGCATGCGATTGCAGCGACACAGTCCACTTGGGAGTCCATGTACAAGTCCGGCGAACTGGCTCAAAAGAGCCCCAAGGGAATGGAAGCCGTCGATCGATTCCTCGCATCCAATGGACCGGGTATCGCTGCCGAGAAACACATCAAGCTGTTGGTCCAGCCTCCGGAGACGAGCAAACAAGTCGCTCGAAACAACGCCTATGCAGCCCTCGAAAGCCTTCGCGGGAACGCCAAGAATGGGCAACAAGTCTTCGCCCGGGTTTGCGCCAATTGCCATCGCGTCGGAGACAAGGGATATCAATTCGGGCCCGAGTTAACGCAGGTAGCCGTCCGACTCAATCGTCACGATCTGATCGAATCGATCGTCGAACCGAGCGCCAAGATGGATCAGAAGTACATCAGCGAACAAGTCCGCACCAACGACGATGAAGTGTTGATCGGCTTTGTGGCCAAGGAAACGGACCAGGAACTGGTGCTCTCGCTCCCCGAAGGCAAGACGCGGACACTGAACAAAGCGGACGATATCGCCGAGCGCAAGCAATCGCTGCAGAGCAGCATGCCTGAAAATTTGGGAGTGACCGTCGCCCCGACGGAGTTCCTCGACTTGATCGAGTACATGACGACCCTGAAGTGATTGCCGTTCCTGCCACCGTCCGGCGACGGGAACTCCGTTGCGATGGACTCGGAAACGCTGATTTGCGGCGGAAGATCCTAGCTCGCTTCGATGGGATACTTGATCGCGTTTTTGACAAGCTTGGCCTGGAATGCGTTCTCAAGATCGATCTCGAGCACGCTCGCCAGCCTCAGCAAATACGCCAGGACGTCCGACATTTCCTCGCCGATGGCCGAGAGCTGTTGCGTCGTGACGTTTTCGCGAGGGTCGGTCCACTGGAAATGTTCCATCAACTCGGCGGCTTCGATCCCCACCGACATCGCAAGATTCTTGGGGGCATGGAATCGCTCCCAGCATCGTTCCTTAGCAAAGGCGTCAACCATCTCTTGGAGATCTTTGAGCGTTTTTGAGTCCGACATGGGTTCCTTTACAGAGTTGGCCCGATGGACCATGGAGTGAATTCGTCATCGCCGTAACCCAAGAGCTCACTCTTGGTCTTCGCGCCGCTGGCGGTTTCGAGGATCGCATCGAACATGCGGTCCCCGGCTTGTTCGATCGATTCGGTATCGAGGATCGTTCCCATATTCAGATCCATGTCTTCGGGCATCCGTTCAAAGAGAGGTGTGTTGGTCGCCACCTTGATGCTAGGCACCGGTTTGCATCCAAAGCAACTGCCTCGTCCCGTCGTGAACACGACGACATTGGCGCCGCTGGCCACCATCCCGGTTACGCAGACAGGATCGAATCCGGGAGAGTCCATAATGACCAGTCCTCTCCCTGGGATCGTTTCCGCATAATCGATGACATCTTGCAGCGCGGTGGCTCCACCTTTGCTGGCTGCGCCGAGCGATTTCTCGATGATGGTGGTCAGTCCGCCCGCTTTGTTTCCTAGGGAAGGATTGTTGTCGATATCTTCGCCATAGTGATCCGTGTATTCTCGCCACCACTGCAATTTATCGAGCAGCTTGCGAGCGACAGCTTCGGACTGGGCTCGCTTGGTGAAGAGTTGCTCGGCGCCGTACAGTTCGGTGGTCTCGGACAAGATCGCGACTCCACCGCACGCCACCACGCGATCCGCCACCACGCCCAACGCAGGGTTTGCGGTGATGCCAGAGTAGCCGTCCGACCCTCCGCATTTGGTTGCGAGCACCAACTCGCTCGCCGCGACCGTGGTACGCTGCAATTGGTTGACCTGGGGGAGCAACTCGCGAACGAGTTCAACACCGCGACGAATGGTCGCCCGGGTGCCACCGACGTCTTGGATCGATAAAACCGGAACATCCTGGGTGTGCGATTGACCCTCCGGAGAGTGCCATCGCATTCCTGGAAGCTGAACGAGTTTCTGGTTTTTTTGGAGGTGTCCTAGAGTGTTTTGTTCGCATCCCAAACCGATCAGGACATACGCTGCAATGTTGGGATGCCGTGCGATGCCGCCCAGGACGCGACTGAGGGTGCGATGCTTGATCCCTTCATAGGCCATGCCGCAGCCGCTGTCATGCTTGAATGCTACGACTCCATCGATATTGGGGTAGGCTTTCAAGGCATCCGAATCAAAGTGGCGGGCGATCGCCCCGGAGACTCCTGCCGAGCAGTTGACGGTGGAGATGATGGCGACGTAGTTGCGTGTGCCGACCCGACCTGTACTGCGGACGTAGCCTTGAAACGTCTTGTCTCGGATCGGTTGAGGAGGTTCGGGTGTTTGGGAAGCGAGATCGGTGTAGTCGAGCGCGTGTTCGCAGCGAAGGTTGTGATCGTGGATGTGGTCGCCTCGCGCGATCGAATGGCTCGCCACGCCGATCGGCCAACCGTACTTGAAGATCTCCTGGCCAGCGCTGCGGTCCGCGATCGACAGTTTGTGTCCTGCGGGTGTATCGCATCTCACGATCAGATCGGGCGAGCCGTCCTGCAAGTCGATGACTTCGCCTTTGACGAGTCGCCGAAGGGCAACGATACAATGGTCTTTGGGACTGAGTCGAATCCACGACTTGTGCTGCATGAGTGCGGGTACTTTGAATGCGGGTCAGGGCGTTGGAGAACTTGAGTGGGTTTCGGTGGTATCGCCATCCGAGGACAAACCGCACAATGCCGAGACGACGGCCGAATCCTCGGAGGGTTCGATGGTGCGCAATACCAACTCCACGCGATCCGAGAAGACATTGCTCCAAATCGATGGTGTCCGTTGCATCAACCGCTCTGCGATTTGCGAAGGAGTGATCCCCGATTTCGGGATCAGACGGAGTACCGCGCTCTCGAGGGCGACTTCGTGCCAGACGCCGCTCCCGATCCTGCAAGGTTTCGTGCAGCATTCAATCTTCACATCGATCTTGGAGCTGTCGCACTGGGCGGCGATCCGTTTGGCTCGATTTTCCAGATTCGCGAGCGAGTTGGTTAGCACGGCACCGATCGGTGTTGCATTCCATCCTTCGCGCGAATGGGAGACTCGAATGGCTTCGGACAGCAACAAATGGGTCGCGCGGGACGCCAGCATGCCTGTACCCTCTGCCATTTTCCGAATCGATTGGATCACCTCTCTCTTGCCGAGGAGAATCCCGCATTCGGGACCTCCGAGCAGGTAGTGTCCGGGGACGATCATCAGATCGGGGCCGTGGTCCCACCGACGGCTCAAGGCTTGGGAGGGAATCCCCAGATCCAACAGATCGTGGAGCGAGCCGTCGAAGACCAAATCGCACACGAGGCACTCGTCGGCGGTCGCGCGATCGATCCCCCCCTGGAGCGCCGGGTCGCGGGGGCCGCAGCTTGCAATCATCAGCAACTGCTTGGGCGAATCGAACGCACGTTCAAAGTCGGATGCGAGGCATTCGCTGTTCGAGCCGATTTCGCGGACTGGAACGCCGCACGCCTCGAGCATGTCCGGCAGCATGCTGCCTCCGGGCGAAGGCCCCGAGGGAACCCGGATACAGTATTGGCGAGGCAGAACCACGCGCTCGATACGATGGGCGGCGAACAAACCTCGCACCGCCGCATCCAAGGCCGCTCCCACATTGGGCAACACCAAGGCATCGGCGGCGCCCGTCGCTCCCATCAGGGCCATGCTGCAACGTCGCTCGACCTCGATGTCCTCGGTGGTATGGGTGTGAATCAAATGGAGCAAGGCCAGGGTGTCCGGTGCCAGCTTCGACGCAGTCCAACGCCCGCTGATCCACTCGCCCGTTCCGTTGATGCCGGGGACGAGCGGCCGGGTTTGGTTCTCGGACCAAGGTTCGGTTGCCGCGTCGATCCAACGGCCTGCCTGGCGAAGGAGCTCCTGCAGGCCCGATAGGGATGGCACCTCGCGAATGCCGAGCTTCTGCGCCGCCTCTTTGAACGCATGAGTCAGCATCGGTTGATTGACCCACTGCGTCAATTGCTTGATTGCCTCGGAGGGCCCCAACCCGCGAAAGGGAGGAATCGGCATAACTAACCTCGACCTGTGAGCCGCCAACGGCTCCGAAAGAGAAACGTGGTAAGTGCAAGCAGCAACCCAGTCGCGAGCATGGTCACTCCAAAGTACGCCGCGACCAGCCACCACGATCCGATCTTGGCGCGAGCCGTTGTGGTCCCCGACTGGACCGCTGTCATCGGAACGCTGTCCGCCGCCATCAAGGGACTGGTGATTCCCAAGAATCGAAGCCCTTCCACGTCGACGTCCGAAGGAGAAAAATTCCAGAACAAAAAGTAGATCGCGATCGGCAAACAGTACAGGACCAGCAATGTCACGTAGCAGGTCATCAGTGCTACGCTTGTCCGGCGGACGATCGTCGATACGAACAGCGAGAGGACCGAATTGAAAACCGATGCCGTGATGCAAATCCCGAAATAAGCCAGCATCGCGCGCCAGTTCCTGGACAACTCCGGATTGATGCACGACAGGAGCAATGGAAACATCAGGAAACAGGTCAGCACAAACGAGATTCGGAATCCCGCGATCAACTTTCCCCACAGGATCTGCGAAGAGGAAACGGTCGTGGTCAGGAGCAAATCCAACGTCTGTCGCTCTCGCTCGCCCGTAATGCTGCCGGCATTGAAGACCGGCGCTGTGAGCAGATTGAAGACCAGTACGTAACTCACGTAGTACGATGCCAGGTTCGGAAAAATGAAAAGCAAGATCGCCATCAACGGAATCGCCAACAGCATGCTCAACTGGATCACCAGGCGCAACATCAACGTCCCCTGGCTGAAGAGTTCCGCATGCATTTCCTTGTCGTAGACAGGGTTGGCGGCATCCTCCATCAGCGTCTTGCGCCTCGGGGGTGCAAAGAGATTGTCCGGGAACTGATCGCGCTGGATCACCAAGCCCACCGCTTCGCGCTGCTCTCGCTCGAGATCCACCACTTCGCTCCCCTGACTACCGATGTCGGGCGGATACAACAAACGCCTCGCCGTAACCGACAGAAGCAACGACCCGAGGAGCAGGCACGCCAGCGGTACAACGGTCACCGTCATCATCAATCGCACATCGCCCAGCGACGACAATCCGAGCCACGCAAAGACTCCGATGATCAAGATCGGAAGAATCAGCACATAGCTGACCACCAGCGACGAAGAGGTCCGCTTGAAGTAACTGGAACAAAAAACGCTGATCGAACCGAAGAGAAAGATGGCGAAGACCAGCCCCATGTAGGCCGCGAGAAGCTCGTAGATAGAAACCCCGCCCAGGGGCAAACAGAGCATGATAATCGGAAGCGAACCCAGGATGAGAACAACCAAGTGCGTCAAGGCCGCCACCAGTTTCCCCGATACGATCACCCAAGGCCGCAGCGGACTGGCCAACAGCATCTCGTAGGTCTTGCGTTCTTTTTCCCCGGTGATCGATCCAGCGGTGAAGCTCGGAGCCATCAACGATGCGATGGCGAACTGGCCGACGAAAAAGAAATCGACGAGGCGCTGGGCGGACGCCGACTCGCGACTCAGATCGATCCGGGCGTCCCGCGGATAAGCGATCAGGACGACGGCCGCCAAGGCGATCTGATACACCAGCATGAGCACGAACGCCCGCGGCGCTCGGAGATTGGTCAGCAATTCCCGCTGCAGTACTGGATTATCGACCAAGAGCATGGAGCATCACCTCGCGATAGCCAACGGGATGTCCTATCGATCCACCCACTGGACAGGTTGGGGCTCGATCTGTTCCGTGTACGGGGAACCGCAATCCTTGCGACCACTCCCTTCGAAACGGCTGATCAAGCGTACGCTCATGTCCTGATCGCACTGGATTTGGCAGCTGAGCCGCACGCCGGTCACACCGCGAGCCGCCAAGATGTCTCGCTCCGCCGCCGTCATCTGGGTCGGCTCGCCAGCGAGAAACTCGACGCGGCAAGTCGTGCACCGAGCCTTGCCACCGCATGCGTGCAATTGATCGCTCCCCACCTCTTCGCGAAGCGCTGCGATCAATCGCTTGCCCTGAGGGACATCGAACTCGCCCATTCCTTCTACAGTCAGTCTCGGCATGATTTCTCTTTTTCAAGGGTCATTCGGGAACCATCGCTTGGCCGGTAATCTCGTAACTGAGATCTTGAATCATCTGATAGTCTTCGTTGGGGGGCTGGCCTTGGGTCGTCAGATAGTCCCCGACGAAGATGCTGTTGGCGACGAGCAGCCCGAGTGGCTGCAGCGATCGCAAATGCCGTTCGCGTCCCCCGGCGATACGCAATTCGCTCGAAGGATTGACAAAACGGAACATGGCCAGGGCACGCAAGCAATCCCGCGGCGAGAGGTACTCTTGGTTCTCCAGGGGTGTGCCATCGATCGCATGCAAGAAGTTTAAGGGAATCGACTCGACCGACAACTCGCGGAGCGAAAAAGCCATTTCCACGATGTCTTCACGCCGTTCCCCCATCCCGATGATCCCCCCGCTGCACAACTGCAACCCCGCTTTGCGGACGTTGCGCAGGGTCTCCATCCGATCATCGAAGGTATGCGTGGTGCAGATCTTCTCGTAGTGCTCGCGGCTGGTGTTGAGGTTGTGGTTCACTTTATCCACGCCGGCCGCAGCCAGCCGCTGGGCTTGAGGCTCCGTCAAGAGTCCGAGACAAGCGCAGATGTTCAAGCCATATTTCTGCTTGATCTCCGGTACGATGGTTTCAATCGCCTTGAGTTCCCGCTCGTTGGGGGCTCGGCCGCTGATCACAATGCAGTATGTTTTGCTTTGACGCTCTGCAGCGACACGGGCTCCGTCGAGCAATTTATCGCGGCTGAGAATCGTGTATTTCGGGATCGGCGCGTCGGACACCTTCGACTGACTGCAGTAGTGACAATCCTCAGGACACAGACCGCTCTTGGCGTTCATCAGGAAGTAGAGCTGAACGGTCTTGCCAAAATGATGCCTGCGAATGCGGTTGGCGGCCGAGAGCACATCCATCAACTCTTCATCGCTCGAATTTAGGATGGCCAGCGCCTGCGTTCGATCGATCGCTTCCCCAGCCAACACGTCAGTCGCCCAGTTCGACCAGTGCATATCGCAATCTCGGGTGCTGCAGGATGCATGTTCGGCACAACCGTCAGGAGTGGTGATCGTAGGCGATGAATCGGTCGCGTGCGGTGAGAGCATCGGCAAGTCTTATCAAGTGAGTGGAAAGCAGGGATCATCGACCGGGGGCCTCCCCATCCAGTCCGATAGAAGCGATTGTAAGGCAAAAACGCCGAACGGACAGCGGTTTGCGTTCTCGGCACATCCGCTACAGGCGGGTACGGGGGGGAATTCCTTAGAAATACATGCATTTCCGCCGATCTACTCGTGTCTCTCCCCATTTCATTTTCTGCTTCCCTCGTGCACGTCAGAAAGACCCATCGATGGTTCATCCTCGACCGTTTCTGGACAACGTGGAGGATCCACTCGACGACGAAATCAACACGATTACCGACCGTCGACGTCGCAAGGATGGCGACCAACTGCAATCACCTCTCGAAACTTACCTTCGAGAGATCAACGAAACCAAACTTCTGACTGCCGAGGACGAACAGTTCCTGGCCCGTCAAATCGCCTTGGGCGATGTTCAAGCCAGGGATCGCATGGTTCGCGCCAACCTCCGTTTGGTGGTGAACATCGCGCGAAGTTACGTCGGCAAAGGGCTGGCCCTCCAAGACCTGATCGAGGAGGGAAACCTCGGGCTGCTCCGGGCGGTCGAAGGCTTTGATCCCGATATCGGCACCCGTTTCAGCACCTACGCCAGTTACTGGATCAAGCAGTCGATCAAACGGGCGCTGATCAACTCCGCCAAAACGATCCGCATCCCAGCCTACATGGTTGAATTGCTCAGCAAGTGGCGACGAGCCACGGCCCGCCTGAGCGAAGAATTGGGTCGGATGCCGACCCAGGAGGAAGTCGCCCGAATCCTCGGATTACCCAAGAAGAAGCTGCCCATCATCAAAAAGGCGATCCAGATCTACAACGCGACGCCTCAGAGCGACCAATCCGAACAGGGATGGTCGTTGGGCGAGATGGTGATGGACGAGCGGCGCAAGAGCCCCGACGAGGAACTCTTGGACCACGATGTGATGAAGACCGCGCTGGAATTGCTCGGCACGCTCGACGATCGGGAATCGACCGTCCTGAAAATGCGGTTTGGCCTGGGGGATTGCCCCCCGCACACCCTCAAGGAGATCGGGGCTGAACTCGGCCTGACCCGCGAGCGCGTGCGACAAATCGAAACCGAGGCGTTGGCTCGATTGCATCATGCTCTGAAAGATCCGAAAGAGCGTTTGGGCTTGGCCTGATCGCCTCCTCCGAATCCAATCCAGGTGCCGTTCTGGCCGCCCTTCATGCTTCGCGACCAGACTTTGCTCTGGTCGCTCGGCTTTCCCCCCCTAGGCTTGCGTCCCTCAGCCTTGCCCCCGCAGCACTCGTCCTGCGGCTGGAGCCCCCGCTCGGGTCGCCCCTCGTTCGTTTCGCTCGGGCGTCCCGCCGCGCAGCCCCGTGGGTCCCTCGCCCTGTTTTGCCCCGGTTAGGCACCGCCCAGCTGGGTTGCCAGCGAACAATTTCTTGCAAATTGCGGCCAGCCCTCTGGCCCGGCCCGCTGGGACATGCATACCATTGCGGCGTGCGGAGTCGGGAATGACTCTCGAAGCATTTCGGTTAACATAGGAGGGATAAACCATCGCCTTCTTGGAGACTTCACCGGTTGCTCGTCCAATGAATACCGCACTTGACCGTTGGTCTTCTGCCAACGCATTTTTTTCGGATACCGTGGTTCAGGCTGTACTGGGTTTATTGGTCTTGTCTGTGGCAACGGGAATCGCTTTCTTTGCCCTGTCAAAGTTGCGCGATTCCAACACGAAGGACCAGCCCGCAAGCGATCTGCTGGAAAAGAATTTCGAAGAAATGCGAAGTGGGGGTGACATCGACGATCAAGAATTCCGAAAGATTAAGGCGTTGCTGACCGGCGGTCCTCCCTCTGCCCGTTCGGCAACGCAACGAAACGCTCCTCCTGCCAGTCGATCTCGAGAAGACGATGCCAAACCATCGGAAAACTTGTGATATACTGCCATGCAGTGGAGTGAATCTTCCTCGGCCTGGGAGGCCGCTGTCGCCACGCGCGATCACGCAACTTTACCCATCGGCTCGTAACTGTGGTCACGGATGCCCGGTTTGCACCTCCAATTGGGGCCTTGCTTTGCAAAGCCCCGCTCGCAGGCGCTGACAATCGAGCTTCCCACTACGTGAACCACTACCCGAAACAACGTCGGCAACGACCTGTTTTTGGTTGCTCAAAGCAAGGAGTCGAGAATGCCCTCAGGCAAGGATATGATGGCCGGCCGCCGCGGCGGCAATGGCGGCGCTGCGAAGAAGAATGCTTTCTGTTCGTTCTGCCGCAAGAGTTATCGGGATGTCGGCCCCCTCGTCGAAGGTCCCGGAGACGTCTACATCTGCGGCGAATGCATCGAGTTGTGCCAATCCATCCTCGATCAGGAACAGCGCAGGCGCGGGCCCACCAAGAAGCTCTTCACCGAAATCCCCTCCCCACGGGAAATCGTCGAGCACCTCGACCAGTATGTGATCGGGCAAATCCAAACCAAACGCGCCCTGGCCGTTGCGGTTCACAACCACTACAAACGACTCAGCGCCGACTGGGAAGGTTCGGATATCGAAATAGAGAAATCGAACATCCTGCTGGTCGGCCCCACCGGAAGCGGCAAAACGCTGATGGCACGCACCCTGGCGAAAATGCTCAACGTTCCCTTCGCCATCGGTGATGCAACCACGCTGACGGAAGCCGGGTACGTGGGCGAGGACGTGGAAAACCTCCTCCTCAAGTTGCTGCATGCTGCCGATTTCGATATCGAAGCCGCCCAACGCGGTATTCTCTACATCGACGAAATCGACAAGATCGGCAAGACGAGCCAGACCGTCTCGAGCACCCGCGACGTCTCCGGCGAAGGTGTTCAGCAAGCTCTCTTGAAGATGCTCGAAGGAACCGTCGCAAACCTTCCACCGCAGGGATGACGCAAGCACCCCTAGCAGCAGTACATCCAACTCGATACGACCAACATCCTGTTCATCTGCGGCGGAACGTTTGTCGGAATCGAGGATATCGTGAGCAAGCGACTGGGCAAACGATCGCTCGGATTTGGACCCGGCTCGAGCATCAAGAGCGAATCGGATTCCGCCAAACTTCTCGCCCAAATCCACTCCGACGACATTCTCGAATTCGGCATGATTCCCGAATTGATCGGTCGATTGCCCGTGGTTACCGCCCTGGCTCCGTTGGACATCGATGGATTGATCAAGGTACTCACGGAACCCAAAAATGCCCTCGTGAAGCAATATCAGGCGCTGTTCGGCATGGAGAACTGCGATTTGCAGTTCACCCAAGCCGCACTCCGCGCGATCGCCGAAAAGGCGCACCGAAAGAACGTCGGAGCACGCGGCCTTCGGAGCATCGTCGAAGAGATCATGATGGATGTCATGTTCGAACTTCCCGAGCAAGAGGAAGGGACGACCTACACCATCGACGTGGATCCCAACGACGGTCGCATTCGCCCATTGAAGTCGCAACCAAAACGCAAAGAGAGCGCCTAGGCCTCGGCCTCGGATTCCGCGATCTCGCGTCCGAACTCATCCAGCTTGATATCGGCCACCGCCGACTTCCGCTTGGACACATGCAATAGATCCTCGTAAATCGGATTCGCCTCCGATTTCTGGATCGTGGCGACGGCGTTGGCCACCTCCTTCAGGTAGCGCAGGAAGATGCTGCGACGATTCCCTTGGGCGGCGATGGCCTGACGTTTGCGCAGGTACCCCGCCAGCGACCGGCCGATGGCTTGGATACCGAGCCGGAGCTCTTTCTCGATCTCCGGAGCGTTGGCGATCGCCTCCTTGGATTCGCTCGTGAATGGAACCCAGACGCTGGCCATGTGAACGATCAGCGTCACCGGCCCCGAGGGCAACGCCCCCTTGGATTGCGACAGACCGTAGGGTCGCCAGTTGGTGTTGAGGACCGCTTGCGTAATCGCACAGGCCCCCTGCTGGTACTGGAGCGGGACCCGATTGGCAAACCGATAGATCTGCATCGATTGGCCCTCGGAAATATTGACTTCGCGGAGCGCGCTGTGCAGCGCATCGAGCTGCTCTTTCTTGAGCTTTTGAGGGCTGCATCGGGTCGGCAATTTGGTCTCGGCGATGATCCGATCCGCCGCGTCGCCTCCGATCCCATTGAAGGAATCGATCAGGAATTTGCGCAGCGTTCGCGCATCGGACTGCTGGATCAATTCCGCCAGCTCGTCGCGCGTGATCTTCTGCGTCGCTACCGAACCGCCATACGCCAAGGCGACCTCGATCTGAAACGGCGAGCCCCGAAAAACCGAAGGAGGACGGGTCATCGCATCATGAAAATCGCCGGGCACGATGGCTTTTAAACCCGCATACAATAGATCGCGTCCGATCGGCACGATGCAATCGGTCGACGGAGGACGGATCTTGGTCTCCTGCAGCGCGCGGTACAACCGCTCCGCCTCGGTTTGCCCCACCTTGATGGCCGAGGCTCGCGTGCTGAGTTTAGCTGCCTCGCAGACCTTGCGGGCCACCGACGGCGTAACGCAAGAAAACGAACTGGTGAGAAACGAACTGAGCGTGGCCGATTTGTCATCGCCCAGCATGGTGATCAACCGACCGAGCTCCACGCCGTACGGGTGCGGCTTGATCTCCTTGGCCTCGCGCGGCAATTCCGTCGTGGTGCGAGGAATCGTCAATTTTTCTCCGTCGGGGCTCTGCCAATGGATCGTGACGTGCGGATTGGCGATGGCCGTCTGCTCCAGGTAGTCGTCGACGCTGCCTCGGCTCCGCTTGTAAACTCCCGTCAATTCAATCGTTACACGCGTTCCAGATTCCAGCTCGGGACCTGGCTTGCCATCGCTGCCAGGGTAATGACTTTCCCAGATGATGTCGTTGTCGCGCATGTGCGCAAGACCTTTGTCACCTGCAGGGATATCGACCCCCTCCCCCTTGCCGTTGATGATCTCCGGCTGATTCTTCTTCGTGTCGACCTGCAGGAGGAAATAATGCACCGGGGATTTCTTGCCGGTCTTCGACAGGATCTGCATCGGACGACCCGTGGTCAACATGCCGTTCATGCCAGCCGCACTGATCCCAATCCCCTGCTGGCCGCGACTCATCCGCAACCGATGGAACTTGCTTCCATAGAGCAACTTGCCGAAGATCAACGGAATCTGCTTCTTGACGATCCCCGGACCGTTGTCCTGGACCGCCACCCGAAATCGACCCGCTTGGGTCTGATCGATGCGAACCCACACCTCGGGCAAAATCCCCGCCTCCTCGCAGGCATCCAAGGAGTTGTCGACCGCTTCCTTAACCGTCGTCAGGAGAGCTTTTCGGGGATTGTCGAAGCCGAGGAGATGGCGATTCTTGGCGAAAAACTCGCTGACGGAAACATCTCTCTGCTTGGTGGCCATCGACTCAGCGGTGGCGCGGCGGGACTTGGTCGGTGTCGAAGTCATGCTCATCAATGATGCGAAGCAAATCCTAAATTCAGAACCCGGGTCACCGGACGCCAGGCCAAACCACAAGAGTAAAGGATTATGGCTGGATGGTCTATGCGCCCTAGCGAATTTCGGGCAGTCATGGGGCTCGCCGTCGCATTTTCGGCAAGACCGTTTTTCCCGGTTCCCGTATCCTGCAAATCGACCATGTCGAACGATGCACCCGGAATTCCCTTCGGAATACGCAACGCAATCGCCGAGCAACTCATGAAAGGTTTTCCCTTCAAGTAGTCACAGGAGAGCAAGGAATGCGACGGCAAGGATTGGTAAAGATAGCATTGGCAGGCGGCGTCGCGGTCGCCTTTCTTGGGATGATGTCACGCGAGGGGCATGCCCAATGTTCGTCCTGTGGCTCCAACGCCACCCCCTACGTACCAGGCAACCACTACATCGGCGGCGGCTTCCTCGGAGCTGGTGCAACGCAGCGCGGCGAAGGCCTCAGCCCAGAGGCCTACAGCCAATACATCGGCAAGGGAACGCAACCGCTGTTCGACAACTACTTCACGCAAGGGAACGCCAACCAAGCCACTGCCGGCATGTACATTTCGCCGATCGGTGTCCCAGGCTGGGTCGGACACACCTACTACACCAACCAGGCTCTTTACCCCCACCATTACCTCTATCATCACCACGATCGGTACCACTCGTACTACGATCAGGGCCGCGGCTTGAATCGCACCCATGCGAGCTACTCCGTCCCTCCGATTCACACCGCGCTGAAATCGACCTACAAGAAGATTCGCTTGCCTCACCAGTAACCCTGACTGAGGAAGTTGCCGTACGACTCGGGAAGGATCCCGATCTTCCAAACGATGGTTCAGATGAGCGTCACGGACGATGCGCGACTGATCTTCAACAAGAAATGAATGAAGTGAGAAGCGTATGAATCAAAGAATTGTCCTCGGAAGCGCGGTCATCGCCGCGTCGCTTCTGATGTCGCAATGGAGCCTCGGGCAGGGTGTCGTCGTCAGCGACTGCAACTCGGGTACGTGCCAGGGAACCGCCGGTCATCATTTTGGTGGCCATGGCCTCGGCCTCACCAACGGAACGGGGATCCTCGGTCCCAACACCGGAGAGCACGGGACACTGAAGGCTTGGGCGTGGCATTCGAGTTGGGGGGATTACTGGGCTCGCAATCAAGCGGCTCAAAGACCTTGGCACGGCGGCTACTACTGGATGCGCACCGGCCAACCGACCGCCTTGGTGGTGCCTCCGGTCGTGACCATGCAACAAAACTACTCGTGGGGCGTTTCCCAAAACACGATGACTCCCGTTTACCACCAAATCGGAGGCGTCCCTCCCAACGGCGCAGGTGGCGGAGCCTTCCGCGCGACGCCCTACTGGCCAACGCACACCGAACAATTCGGGGTTTATCCCGTTCGCGGACCCTGGTAAGTCGCGAAGTGCAAAATCGACTTGTAGAAAAAGGGTGCTCCTCCGAGCACCCTTTTTTGTTGGTGCGTCCGAGATCATGCTGAGCGACCTTCGTCCTTGATCTGGCCAACAGGCAATCGAGATCCATCGTACTCGTACTCAGTACGCCGATGCGTACGGTACTCGTACTCGTACTCGATTGAATCTTCGACGCAGCGATCCCCCACACGATGGGCCGACCGCATCGCCTCACCCCGCAGGCCGTGATTCCGATCCCCCGTTCTCCCATCCCATCCCGAACTCGAATCGAGTCTGTGCATCGACCCGCGCGGAATGGTACAATCGATGGGCATAGCAATCGAGTACGAGTACCGTACTTTCGGACTGAGTAGCGATTCGCGGAACTTGGTGCTTGGTGCATCGAAGCCGCAGCGCGAGCACGTCGGGAGTTGTTGTCGTGATGCCGCCCAGACAAATTGGTGTTGGACCAAGGTTTTTTATCGGGTTTCGCGTCGCGAAAACAAGGCGATATGGTTTATTCGCAAATCGAAATACAACCATGCAATACCGCTCGATGAAGTGCGTCGGACGCGCGTTGCTGAACGCGTTGGTGTGCGTCATCGCAAACTGGGGATTTGCGACCATTCAGGCTCAAACGATCGATTTCGAAAAACAAATCGCTCCGATTCTGGCTTCGCATTGCTTGGAATGCCATCGTGGACCCAACCCGGAAGGAGGCTTGAACCTGACCGAAGACGCATTGGCGCGAAAGGGTGGCGACAGCGGCGAGGCGATTCTAGAGGGCCGAGCTGCGGAAAGCCTCTTGTGGGCGCGCGTCCGTTCCGATGAAATGCCTCCCAAACATCCACTGAACGATGCGAAAAAGGCTGCGCTGAAACAGTGGATCGATGAAGGAGCGCACTGGAATGGTGGTGCTCTTGATATGTTCTCCATCACGACCGATAGCAGAGCCGGTCGCGACTGGTGGTCGTTGCAACCTCTTCGAGAGGTTCCAGCCCCCGAATTGGAGTCCCAGTGGGGACGCAACGCAATCGACCGATTCGTCTTGCAACGGTTGCGCGACGAAGGCTTAATACCATCACCGGAAGCGGAACCTCGCGACCTAATCCGACGACTCTATTTCGATCTGTCGGGATTGCCACCGACTCCGGAACAGGTAGCCGCTTTTGTTGCGGATCCATCGGAAGCCTCGTATTTGACGATTGTTGAAGAACTATTGGACTCGAAGCATTATGGCGAGCACTGGGGAAGGCACTGGTTGGATGTGGTTCGCTTCGGAGAAAGCGACGGCTTTGAACGCAATTTTCAACGCGAGAACGCCTGGCATTATCGCGATTGGATCATCAACGCTCTCAACGATGACATGCCGTACGACGAATTCGTTCGGATGCAATTGATCGGAGATCAGCTCGCGGGAGGAACCGAGGGCGCGGCGGCGACGGGATTCTGGGTCGCTGGCGTTCACAATACGGTGGTGGGTGGCAGCGAGCGCATGAAGCTGCTGGCGAGACAGGATGAAATCGAGGATGTTCTGGGAACACTCGGGCAGACATTCGTCGGATTGACTTTCAACTGCGCTCGCTGTCACGATCACAAGTTCGATCCGATTACGCAAACCGAATACTATCAACTCGCCTCGGCGATTTCCGGGCTCGGTTACGGCGAACATGAAATTCCGGTTCGGGATGAACAAACCAAGCTGGCCGCCCTGGATCGCGAGCTCGCCCAGGCAAGAGCTGGACTCGATGCGATCGACAAAGCCGCTCGGGATACAGTCCTTGCTGCGAGAGGACGCGGAGAAGCGGTCGCATTCGAGCTACCCAAGCCATTAGCGCGATGGGAGTTCGAACACGACTTGAATGATTCGATTCTGCAGCTGCACGGTACCGCTCACGGCAATGCTCGGATCGAAAACGGCGCTTTGTTCCTCGATGGCGAGTCCTTTGTGGAAACCTCGGCTATACCATCAGACATTACCGAGAAAACCCTCGAAGCATGGGTTCAATTGAACAACCTCGAACAACGCGGTGGCGCGGCGATATCGATTGGCAGCCGGAGCGATGGCATGTTTGACGCCATCGTGTTTGGCGAACGCGAACCCAAACAATGGATGACCGGAAGCAACCATTTCCTGCGGACCGATTCCTTTGGCGGATCCGAGGAAGCCGATGCCGTCGCGGCACCGGTCCATGTCGCAATCGTTTACCAAAAAGACGGAACCATTACCGGCTATCGAAATGGTGTGCCATACGGTCGCTCAATTCGCAAGTCAGACCTGCAACCCTTTGCGGCCAACCAGACGCAGATCCTGTTGGGTCTCCGGCACAAACCGGAGGGTGGGAATCGCCATTTGGCAGGATGGATTCACCGCGCCGCATTGTACGATCGGGCCCTTACGCCCGATGAAGTTGCAGCAACCTCACGAAATGCAGCCGAATATGTTTCCGAAACCCAGCTCATCGCATCTCTTGATGAACCGCAGCGTGAGCAACGAACGTCCTTGATCGCACGGATTGCATCGCTGGCCAAAATCCGCGATGCTCAAGCCGCCAAGGCGAAGCGGACGATTTATACGCTCAAGTCCGGTGCTGGGCAGACCATGAACGTGCTTTTGCGAGGCGACCCGGCTCATGTGGGCGAAGTTGTTTCTCCGGCAGCGATACGAGCCATCGATGGTCTTTCAGGGGACTTCGGCTTGCCGCCTGATGCACCGGAGTCGGAGCGCCGTCGCAAGCTGGCGCAGTGGATTACCAGTGAACGCAATCCACTCTTTGCACGCGTGATCGTCAACCGAGTGTGGCATTATCATTTCGGAACCGGAATCGTCGATACGCCGAACGATTTCGGATTCAACGGCGGTCGTCCTAGCCATCCCGAATTGCTCGAATTCTTGTCTTCGCAATTTCGTCGCGCCGGTTATCGACTCAAATCGCTGCATCGACTGATCGTCACTTCCAGCACGTATCGTCAAGCGAGTTACGGGCAATCGGAATCTGCATTGAAAAAGGGGTCCGGCATTGATGCGTCCAATCGTTTCCTGTGGCGTGGAAACCTTCGGCGGCTGGAAGCCGAATCGTTGCGAGATGCGATTCTCAGCGTTTCAGGCCAATTGAACCAGCAGATGGGCGGCCCGGGCTTCAAAGACGTTTCAATCACGCTCAACAATGGCACGACCTACTTCGAGCCGATCGATGTCGACTCGCGCGAGATCTTTCGACGGACGGTTTATCGATTTAATCCTCGCGGCGATCGCAGCGCGCTGCTCGATACGTTCGACTGTCCCGACCCCGCATCCACCACACCGCGACGATCGGTAACGACGACACCGCTGCAATCGCTGTCTCTGATGAACAACGCTCTCGTCCTGCGCATGTCGGAATACTTTGCACAACGGGTTCTCGATGAAGCAGGCGACGATCGAGCAGCTCAGATCACTCGAGCCTGGCAGCTTGCGATCGCGCGCGAGCCGACGGGATCCGAGCGAGCGCTATCCGAACGACTGGTTTCCGAGCACGGGTTGTCAGCCCTATGCCGCGGACTGTTCAATATCAACGAGTTTGTTGTCCTCGAGTAACGACCGCATCCAACCACGAATCCCACCTCGGAGCCAATCATGAATCCCGCTCAGGTTGTCGATCGTCGAGACTTTTTTCAGTGGGGCATAAACGGTCTCGGCGCTACGGCCTTGGCTTCGTTGCTGGCCCGCGAGAACGCAACTGCTGCGGATACATCCAAGCAGCAAGCCGCGAAAGCGAAGCGAGCGATTCACATTTGTCTCGTCGGTGGTTTGAGCCATATCGATTCGTTTGATTACAAACCAGAACTCAAGAAAATGCACGGCAAGTCGCTTCAGACGGACGAAAAGCCCGATATCTTCTTTGGTCAAATGGGGCTGTTGCGAGCCGAGGACTGGACGTTCAAGCCGCGTGGCGAAAGTGGTTTGATGATTTCGGATATGTTTCCGCATATCGCCGAACTTGCCGATGATTTGACGGTACTGCGGAGCATGGAATCCAAGTCGGCCAATCACACGCCTGGATTGTTTTTGGCAAACAGCGGTTTTGAGTTCAACGGGTTTCCTTCGATGGGAAGCTGGATTTCCTACGGCATGGGGGTCGAAAACGAATCGTTGCCTGCCTATGTCGTGCTCAATGACGAGCGAGGCGCTCCCAATACCGGCGCTTCCACTTGGAGCAGTGCCTTTCTGCCCTCGAGTCATCAAGGAGTCGTCCTGCGCGGCGGCGATCAACCGGTGCGCGATTTATTTTCCGGTGAGAGGCATAGCGCCCAAGCCAATGCGGCCATGCTGCAGTTTGTCCAGGCTGTGAACCGGCAGCACGTCGACCGCACGGGCCCCGATGCCACACTCCTAGCCCGACTGAAGAGCTATGAATTGGCGGCGCAGATGCAGACGTCCATTCCTCAAGTCAGCCGTTTTTCCGATGAATCGGCTACAACGCAAGAAGCGTACGGAATCCACGACGAGCAGACCGCAGATATGGGCCGACGTTGTTTGCTCGGCAGGCGTTTGCTGGAACAGGGCGTGCGATTCGTCCAGTTGTTTTCCGGCGGCCCGATTGCTGGCAGTCCCCGTGCGAGCTGGGATGCGCACGAGAACGTCAAAGAGAATCACACTTTGGAAGCGGGGCGGATCGATAAACCCGTAGCTGCCTTGCTAAAGGACCTGAAACAGCGCGGCATGTTGAACGATACGCTCGTCCTGTTCACGACAGAGTTCGGTCGCACGCCGTTTTCCCAGTCGGCGGCCGATCAGGTCGGCCCGGGGCGAGACCACAATCGCTACGGCTTTAGTTGCTGGATGGCAGGCGCTGGTCTAAAACCTGGCATCGCATTCGGCAACACCGATGAGATCGGCTGGAAGGCGATCGAGCGACCGATCCCATGGCATGATTTTCATGCAACCGTCCTGCATCTGTTCGGTATCGACCATGAGCGATTGACGTATTACCACAACGGGATCCAGCGACGTCTAACGAACGTTCATGGAGAGGTGCTTGACGCAGTTCTTTCTTGATTGTTTTCGCAAAGCAAAATCGCATCGACGGCGACCGCCGCGTTGCTCGCTCACGCTTCGGGTTGGGATAGCCTCGAACGCCCGAGCAACAAGAATAGAACCGCCATGCGAATCGCAATCCCATTGGTGACCTGATCGAGAATCACCGACTGCGGTCCGTCGGCAACCTCCGGAGTCAACTCGACTCCACGATTGATCGGTCCCGGGGCCATGATCATGATCTCCGGCTTGCTTCGGCGCAGTCGCTCCTGGTTCATGGCATACAGAAGCGTGTACTCGTGCACCGATGGAAACGGACGAATCGCCTGTCGCTCGAACTGGATCCGCAACAAGTTCAACACATCGCAGCGCGGCAAGATCTTGTCGAGGTCGTACGCAACCTCAACCCCCAGTTTCTCCCAGTTCTTGGAGACCAGTGTCGCTGGACCGCAGACGATGACGTGGGCACCGAGTTTCAACAATCCCCAAATATTGGATCGGGCCGTGCGGGAATGGGCGATGTCCCCCACCAGGGCCACGGTCAAGCCTCGCAAGGATCCCCGACGCCTTCGAATGGTCAAGATATCGAGCAACCCCTGTGTGGGATGTTCGTGAGGCCCGTCGCCGGCGTTGACGACGCTGCAGGCGAGGCTGCGGGCGAGCAAGTGCGGTGTGCCGGGCGAGCTGTGCCGCACCACCACGGCGTCGACCAACATGGCTTCGATCGTCTTGGCGGTGTCGATCAGCGTCTCTCCCTTGGCCACGCTCGAGCCCGAGGAGGAAAATTCGACCGTGTCGGCTCCGAGGCGCTTCGCGGCGAGAGAAAAACTGTTCCGTGTCCGCGTGCTGTTCTCAAAGAACAGGTTTGCGACCGTGCGACCCTTGAGCAAATCGAGCTTGCGGCGTCCCTCCTGCGTCGCCGCTTGGAGCAGGTCCGCGTAATCGAGAATCGTCTCGATCTCTTCGGCCGCGAGATGCTCCAACCCCAATAGATGGCGATGCTGCCATGTATCGGGCACTCGGATGTCTTCCTTCACCTGTTCACTGGAGAGCATGCAGCATCAAACCCTTCGAAGAAAGTTGCCAAGCCTCATTTCACGCCATCAAGCCGATCCCTTCCCCACCATCGCGCGAACGCGATCCTCCTCGACGGGATGGATGATCCCCCGTTCCGTGACGATGGCCGTGATCAATTCGGCCGGCGTCACATCAAACGCAGGATTGTACACGATACAACCCTCGGGCGCAGTGCGGCGCCCCAATCCGTGGGTAATCTCTTCGCTCTTGCGCTGCTCGATCGGGATCTGGTCGCCGTGCAGAATCGACAAATCAAACGTGCTGGTCGGTGCCGCAACATAGAACGGGATACCGTGATGCCGCGCAGCGATCGCCACGCTGTAGGTTCCGATCTTGTTGGCCGTATCCCCGCGCGCCGTGATGCGATCCGCGCCGACAATGACGGCTTGGATACGCCCCTCCCGCATAACCTGGGCAGCCATCGAATCGCAGATGAGCGTCGACGGCACTCCGTACTGCTGCAGTTCCCACATCGTCAGCCGCGCCCCTTGCAGCAACGGTCGCGTCTCGTCGGCGTAAACCTGAATCCGCTTGCCAGCCGCGTGCGCGGTCAGGATCGTCGCCAACGCCGTCCCATATTCCGATGTTGCCAGCCCGCCGGTATTGCAGTGCGTCAATATTCCAAAACCGTCTTCGAAGAGACTGGCTCCATACTCCCCGATCGCATGGCACATGCTCCGATCCTCGTCGTGGATCAGTCTCGCTTCGCGAAGAAGCAAATTGCCGAGCTCCACCGCGGACGCCGCTGCGGAATTGCCCTGCACGATTCGCCGCATGCGATCCAACGCCCAAAATAGATTTACCGCCGTCGGACGACTGGTCGCCAAGTAATCGCACGCGCGTACCGCTACCTGAGCCGCCTCGGCCGTCGCACATCGGTTGCGAATCGAGTCCCGCAACGCAACGATCACGCCATACGCCGCCGCGATCCCGATCGCAGGCGCCCCGCGCACCCGCAACGCGACAATCGCTTCATGCACTTCCTCGACCGAACCGAGCGAACGCATCACCTGATTCAACGGAAGCTCGGTCTGATCGAGTATCTGCATCGCACCGAGCGAATCGCCCGTCCAGGTGATCGAAGCATACGGCGGCGCCTGTTTCATGGCTGCGGACCTTGCGTGTAGCGATTCAAAATTGACTTTGATTTTTCAATGATGGATTCAGGGGGCCAGCCAGTTGGGGAGAACGCCGCGACCGGGGAGCTCGATCCACTGCACCTTTTCGATGCCTGGACATTGCTTGAGCGCGTCCAGGGCCGCCTGGGGAGGACGGGAGTCGAGGTTCAAGACACCGATGGCATGACCGCCGGGCTGTTGCGATGCTCGCCCCACCGACATCTGGGCGATGTTGACGCCGTGCTCGCCGAAGACCGTGCCTACCCGACCGATAATGCCGGGGACGTCATAGTGGGTGAACAGCAACATGTGACCATCGAGGTACGCTTCCAATCGATAATCATCGATCGAGATCAAACGGGGCATATTGTGGCCAAAGACGGTGACACCCGCCTTGACCCGCTGGCCGCTCCCTTCCATTTCCGCGGTGATGGACGAGCTGAAGGCGCCGGGTTCGCGGCTGCGATGCTCGATCAAGTCGATGCCGCGTTCGCGGAGCAGCATCGTCGAATTGATGATGTTGACTTCGTCGGCCATAGCGCGTTCGAGGAGCCCGGCGCAGAAGGCCGCGGTCAGAAGGTTGGTGTCTTTGTCGGCGACTTCGCCCCGATACTGGATTTGGCACGAACTGACGCTGCCGGTGTGCCATTGGGTCAGGAGGAGTCCCAACCGATAGGTCGCATCGAGCGTTCCTCGAAGGGCATCGAGCGTCTTGGGATCGAGCGATGCGACGTTGACGGCATGGCGGATCTCCCCCGACTTGAAGAAATTCATCAGGAGCTGAATCCCTTCGATGGCTACCTGAGTCTGGGCTTCCTCGGTGCTGGCTCCGAGGTGGGGTGTGCATACCACACCGGGCATGCCGAACAGCGGGCTTTGGGTGCAGGGCTCCTCTTCGAAGACATCGAGCGCGACACCGGCGATGATTCCTTGTCGAAGGCCTTCGGCGAGGGCCGCTTCGTCGTAGATCCCGCCTCGAGCGCAATTGACCAATCGAATCCCGCGTTTGAGGCTACTCAACTGCTTCATGCCGACGAGGTGCTTGGTTTCGTCGGTGAGCGGCGTATGGACGGTGAGGTAATCGACGCGGGGAAGCATATCCGCGATGGCATGGGCTTTCTCGATGTGCATCTTGCTGGCCTGCTCGTCTGACAAGAACGGATCGAAAGCGATAACGCGCATACCGAACGCCTGGCCGCGAGCGGCCACCTCGCGACCGATGCGTCCCATCCCTACCACACCCAGAACCTTATCCGCCAGCTGTGTTCCCATGAACGACTTGCGATCCCACTTTCCGCTGCACAGACTCTGGTAGGCAGGGGCCACACAGCGTGACAGGGCCAGCATCAATGCGAATGTGTGCTCGGCGGTGCTGAGGGTATTCCCCGCGGGAGTATTCATCACGACGATCCCGAGTCGCGTGGCAGCATGCTTATCGATATTGTCGGTTCCAACGCCGGCGCGAACGATTGCCTTCAAACGCCGATTCCCTTCGAGGGACTCTGCCGTGATCTTCACGCCGCTCCGCACGATGGCGCCATCGAATTGCGCCAACGATGCTCTCAGTTCCTCTCCTTTGAGACCATGCCGCTCCTCGTAGGAGAACGCGGGATCGCTCGCGAGCATCTCGATGCCTTCGGGTGCGATCGGGTCGAGGATCAATATGCGATATGTCATCGGGTTTCTTGCGATCAGTGGTGTGTTAAGCGGGAGGGTGAGTGTCCGCGAATTCATCCATCCATGCCGCGAGAGCCCTGGCTCCTTCGAGTGGCATGGCGTTGTAGATGCTGGCTCGAATGCCCCCAACGCTCCGATGCCCTTTCAAGGAATCGAGTCCGCGTTGCTGGGCTCCGGCCAAGAATGCCGACTCGAGCGGTTCGCTCGGCAGAGTGAAGGTGGCATTCATCAACGATCGATCCGACGGTCGCGCATGCCCTAGGTACATCTGCGGATGGCGATCCATCGCTTCGTACACGATGCCCGCCTTCTGCTGGTTGATCCGATGCATGGCGTCCAATCCGCCAACGGTCGTCTCGAGCCACTCCATGACCAACCCGAGGACATAAACAGCGAACGTGGGAGGGGTATTCCACATCGAATCTTCGTCGGCGTGGTGCTTGTAGTTGAGGTAGCCGGGCAAGGTATCGCTGGATCGAGCCAGCAAGTCGCGCCGAATGATCACGACCATCACGCCCGCAGGGCCCGCGTTCTTCTGCGCACAGGCATAGATGATCCCGTACTTCGAAACATCCAACGGCCGATAAAGAAAGTCGGAGGAACAGTCGCACACCACGGGACATGCGACGGCGGGATCAGTCTGGAACTGAATGCCTTGAATGGTTTCGTTGCTGGTGTAGTGCAGGTACGAAGCGTTCTCGGGAATCGCCAGTTCATCCCACCTGGGCAATTGCGAGTAGCGGTGGGACGATCCGTCATAAAGAAGATGGACGGGCCCCTCCTTCTTGGCTTCCCCCAATGCGTATTTGCCCCACGCTCCGGTCACGAGGTACTCGGCCGGTTCGGACCTGCCTCGGAGCAGGTTCATGGGGATCATCGAAAACTGCAGTCTGGCTCCACCTTGCAGGAAGAGAACCTCATGCGTCGAAGGGATCATGAGCAGTCGGATCAACCGATCCCGAGCCGCATGCTGAATATCGATGAACGGTTTGCTGCGATGCGAGATCTCCATCACCGAAGCACCGCACCCCGGGAGGCAAAGGATCTCGTCGCGAATCCGTTCGAGTACAGGCACAGGCATCACGGCCGGCCCGGCCGAAAAATTGAAAAGCCGTTTTTCCTTGGAGTCCATAGGGGTTCCTTGTGTATTGGCGAAGTCGTGACGATTCTACGCCAAAGCCGCAGTCGCGAAAGGGACCGATCGCGATCGAGCCCGCCCATCTGCCGACCGAGTCAGCGCACAAGTTTACGACCCGCGAGCCTCGGAACGCTGGCGAATCGCCTCTTGAAGCCACTCCAACGCGGCATCGCGGTCCCTTAGATGACCATCGAGCTGCAGCGATCGCGCCTGCGCCAGCAGCTCCGCAAACAACGGGCCAGGCTTGAGCCCCCGTTCCCTCAGATCGTCTCCGCGCAGCATCGGGGCCGGATTGAGCTGATTCGATGGCCACTGCCGCCGCTCTCGGCACATTTGGACGCCGAGCAACTCCCGGGAGTAGGCCTGGGCCATCGCCTCGGCCACGTCCAAGGCTGGTCCCGCGAAACGCGAAATCAGCAGCGGCTGCACTTCGGACCACGGTCGGTAGGAGGCGGAGACCAGCGTCTCGCAATGCCGAATCGCGAATGCCAAGGCGTCGACCTCGTCGTTGGACATTTTCCAACGTTCCTTCAAGGCATCGAGCAGATCCTCGACCGCGTCCTGCGAATGATGATCGATGGCCCAGGGCAAAACGATCGCCGCGATACTCGAAATCCAATCGGTTCGCGAGGCCGCGAGCGCTTGCAGAACCCTCAGGTCATGATGGCGATCGCCGTGGGAACCCCAACGATGATGCAGCTCGGGCAGGAGATACTCGGTCAATCCTGTTTCGATGAGTTTCGCCCACGCCCACGCGCGGCTGGGATGCTCCAGAATCTTTCGAAGCTCGACTCCGATTCGCTCACCGCTGACGACCACGATTTCGTGCGATCCCTGCTCGATGGCTCGCTGCGTATCGGCATCGAGTTCGAAACCGAAACGCCCAGCGAAGCGGACGGCGCGGAGCAGCCGCAGTTTGTCTTCGCGAAAACGATCGGCAGCGACGCCAATCGAGCGCAGGACACGTCGTTTCAAGTCCTCTTGACCACCCACGAAATCGATCACCCGCTTGGCGATCGGGTCATAGAACAAGCCGTTGATGGTGAAATCGCGGCGGCTCGCATCTTCCTCGGGTGTCGCCAACGCCACCCAATCGGGTCGCCGGCCGTCGGAGTAGGAGCCGTCGGTTCGGAAGGAAGCGACCTCGACCTGACAGGTCCGGCCCCGGATCCGCTGGTGCACCAAGACCACGCCGAAGGCTTCTCCGACCGCCCGTGTATTGCCCGCGCCAAAGACCGCACGCACCTCGTCCGTGGTCGCGCTGGTGGCGACGTCGAAGTCGTGAGGTTCCATCCCGAGCAAGGCATCGCGCACGCAGCCTCCCGCAAAATAAGCGGTATGTCCAGCCGATACGAGTCGGTGGACCACTTGCTCTGCAAACTGAAGATCGACAGACTGGGAGTCGTACAAGGCTGGGTCGGTGAATGGAGGAAACGATGGACAAGGGACAGGAATCAACATCATGACAGAGGACGCTTCGGCACGAAAGGACGCAGGCCGACATGCCGTCGTCGGGATCATCCGCGAGGAAGGACACTTTCTGGTGATCCGACGTTCGCAATTCGTCCGCGCCCCCGGTTTGATCTGCTTCCCAGGCGGCGGGATCGAGCCCGGCGAAGCGTTTCATGAGGCCATGCAGCGCGAGTTTCTCGAAGAACTGCATTTGCCGGTGCAAGTCCACCAACATCTTTGGACGACCGAAACACGGTGGGGGACCCGATTGGAATGGCTCGTCTGCTCGCGCGATGCCTCCCTCGTGCCGCGTCCAAACCCCGACGAAGTCGCGGAGGTCCTATGGCTACCGATCGAGCAACTGATGGAGCGCGACGACTTGCTTGGGAGTATGCCCGACTTCATCCAAGCCGTCCGCGAAGGGCGATTACAGCTCGAGTAGGAGCGCGAGCACGAATATCTCTGTTGCTGGCCACGAAGGCTCCATTCGATACGAACCCCTTGCCTCGCTTTATTGCTTCACGCCGGACGATTGCATGAGCCGAACGGTGCGCGACGGGATCCCATGGCGGCTGATCGCAAGAAGTGATCGCGCGAGAATCGTCGGATAGAGTATCATACAGCAGCGTACGTGATCTGGCTCCTTCCCGGAGGACAACATGCAACATGTTCCCTTGAGCCGCCGAGAGGCGCTGCAAATCGGTGCCGTTGGGATTCTCGGATTGGGAAGCAACCACCTCGCGGCTCTTCAGGAAGCACGGGCCGCAAGTGGCACCGCGCCGGTGCGAAAGGCAAAGTCGTGCATCTTCATTTTCCTTTCGGGCGGATTGTCGCAGCACGAGAGCTTCGATATGAAACCCGATGCTCCCGAGGAAATCCGCGGGGAGTTTCGGCCTATCGCAACACGCACTGCGGGTTTGCAGATCTGCGAACACCTCCCCATGCTGGCTCAGCGGAGTCATCTCTGGTCGTTGTGCCGCTCCTTGACTCACCCGTCGAACGACCACTCCGCCGGTCACCACATCATGCTCACCGGTCAGACGGCGCTTCCCCCAGGATTCAATCCAAACGCTGCAAGCCGATCGGATTTCCCCTCGATTGCATCGAAGATCGGGCGCGCTCTATCGGGTGAACACCATCAGGTGAATAACCTGCCACCCGCGATCGTTCTTCCCGAACGCTTGATCCATAGCACAGGACGCACGCTCCCCGGTCAGCATGGAGGTGCTATGGGCTCAAAGGATGATCCTTGGTTCATCGAGGCATCTCCTTTTCATGCCACCGCGTACGGCGCGTTCCCCAACTTCGCATTCGATCATCAGCAAAGGGGCAATGCCGATGACCGCATCTTCCAAGCGCCTCAACTTTCTGTTCCGCATTCGCTCGGCACGTCCAGTCTCCAAGAAAGGATGGCGCTCCTCGATAAACTCAATGCGCAGCGCCGCAATCTGGACAACGCCGCCGCTGCCAATCCCCTGGACCGTTATCGTCAGTCCGCCGCTTCGTTGATGGTCAATTCGAAAGTCCACGCGGCCCTCGATGTAACGCGCGCCGATGATAGAGAACAAGAACGCTATGGCAAGAATTCGTTTGGGTGGTCTTTGCTGATGGCTCGGCGGTTGGTCGATGCAGGTGTTCCATTGATTCAAGTCAATTTGGGAAACAATGAGACATGGGACACGCATGGCAACGCATTCCCCCATCTCAAGGATCGCCTGCTGCCTCCCACCGATCGCGCGGTTGCCGCGCTCCTGGATGATCTGCATGCAACAGGCCAACTCGACGAGACACTGATCGTCATGGCCGGTGAGTTTGGTCGCACCCCCAAGATCACGTTGCTCACGCAACACTACCGACTCCCCGGCAGGGATCATTGGGGTGCGTGTCAGTCGGTCTTCTTTGCCGGCGGGGGTATCCGACCCGGGGTCGTCATCGGGCGTTCAGACGCGAAAGGGGAATACCCCACCGAAATGCCCGTGAAGCCGGAGAATTTTGCTGCCACCCTGTACCATCTCCTCGGAATCCCTACGGAAGCAGTATGGCATGACGCACTGGATCGCCCCCATACGATTTACCATGGAGAACCGATCACGGGATTAGTGTAGAATAGAAGTTCGTCCTCCAGGACGGATTTCCTTGCACTCGCACTCAGTGGTCAATGCCATTGTTATCAACGTTTCCACCCGCCCCTCCGATTCCCTCCCCGCCTGAATTCCTTCCCTCCCCGAATTGCTCGCCATTCGTCCCTTCTGATCGGATCGTTGCGTATGTCCACTTCCCCCTTTCCCTGGAGATGCTTGTTGACGTCCTGCACGTGGATGATTCATGTCGCATTGCTTCCCATCGCGTTTTCGGTTGTGGTGCTGGCACCTTCCCAACCCGCGATCGCGCAACCCGCGATCGCTCGAGTCGCGCCTCAAGCGGTTGCACCGGGCAAGACGACTCGCATCCAAATCGTCGGCCAGAACCTCAAGTCCCCGTTGCGATTCGGGGCCACCGCCCCCATCAGCGCCACCATCGTCTCGGTCGAGCCAACTCAGGCGACGATCGATATCACCGCCCCCGCCGAGTTAGGAAACGGTCCGTTTGGCGCATGGATCGCCACGGCGGATGGCCCCTCGGAACCGGTTCCAATACTCATCGATCCGCTTCCTAGTCTTCCCGATAATGAAGCCAACCATGCGTTGTCTCAGGCCCAGCAGATCACCCTCCCCTGTGCCGTCGATGGTACGGCGGATGCCGCGCTGAGCGATTTCTACCGCATCGCCATGGAAGCAGGTACCACACTGAACGTCGACGTTGTCGCAGAACGGATCGGATCAAGCATGGATGCCAGGCTTCGAATCTACGATGCGTCAGGCAAGATTCTCTACCGCGCAGATGACAACGAAGCAGGTCCGGACTGCTGGGGCCGATGGACTGCGCCGGCGACCGGCGAATACATCGTGGAAGTCTCGGACAGCCGCTACGCAGGCGGGGGGCGTTACCGCATGCGATTGACCCACTCCCCGGTTGGAGGAGTTCCCTACCCCTTGGCCGTCGGCAGCCAGCCGATTCCCGACCTTGTCTTCTTGCAACCCGACGGAACACGGTTTGCCGCCCGCGCCGCAGAATCGCTTCCCTCTCCAGGTCAACCTTCGAACGGCCAACAGCCAACAGATCGCATTCGCGTTTCTCCTGCTGGCCAGGAAGCCGAAGGAGGATGGTGGGGAGAAATCCTGGTTCGCGAGATCCCTTTGGTTTTTGAACAACTCGATGCGCCGAAGTTGGGTTTGGCCGATGCGGCTTCCGAACCGCTCGGAGCGCCCTTCGGTTGGAGCGGACGACTGGCTCACCCCAGCGAGCGTGATACCATCCTCGTCTCGGGAGTACAGGGACAATCGGTGCGGATCTCGGTCCGAACGCGAAGCCTCGGTTCACCAACCGTGCTCCGAGTGCAAATGACGAACCCCGCAGGCCAAGTGATTGCGGAATCACCTGTTTCAGATACCGACGAGTGGAGCATGGATGTCTCGTTTCCTGAAACGGGCGTCTACAAGATGACATGCACCGACCTTCTGCATCGCGGCGGTCCGCAACACGTGTATTGGATCGAGGTTGTGCCAACGCCTCCCTTTGCGATCGCCATCAAATCGGATCCCAATCTCAAAGAAAGTCGCCCCCTCGAACCCGAGCGTGGGGCATTGTTTGTGGATCTGCAAATACAACGGTTGGGTTACAACGGCCCGATCCAATTGGATTTGGTTTCGCCGCCACCCGGGTTACGTCTCTGGAATCCCACAATCCCCAATCAAGCAGCGGAGCATCGGGCGTATTTGATGACCGATGCGGGCTGGGATCCACAGACCATGCATCCCCTGCGATGGATCGCAAAGAGCGCGGAAGGCACGCCGGTCGCGATACCGGTCAGCAATCTCGCCGCTCGAAGGACCAAAACCCCGCACCAGCCGTTCCCTTCCGCGTGGATGGGTGGCCAGGTTTATCTGAGTGGAATCCCAACCACCCAGCCTCTGTTCCAACTGGAATCACAGGCTCCTGTCCCGTTGGCCAAGCTGCCCATCGAGCAAACCGTCATCGTCAAGCTCCAACGCCCTGTCGCAGGTTTCAAGGGGCCCCTCGTTCCCTTAGCCACTCAAGCCCCCGCGGGATGGACGGCGCAAACGGTCTTTGAGAACGACACCTTAAAAATAGTTGTTCAACCTGCGACGGGCGCCGGCACCAGTCCACCATCGATTCCACCTGCTGATCCTGTCACGATCATGGCTTATGCGGAGCATCTGGCCGGCAGGTTCGAGCAGTTCACCCTACCGCTGGCTTGGTACGATCCGCTTCAGGTCGAAGTGGGGGTCCCGTCGTCCGTTTTGCCAGGAAACGCGGTCCCGGTCCACGTCTCCTTGAAACGCGAAGGCACTTCTCCTCAACCTGTCACGGTGCAGATTGCGGACTTACCCTCAGGACTTCGCTCCGAAGGTCCGGTGATCATTCCAGCAGACCAGTCGTCGGCGACGATTCCTTTGCATATCCCAGCCGAATTCTCAGGGGCCACCGAAATGGGCATTCGTGTGGTCGCCTCGAGTCCGCTGGGGGGCAAGGAGTTTCAAGTGACCAGCGCTACGGTGCCGCTTCGACTCGAGCCGTGGCCTGTTCGAGTCGAAGCGTTTCCTGCATCGATCACTCTCCATCGCAATCGGGACCGCACCCACGCCCTGTTGACCGGCTGGGATGCAAAAGAAATGCCTGGCGATTGGACTCAGCGTGCGAAATGGACATCTTCGAACCCATCGGTATTCCAATGGCAGGGAGGGGAGGTCATCCCGGTAGGGAATGGGAGCGCGGAATTGATTGCGGAGCTAGGTCCTCATCGCAAGACCATACCCGTCATCGTCCAGAACCAAGAGACTCCCGCACGCGTTGAGTTTGAGAACGAAGTCCTCGTCGCTCTCTCGAAGCAAGGTTGCAATTCAGGAGCATGCCATGGTTCTCCGAGTGGCAAAGGGAGCTTTCGACTCTCCTTGAGAGCATTCGATCGAGAGCTCGATGCACTGACCTTGGTGCGCGAAGAAGCGGGGAGACGGTTTAACCCGATCGAGCCGGAACGCAGCTTGCTCCTTCTCAAGCCCTTGATGAAAGTACCGCACGGAGGTGGCGTTCAGATCCATACCAACGATCCGGCTTACGTACTCCTGCGCGATTGGATCCAGCAAGGCGCTCCTTTGGATCCAGCCGATCAGGCCCGTTGTGTTCGGTTGGAGGTTTACCCCAACGGCCAGCGTATCCTTGCTCGTTCGGCGGGCCCGCAGTCACTGGTTGTGATGGCGCATTTCGCGGACGGAGGATCGCGCGATGTGACTGCCCTCACGTCGTTCGAAAGCTCCAACACCAGTGTCGCGACCGTGAATACCAAGGGGCAGGTTCAGCCGCTGGCGCGAGGGGAGACGGTCATCATGGCGCGTTTCCTGGAACATATCGAATCCGTACCGTTCCTGTTTGTGGAGGAGGATGCGAGCTTTGTTTGGCAGGAGTTCCCAGTTCAAAATTTCATCGACACTTTGGTCGATGCCAAACTGCAACAAATGCAAATTCAGCCGTCTCCAATCTGCTCGGATGAAGTCTTTCTCAGACGAGTCTACTTGGACGTCATCGGCATTCTTCCCAGCGTCGATGAGTCGGTTGCCTTCCTGTCGGATCCATCCCCCGACAAGCGCCAACGGCTGATCGATACTTTGCTCGAGCGACCTGAACACGCCAAATACTGGGCATTGAAGTGGGGGGATCTGCTCCGTCTAACGAGCAAAAGTGTCGGAAATGACGGGGTCTACAAATACCATCGTTGGCTCGAAGATGCCATTCGGGACAACATGCCTTACGACGCCTTTGTCAAGCAGTTGATCGCGTCGAGCGGCAGCACGTTCACCAATCCGCCTGCGAATTTCTATCGGACAGCCGCCGACGCCAACGATTGTGTTGAGACGATCTCGCAAGTTTTCCTCGGGGCTCGGTTGCAGTGGGCGAAATGTCACAACCACCCCGTCGAACGGTGGACCCAGGACAACTACTACGGACTTGCCGCATTCTTTCAGCGCGTTCAACGAAAGAAGACGGAACGCCCTGGTGAAGTCTTTGTGTGGACTCAATCGTCGGGCGAAGTCGTCCAACCGAGGACCGGTCGCACGATGAAGCCCTGGGTTCCCGGGGCTGGTGATATGGCGCTCGATGCCTCAGCCGATCGACGCGAGGCCTTCGTCGCATGGCTGAGCGACTCCACCAATCCTTTCCTGGCACGCGTCGAGGCCAATCGTATCTGGAGCCATCTCTTCGCCCGAGGCATTGTCGATCCGATCGATGACTTCCGCGATTCCAACCCTCCAACGAACCGTCCTCTCCTGGACGCTTTAACGCAATCGTTCGTTGCTTCCGGGTTTGATCGACGGCAGTTGATTCGGACGATTCTCCAGAGCCGCACCTATCAAGCATCCTACGAAACCCATCCATCGAACGAAAAAGACACGCTCTATTTCTCCCACCAGCAACCGCGGCTTCTCAAAGCCGAATCGTTGCTGGATGCCATCAATCAGATGCTGCAAACCGACCAATCCTTTGGCTCCTTGCCCCCTGGTACCAAGGCCACGCAGATTCCGGCGCCCGATCTGGCCAAGATCGATTTCCTAAAGGTTTTTGGTCAGCCCGAGCGTTCCACGGTTTGTGCATGCGAGCGGTCCGAAGAATCCAACTTGGGTATGGCCATCGAGTTGTTCAACGGATCCTCGATTCACGAAAAACTTCGAGCTCCCAACAACCGTTTCCGAAAAGCACTTGCGGACGGCAAACCTCTCGAGGAGATCCTGCGAGAGCTTTATCTCGCGGGGCTTTGCCGCCAGCCGACACCGGAAGAAATTCAAGATACCCTCCGCCACTGCCAATCGCGCCCCGATCCTGTGTCTGGGCTGGAAGACATTTGCTGGGTTTTAATCAATACCGATGAGTTCCTATTTCAACACTGATTTCAAAACGATTTTCGACTCAGAGGCAACTCATGGCGGTGCAGCGCAAACTGCCCGGTTGCCCTGGATAAAACGAGATTCACCGGACGGCTCGCGCCGTACCGCTACAATGGCTCGCCAGGCGACTATGCGCGTCTGCTCGCTGCTCGGGACCCTGGCACTTGTTGGCTGGTGCGTGGAACCGCTCCATGGCGAGGTATCCTTCCGCGAGCAGATTGCGCCGATCCTTCAAGAGCACTGCGTGGCTTGCCATGGAGCCAAACGCGCCGAAGGCGGCTACCGTCTAGACACCGTGGAGGAACTCGTCAAACCGGGCGATGGTGGCCTGGCCCCTGTGGTTCCTCAAAAGAGTTCCGAGAGCGAATGGATCTCTCGACTCCGCGCCCACGAGCCAGGCGTGCGGATGCCTGACGAAAGTGAACCGCTCGTGCCCGAACAGATCGATCTCATCGCCAAGTGGATCGATGAAGGAGCCAGTCTCGAGGGGATCGCTCCCAAGGACCCCTTATGGTTGGTGATTCCTCCACGAAAAACGTCGACCGCACCGGAACATTATTCGCGAGCTATCCCTGTCACCGCGATGGCATTTTCTGCAGATGGCAGTCAGTTGATCACTTCGGGATACCATGAAGCACTGCTATGGAATCCATCGACGGGCGAACTGGTTCGACGTTTACCGAACCAGACCCAGAGGGCCTATGCCATCCAATCCTTGCCAGATGGGAGACATTTAGCGGTTGCCGGCGGAACACCCGGAGCTATCGGCGATTTGCGATTGATCGATGGAGCGAGTGGCGCGGTCGAACACGTGCTCGCTCGCAGCAACGATGTTGTGCTGGATTGCGCACTGCGTCCTGGGCACCAAGAGATAGCCATCGCTTTGGCGGACAACACCATCCGATTGTACGATTTAGAAACCATGCAACTCAAACGCGTGATCTCTAGTCACGCGGATTGGGTGACCCAGCTCGCATACAGCGACGATGGGAAGCGATTGGGATCCGCCAGTCGCGACCGGTCGGCCAAAGTTTACGATGCCGCGACAGGAGACTTATTGGTGAGCTATCCGGGCCACGGCGCTGCCGTACGGGGAATTGCAGCCATCGGCGATGGCGCTCAATGGGTCAGCGTGGGATCGGATCGGAAACTTCATCGTTGGGAACTCGAAGGTGCCAAGAAAATCGCCGAGGTGCCGCTTGGGGGCGAACCCGCGAAACTTGTGCGTGTCGACTCTTCGATTGTTGTTCCGTGTAGCGACAAACATTGGTATCGAATCGACCTGAGCAACAATGCGATCGGAATTAAGGTGCCCGGGCATGAAGATTGGCTCGTGTCGGCTGCCTATGACGGAGCGACGGCCCGACTCGCAACCGGGGGATTGGATGGTTCGGTGCGGATCTGGAACGTCAAGGATGGGAGTCTCATTGCGAAGTGGGTCGCCAAGCCTTGAATGCAATGTCGCAAGTAGCATATCTCGCATTCCGAAGTTGCGATCTTCGGCTCGCATGGAACCGCGCTCCGCGCTCGCGGTAGCAGCAATTCTAGCCGAGATGCGCAAGCATCCGGGTTGAAGCGGAGTGAACATGCCTCTGTCTGCCGACGTTCATCCCGAGAGTTGTCGCGGTTTGTGGAAGGATATCAACCCGAAGCGTAAGCGAGGGAAACGATCAACCGAACAAGACTTCGATCGGCCGGCCTTCTTCGAGAAGTTGATAGCTTCGCCCTTGAGCATCTCGAGCTTGAAGGTCGTCGATGCCCACCGCGCGATAAACGGTCTTTGCAACATCGGCGGGCGTGACGGGATTTTCTGCCGGATATTCCGCATACCGATCGGTTGCACCGTAGACTTGCCCACCTCGAATTCCACCGCCCGCCAACAGCACGCTTTGGCAATGGGTCCAATGGTCTCGACCGGCGCCTCCGGGACCGCCCGAGCGAGGATCCCCAATCTTGGGTTTGCGTCCCATCTCACTGGTGACCATGACCAAGGTCTGATCCAGCAGCCCGCGTTGATGCAAGTCTTGGAGCAACGCGGAAAACGCGCGATCGAACTCCGGAAGTAGGTACTTCTGCAAACACCCGAAATTGTTGCCGTGCGTGTCCCAAGCGCCTTCGCTTTTGCAAGCATCCGCGATGGCTTCGTTCTCTTTCCAAAAGACCGTGATGAACGGGACTTCGGCCTCCACAAGTCTTCGAGCCAGCAACAGACTCGTCGCGTTGACGGTCGTGCCGTACGCGTCACGCGTGGCTGTTGATTCCGCTTCGACGTTGAATGCCTCAGTCGCTTTCGAGGATAGGAGTAAATGCATCGTTCGATCTTGGTGTTTCTTCCACTGCATCTCCTCGGCGGCGCGATCCAAATCACGCCGAGTCTGATTGAGTTTCTGGAGCATGGCTTTGCGTGACTGCAGCTGCGCCGAGGTCACGTCGCCGGTCAGACTGAGGGCAGGAGCTTGGAATTTCAATGGTTGATCCAACGAGCCATCCACAAAGAAGGGATCGAACTCGACACCCAAGCGTGCCGCGAATTGCCCCGGTCGCGTGTAGGGGGCTTTGCTCGGTTTATGAGGAAGTGTCACGACGTTCGGCAAATCGGGATGAGGACGCGAACGCTGACCGACGACACAACCGATGAATGGCCAATCGTCGCTGTAGGGACGACGATCGTTGCCTAAAGAAAGGAAGGTAGGGTCCGGAACATGGCCGGTAAGGTTGTAGTAGTACCCGGCATGGTGGTCGTTGGTACTGACGCTCGCGCCGACCGAACGGACAATGGCCAAGTGGTGGGCTTGCTGCGCTAGTTGAGGCAAGTGTTCGCAGAGCATAATGCCCGGCGCCGATGTAGCGATGGGATTGAAAGGACCGCGATAGTCGAGCGGCGCATTGGGTTTCATGTCCCACGTGTCGATATGCGAAGCGCCGCCGCATAGAAAAAAGAGGATCACGGATTTGGCTTTGCCTGTGCCGTGGCCAGTTGCGGGTGTGGGACCTAAGGCTTGAACGGCGGTAGAACCCAGGGGTAGCCCTGCGATCAGGCTGGTTGAGGCCACCAGAAAATCACGTCGATGCGTGCGATGAAAACGGTGAATCATTCCCGAGGACCTCACTTTACCAATGCTCTGTACTGCTAAAGCCTATCCGAAAACCATCAGCCGCTTTGACCTTAACCGCGGTTTTTCGGTTCTCAGATAGGATCGCATCATGGTCCCGAACTAGCCAAGGATGGCTTCGATCGGAGTTCCTTTACTGATCGCCAACGGCCGTCCCAATCGATCATGGATTTCGGTACTCGGTGCAAAACCGAGGCAGTGATAGACCGTTGCAGTCAAGTCTTGCGGTTCGACGCGTCCTTCGAGCGGGTAGGCTCCTTGGCGATCCGAAGCGCCGTGGATAACTCCGCCTCGCACACCACCTCCCGCGAGAGCGCCACTGAAGACATGCCCCCAGTGGTCGCGCCCACCGCTTGGGTTGATTCTCGGAGAACGTCCAAACTCCCCGATCCAAACGACCAACGTATCCTGGAGCATGCCCCTTTGTTCCAAATCTTCCAACAGCGCCGAGTAGGCTTGATCCATCGGTGGCATCAATGCAGTCTTCAATCGTTCGGCATTCTTGGCGTGGGTATCCCACGCCGGTGCCACGTCCTCATCGGTTGTCCAGCGAGTCCAATTCACCTGCACGAGCGACACTCCGGATTCGATCAGGCGTCGTGCCAACAAGACGCTTTGCCCAAAGCGATTGCGACCATATCGTTCGCGTATCGATTCCGGTTCATCCTCCAAGGCAAATGCTTTCTGAGCATCGCGAGTGCGCATCAACTCCATGGCTTTCGACTGCCAGGTATTCCAACGTTCCATGTTGGGATGGGATTCAAGTCGATCGAGCCGACGATTGATTTGGTTGAGGACGGATCGTCGATCGGCCAATCGTTCTGGTGTAATGTCGGCGGGCAATGCGATATCGGGGACCCGAAAATCAGGCAAGCTTGGATCGCAGGTCACCAACCAGGGGTCGGCATGACTGCTCAACCAACCGGCGCCTTGACCTGGCCACACCAGACGCCCCGTATTCCAGATCTCTTCGGGTAAGCGGACGGATCCAGGCAATGGCCCGCGATCCCCGCGCAGATGTCGCACGACCGCTGCCATGCTCGGCCAATCGTTGGGTGCCCCCGGCAACGCATTTTCTTGATTCTTGGGTGAATGCGGATAGCCGGTCAGCATCCAATACCCGCTGGATGAATGCGCATTGTCATCCGTCGACATGGCCCGCAAGACGGCAATCTTGTCGGTCAGTTTGGCTGTCATCGGCATCAACTCGCCAACTTGAAGTCCTGGCACGACGGTTGGAATCGGCTTCAGGTCTCCACGTATTTCCACCGGAGCCTCCGGCTTGGGATCCCACGTTTCGTGTTGTGGAGGCCCACCCAACATGAAAAGAACGATGCAGTGTTTCGCTTGCCCAAACGACGATGCCATCCCGGACTGCATCGGGTGCGAGTCCCTCGCGCATCCCCTTTCCCGCGACGCCAACCAAGCAGGCAAGCTAAGGCCAAATGCACCCAGCGAGCCAACTTGCAACCACTCGCGGCGCGACAAGCCATCGCAAAGTCGCGAGGGAGGTCCGTAGAACGACAACATGGCGAGTGGAACTCCTGGAGATCGAGGCCCACTGAGGGGAAGGGAGGGAAATCTGAAATGACAGTATACTCGATTTTCGCGCCGGCTTGCGCCGTTTCGCTTTTCTTCAGGCAGTCCACCTTTCGCCCGGCCTTGGTCGCCATCGAAAAAATCGCTGATGAACGCGGATGAACGCGGATCGAGAACCTATAGGAATTGGGGGGGCTCTCGCGTCACGCAGGCATCCATCGGCAATTGCATCGCGATGTTCTGGTGTGATAGGAGCCGCCATGCGCCCATTGATACGACGGACTGAAGTCCGTCGTACCGAAGCGTCACGTACGATCGCGCTATCAATTGCTCGCAGCCCTCGCAAAGACCGTTTTGCCTTCCTTGATCGTTTCCAGAACGATGATGTCCTTGATCGTTGTCGATTCCACCTTGAGCGGATTCTTCTCGAGGATCACCAAGTCGGCAAGCTTGCCCGCTTCTAGCGTTCCTTTGGAGGCTTCCTCTTTCAGTTGGTAAGCTGCCATCGCTGTGACTGCTCGGAGCGCATGGTAGGGAGGAATGGTCTCCTCCGGTCCGACCACTTGGCCGCTTGCCGAAATCCGATTCACACCGGCATCGACCAACGCCAAAATCGAGGGGACTGGCGTTACAGGCGCGTCGTGTGAAAAGGTGAATGGCAGACCATTTCTCAAGAACGTGCGAGAGGCCAATGCGATGGCGGCTCGTTCCTTCCCCCAGAGCCTGACCACGGCATCCCCACCCGTCGTGATTCCA
>JBKDPB010000035.1:0-8423 GCA_046342615.1 Planctomycetota bacterium | reverse complement strand
CCCTTGGCGTCACCCTTTTCGAACTGGTCTTCGGTCGATTGCCGTTCAAGTTGGAGGGGGCAACGATGCTGGAACGATTGATGACCCACCAAACCGCATCCATCGAGTTCCCCTCGCCATGGCCCAAGAGCGTGCCTTTGGAGTTCCGGAAATTGCTCGAAAGGTTACTGGCCAAGCAACCCGAAGATCGCTTTCCGGATTACGACGTCCTCCTTCAGGAGTTGGAGGCGATCGCGCCGGTCAGCACGACCACTGCCGGGTTCGCGCCCCGAGCGATGGCTTATTTCGTCGATCAATTTTGCCTCTTGGTGGCGATCGCTCCTTTCGCGGCAACGATCTTTGCGATGAACGGCATGACGACTCCCGGTACGCTCAACTTCCGTTTGCTGATACCGATCATCGCTTTTGCTTCCTTGATCGTCCCAGGACTCTACCTGTTGATGATGTATCGCGGTTGGTTGTCTCCGGGCCGATATCTGTTTCAAGTGAGAATCGTCGAGGAACACGGTCTCGCACCGCGACGGGAGCAGTTGGTGCCTCGCGAGGTATTGCGAAACGCATTCGCCTGGTGTATTCCCCTCGCACTCTATGTCTCGCTTACATCCGAAACTTTTGCACAAGCCATCGAGATCGGGCTGTTCATGTTCCTGTCCGTGAATACGATCACCCTTTTCTTGATGAAGGGGCGCAAGGCGTTGCATGACTACTTGTGCCATTCGCAGGTTGTCCTCGCCATCGACAAGAAGGTTAGGGATCATGATGCAGTCGATTGAGGTGCCGTTGGGATCGCGTCGCTATCCGATCTGCATCGGAAACGCATCCGACGGGGAATTGGCCTTGGCGATCGGGGGACTGGCTCCGGCGCCGTCCAGAGCCGTGATCGTCTACGACGCTCGCGTGGAGCATCTTGCCACCCAGGTCGCCAAGGGTCTGGGACTTGACGAGACTCGCGTTTTTCTGATCGATATTCCCAGCGGCGAAGAAAGCAAGTCGATCCTGCAGTTGGAACACCTTTGGAAACGGCTGTTGCGATGCGGCGCGGATCGCAAAGCGATCGTCGTTGCGGTCGGTGGAGGCGTGATCGGCGACCTCGCGGGCTTCGCTGCGGCGACTTGGAATCGAGGCGTCCGCTTGATTCAGGTTCCGACCACCTTGTTGTCGATGGTCGACAGCAGCGTCGGGGGCAAAACAGGAATCAATCTCCCCGAAGCAAAGAATGTGATCGGCTCATTCTGGCACCCATCCCTGGTCTGGGCGGATGTCGCCAGCCTGGCCTCGCTCCCCACGCGCGAGTTCCGAAGCGGTTTGGCTGAAGTGGTCAAATACGGAGTGATTCTCGACGCGGATTTCTTTGCCACTCTCGAAACGGACGCCGATGCGATTCTGTCTCGCAGCGAGAACGCACTGGTCGAGATCATTCGCCGTTCATGCCTGCTGAAAGCTCGCGTGGTGGCAGAGGATGAACTGGAAACGACCGGCTTGCGAGCGATCCTGAATTATGGTCATACCTTCGGGCACGCGATCGAGTCCCTTACCGAGTACGGAACACTGCTGCATGGCGAAGCTGTCGCAATCGGCATGACCATGGCCGGGCAACTCGCCGTGGCCCTGCAGCGCTGGACCCCACGTTCTCTCGATCGTCAAACCCGCTTGCTGGAACGATTCGGGCTCCCTACGCAAATCGGCAACGAGATCTCGAATGCGATCACCGAGGATCGCATGATCGAGGCGATGATGCACGACAAGAAGAACGCCTATGGGCAACTGAACCTGATCCTTCCGAGTCGTATCGGCTCCGTGGAAAGCGTTTCCGGAGTCTCGTCAGAACTCATTCGCAAATCGATTGCGGCGTGTATGGCTCGAGGTTAGCTTCTGCAACCGCATTACGCATCGAACAGGGCGCGGATCGGTTGCCCTAACGAGATCGGCAAGGGACGACCTTGGGTGTCGATGACTTCGGATGCAGGGTCGATGCCAAGAGCCCAGTACAGCGTAGCGGCGATGTCCTCGGGGCCTACTGGATCGGCCGCGGGATACGCACCTTTGGCATCGCTCTGACCAAAGATCTTGCCTCCTCGCGTGCCGCCTCCCGCCATCATCACCGTGTAGCAATCGGGCCAATGGCCCCGTCCTTTTCCGTCGCGGTCGCCGATCTGGGGACCGCGACCGAACTCTCCCATCCATACAACGAGCGTGTCTTGAAGCAAGCCGCGCGACTCGAGGTCTTGGATCAACGTCGGAACAGTGCGATCGGTCGCGGGCAGCAGTCGCTCTCGCAAATCCTTGAAATTCTCTTGGTGCGTGTCCCAGCCTTCGCTGCCGTTGCCTCCGATGCTTTGCGAAAAGTAAACCGTCACAAAGCGGACACCGGACTCGACCAGTCGCCGAGCCAACAAACACGACTGACCGTACGTCGAACGACCGTATGCATCCCGCAACGCCGCGTCTTCGCGGCTCAAGTCCAAGGCGTCTCGAAGACCGGTCGATGAGAGAATCTGCAGCGCCTGCTCCTGAAGCGCATCGAGCCCTTTCGCTTCGGAACTGGTCTCGAGCAATCGACGATCCTGGTCGATCAGCTTGACCAGTTCGCGGCGGCGCTCGAGACGATTCCTATCGATATCGGCTGGTAGCTGCAGTTCCGGCAGCGAGAAGTCGGGCGAGTTGGGATCTCCCTGGAAGAAATAAGGATCGAACTGCTTGCCGAGGAAACTCGCGTGCTGTCCCGGCGCAATCGCGCCGTCCCGCAGCACGTGGGGGTAGGACACAAAGGTGGGCACCCCTGCCACCTTCTTCGAAAACTTCGCGACCGTAGAACCGTACGCAGGGTACAGTTCGAGCGTGTCTCGCAGGCGAATGTCATCGGTTGGAGGACGCTTGCCGGTCAGCGAGTAATAGCAGGCTGGATTGTGATTCTTCATGTCATGATGGACCGAGCGAACTTGAACCCATCGATCCAACTGAGCACCCCAACGCGGCAAGTGTTCGCAGACGGGGATGCCTGGAATCGCCGAGCCAATCGGTTGGAACTCCCCTCGAATGCCGTCGGGGGCTTGCGGTTTCATATCAAAGGTATCGATATGGCTCGGCCCGCCGTATTGATGCAGAAAGATGACGCTCTTGGCGCGAAGGGGCAACGGGCCCGACGGTTCCTCGGCTCGAATCCCCCCGAGTCGCCCTGCGCTCCACAATCCAGTCAATCCGAGCCCTCCGATCTTCAGGGCGCTGCGCCGCGTCCGCCGAGAGCCGATGTTGGTGCCGTGCGGTGTCATCGACGAATCCTCCTGGACGTTACGCGGATCTCGATTTTCGCAATCGTGCGTGGGTTCATCTTAGGATCGAGAACTCCTTGCTGTTGATCAATGCCCACAGGATATCCTCCAGCACGCGTCGTTCCTTGTATCGACTTGCCGTTGCACTCTGTTGTATCGCGATCGCGATCTCGTCGATGCTGGCAGGGCGATCGGAGTTGGCCTGGAGCATCGCAGCGGCCGAGTCCAACTCCCGTTGGCTGGGTCGTCGCGACAAGGTGGCTAAAAACAACTCTTGCACTTTCGCGGAAAATGGGACTTCGGCTTGAACCAGTTGTCCGATTCGATTGTCGACCTGGGTCAGCCGATCGCGCACCTCTCTCCCGTTGAGGAGTGACAACGACTGGCCGAGCGAAACTTGGTTGGTCCGCTCGCACTCGCAAACCAGCAGACGATCGGGTTTGCCGAATGTCCTCAGGAATCCTTTCTTGACCGGAACCCCAGGCATCTCCATCGCCCGACGAATGGGACTGGCTCCTTCCTCATTCCCGGGATGGACCTGAGGATACGCGTCGCAAGCATCGCTCACCGCATCGAGAAGGATCTCGGCAGCAATTCTTCGGGTTGGGAAGGAGGCGAAATAGGGGATTCCGTTGAGTTCGCTCGACTCCGATGCGTCCGCTCCCGATTGCCGCGCAAACGTCTGGCTGCACAGCAGGGTTCGAGATAGTTGTTTCAACGAGTAATCTCCACGGCGCAGTTCGCTTGCCAGCCATCGCAACAACTCAGGATTCGTCGGCGGATTGGAATCGCGAAAGTCGTCGGGGGGATCGACGATGCCGCGACCGAAATACTGATACCAGATCCGGTTGGCCAGGTTGGCGTCGAATTGCGCGTTGTCCGTGGTGAGCCATCGTCCGAACTGCGCGAGGACCGTGCCCTGCTCCTGTGCGGGGACCGGAGCCATGGAATCCCGAAAAGCCAAGGGACGAGGTGGAACCTTCAAGGATCGGCCGGGATGCATCATTTCGGCGGCTCGCTCTGCCAAGGAGATGATTTCATCTCCCGTGATGATGTGCTTGTCGAGTTCATCTTTGGGTTTGTTGTCGATCTGCTTGCGCTCGATCGTCGTAAAGTACGCGGCGAGGCCGTAATAATCGTCTTGCTTCCACACATCGAACGGGTGGTTGTGGCACTTGGCGCATTGCACTCGCACTCCGAGAAAGACCTGGGCCGACGATTCCGCTGTTGTGAAGGGATCGCGATGGGTGCGATGATAGGAGGCCGGTGGGTTCTCGTAGGTGCTGCCAACGCTCGATACCAACTCGTCGATCCAGGCTTGCATCGATCGGTCGGAAGCGATTTGTTGCCGCAACCAATGGTGAAGGAGCGCCGCTCCCTTGGAACTCATGACCTTGTCTTCGTTCCGGATCAAATCGGACCATCGCATCGCCCAGGCATAATCGAACGCGGGATCGGCCAACAGTCGATCGACGGTCCGGTCAACTTTATCCGGTTCGGAATTGTCGACGAATGCCAGCGTCTCGTCGGGAGTGGGCAACCGGCCGAGCGTGACCAGGTACAACCGACGCGCCAGTGTCCAATCATCGGCTCGCGGCGCGGTGGGCACATTCAATTCCCGACACTGGGCTTCGACCAATAGATCGATTGGATTGGCGTCGGGTTGCGTGCTCCCCGAACGGTCCGGAGATTCGCCCAGAAAGATCACGCGTGCGCTCGCACGGCCCGATAGATACGTGGCGCTGAAGCTCACATCGGTCGGTTTATCCACATGAACGCGTCCATCGGTCGATACCTCGACCCCGGAGGCAACGCTCGGTTCGATGCGCGACCATCGCGTCACATCGCGGATCGATCCATCCGCAAAGCGAGCGTGCACAACCCATCGTGCGGAGTGTTCGCCGGGGCGCATACGTTGCAAACGGGGCATCACCTCCAAGGAAACCAACGGGCTTGAGCTTGATGACAATGCCCCGCTTTCAAGCCACTGGCACAGCCATTGGGTCTCGATCGATTCGAGGTCGAAGCGAGCGCCGCCTTGATGCGCGACTTGTCCGGTTGCCTTGCGGACTATGAGACTTTGCTTGGGCTCCCATAGATCGATGCGGCGTTGCGCGCACTCGCGAGCCAATCGGTAGTAGTCAAATGCGGGATCGTCTCCGCGAAGGCTCAGGCGCATTCCTCCCTTGCCGTGCAAATTGCCATGGCAAGTTCCGAGATTGCAACCGCTCCGCGTCAGCAGCGAGGTAATCTCGCGATCGAATGCGAGGGGTGCATCCTCGCTCGTTTCCAGCGGTACGCGGGCTGTCGCGCCGCGCCATTGAATTTCCAATTCAGTCGAGCCGAGGGCATGAAACCGGACCACGCCGTTGTCGAACTGTGCAATCGATTCATCGAGAACCCGAACAGCCACGTCCGGTTGCTGGCTGATGTCGGAGGCTTCCCCCCGGTCGTTCGTCGCCGTTATGGCGATACGAGCCGGATATCGAGGGGTCGCGAGGATCTTTGCAGGGATCACCTGCAAGGAACGATCGGTCTGGGATTGCAGGTCGCCCGCCACGGAGGTCGCATAACCGACGGACAAGGCGACCAAACCCAGACAGGTTTGCAAACCGAATCGGCATCGTTGGAAAATCAGCCACGAGGCGCTGGTCATTGCATCCGCGGTGTCGGGAGGGAAGAAAGACGGGAAGGATGGGCTAGCCCACCGCCTCAATATAGCCGAAGATGCGTCGGGAAGCACGTTTGATTCAGCGATTGTTTCCGACGACGACCGTTGCCTCCCGAATTTCGATCCCTGTGGGGATCGATCGAATCGATGGGGTGAATCCATTGAATGGAAACCGACAACGACATGCATGACCCTTTTTCCGATGCACCTGTTTCGCGACTGATCGGCTTTCGCGTACTCCCCGCGAGCGAGGCGGATCGCGCCGACGGCAAGGCGACGGTACTGCTCGACGTCGATGAGCGTTTGCACAACCCGATGGGGAGAGTGCACGGAGGGATTCTCGCGGCTCTTGCAGACGCGGCGATGGGGATTGCGTTTGGGAGAACGTTGGACCCGGGGCAGGATTTCTCCACCATCGATCTGCATATCCACTTTATGCGGCCCGTCCGTTGCAATCGGTTGACGGCATCGGCTCATTTGATCCAGCGCGGCCTGCGCATTGGGTTTGTGGAGTGCGAGATCACGGATGAACGCGGGCGCGAGATCGCGCGAGCCAGTTGCAGTTGCACCAGCATCAGTTAACTTCGGACCGCATTACGAGGTTTTGGGGCGGTTTCGCGTCAAGCGGTGATGCCGTTCGGGCCGCGTGTGCATGCCCCATCGCAAGGCCTCGTCCTGTTCGTAGCGTTTGTGGAGCGTCAGCGCTGTCAGCGCCTTGGCCAACTCGAATCCCAAGTAGAATGCATGCGAAGCGTCCACATTTTTTGATTCGGGCATCTTCATCAATGCATCCATCATCTCGAAGGGATCGGTTCCGCGCAGGTGGACTCCGCAAGCCATCAGGTGAATTTCGTTCCCATCGATGGCGATCCGATAATTGTTGTCTTTGATGTTGGCGGCCATGGCCGCCAGGCTTTCCGCCGAGGGATGGTTTCCGGTGGGGTCGCGCAGCATCACCAGATTTTCTTCCAGGCGTTTCGGAGGAATTTTATGCCGCACCGCGTAGGCGACCAATCGGCGAGCCAAGTCACACTCTCGCACCGAGGATTGCGCCCACGGAATGACCTGGGTCGTCAGCACGCTTGTGATCTGCTGTTCTTCGCAGAAGCCCAGGAGGAGCGTATTGATGCCCGCCGAGTCGCAATCGGTCAGTTCCGTCAAGTTTCCTGTTCCCATGAGAATGGGGGCGTCCGGAAACATCTGGCGCGTTTTCAGGTAGCGTCCGAGCGACTCCGAGAATCCGCAGCCGATCGGTTCAAGGATGGGATCGAGCCGAAACAGGACTTGGGCGTCGCTCAAGTACTGCGCGGTTTCCAACATGCTGTGTTCGAAATCGGCGGGCGTATCGGGGACGACGACCACTTCGGCTCCCCAGTCCCGCGCGGCGGACCGATTCTGGCTGTTGACCGACAGGACGAGCGAGGCGCCCGCCCGCGTCGCCGATGCCACTTCCTCCAGATCGAATGAGTCGATCGATACTTGGATTCCCAGATCGACGAGTCGTCGAACCGCATCGGAGACCAGGTGCCAGCGAGTTCCCGGTTCGCACCCCAAATCGATGCGATCGGCCCCCAAGGTGGTCAATCGCTTGGCTTCGGATACGAGTGCATCGGGGGAGAGTCGCGGCGCGTAGTTGATCTCAGCGAGGATTTCGATGGAGTATTGGCCGTAATCGTCGGAGCGGTGGCGCCGGCTGCCGAAAAGAGTGGGCAGGTCTCGCACGTCTTTGGGGCCGCAATCGACCGGGATCGAGAATTGGGTGCGTATCTCTTCAAGGTGAGGTTGCAGGTATCCTGGCAGCAGAATGCGCGTTGCGGATGCAGGTACTTGGATGTGACGCATCAGCCATTTGGGTGTCATCAGGGCTGCGACGGTGATCGGCAGCACATCGACGGTGTAATCGAATCCGCGCTTCTCAGACAACTGAAGCACGATCTCGCGCACGGACGCCTCAGCCAACTTCCCCGTCACAAAGTGAATCGACTCGCGCATGATTCTCGAATGTACCGCGCCGAAGGTAGGATTCTCGTTTTTCGGATAACTCTATTTTGGGAGCATCATCCCTCTTGACCCAGCTTGCACTTTAACGGAACATGATCGGAGCGAGAAGCACTTATGCACCATTCGCAACGGAGGCGAGGTACATGTGGCCGGTGTTTCTCGCTTTTTTTTTGTGTTGCACCATGATCGAAATCCTGATCGATGATCCCTGGTTCTTGGTGATCAACAAGCCGATCGACTTGCTCACGCAAGCGGTCGCCGGTGTGCCGAGTGTGCAATCGATGTTGATCGATCAGCTGCGAAACGGACCGTCCAAACCTTTCGTCGGCATCCCGCATCGGCTGGATCGAATGACCAGCGGCGTGATGGTGGTCGCGAGAAATCAACGAGCCCTGCGGAGACTCTGCGATCAATTTGCTGCTCGCAGCGTTCACAAGGAATACCTCGCCTGGGTTTTTGGAGAAACCCCCGAGCGAGGAGAG
>JBKDPB010000034.1:0-10034 GCA_046342615.1 Planctomycetota bacterium | reverse complement strand
GGGTAGGCGTGGAATGCGGGTCCATTCGTCGGAATTGCCGGCGCGATCGCGAGCGGTGGCGCGAACAACCAGTTGCGAGGCACCGGCGGGCATTTCCCAAGATCCTGTAGCGATCCAGCTGTCGGAGAGGTTGTTCGGTTGAACTTCGCAGGGGATAGCGATCCATTGCGAGTTGAGTTCGGTTTGGAATTCGAGCCGTACGGAAGAGGTGTCGAGGGCGGCGTCAGACATCCGGCACTCCACCTGCATCTTTCCTTGAGGATTCATATCGACGACGAGTTCCCCGCTGGGTTTCGTCGTGTCGATCACGACCTTCATGGGCTCGCCAGGGTTCTCGTACACATTCCCCTTGGCGTCGACCGTCTTGAGGCGGAAGAGGAATTCCCCGTCGCGCGAGGCCTCGTAACGAAACTGGCGCGTGCGGACATCGACTCTCTGGTGGAGTTGCCACGATTGTCCACCATCCTCTGAGACTTCGAGTCGAATCTCTCTGGGGACTTCTCCAGCGGCATCCAATTGAAAGGGGATGACAAAATCGTTGCGGGACCAATAGGCGGCCTGAGTGTCGGTTTGGGCCGAGGCGATTTGCCCGCTCACGCAGGCTGTTATCGCTGCGCCAGCGGCGATCACCATCGCGGTATAGGGAGGCTTGATCCGCGCGAGGGCGGATGCGTCGCAACGTTTCTGTGGATGAGATTGCACGATCAGTTACCTGACTTCCATCGTAGTTTTGTCGTCCGCCACGCGGGGTTCGGCCGAAGTTGGCTGCTGTCCGCATCGGCGAGCGAACTCTTCGTAGTTGGCTTGGCTGGCAAACAAGAAAACTCGGCCGGTATTTTGTTCGATGAACCCGAATTCGCAGAGCCCGTTGACCAATGCTCCGGTGCGTGCGAATGCCACTACATCGCAGCCGCTGAGCATCGGCGCATAGGTGTCGGGATCTTTGAGGAACCGTTGACGCGTCTCCTCGGAAACGCATCGATAGATTCGTCCGCGATGTCGAACCGAGAAGCAATCCTTGCCGGATACCCAGGCGCTCCCGCCGGACTGCGCCTGCGGATCCATTTTGAGATAGTCTTGCAAAGTCACGGGGCAATAGCCACCGAGCGCTGGCTGGGTTGCCAAGTCCTGGATTTGTTTCGCATGCGGATCTTCGACACTCGAGGGTGGTTGGCGAACCACGTTGGGCAAGGGAGACTCGGCATCGTCATGCGATGGCGGCGCTGAGGCGTCAAGTTCTTTCGCCACATCGATCGCCGGAGGCGCAGGCTGTTCCAAGGATGCGACGTCGGCGGGGAGGTCCAGCTTCCATGCCGCTGCGGACACTTTGACGGGAGTTGATCGCCGTTGGGTATCCCCGAAAATTCTCGATTTGAATGAGTTATAGGAGCGAGTGGAAACGTGTTGTTCTCGCTTCTCCTTCGCTTCGCGTTCAGCAACCCGTGTCAAAGTCCAATCCCGATGCCGTTGCGAAACGCGCAGCACGGTGCGAGCGTAGGCTTGCGGATCCTGGTTGCAGACGCCGCGCTCCATCACGCTGCCGTCGGGGTAAAGGTAGACATCGGTCGGCCAGCGATTGACGCTGTAAAGCTGGGCGATGTCGCGATGCTCATCGGCGTTGATTTTGACCGCGATCACGTTGTCGTTGATGCTGGCGACGAGATTGCGGTCTCGAAACGCTTTGGCTTCGAGCATGCGGCACGGGGGGCAGTGGTTTCCATAAAAATGGAGCAGGAGCGGTTTGTTGTGCGTTTTGGCCATTTGCATGGCTTGGTCGACATCCTCCAGCCATGCGATTTCCGGGTTGGGGCTCGATGCACTGGCGAGGTTCATCCCGGAGAGAATTCCGAGAATGCACCCCATCCACCAGATCCACATCTTCTTGGTTTGGCTCATCGGCCCCTCGATCGGTGAGGAATGGAAAACGTACCGGGCGCGACACTTTTCATTCGATGTCGGTTATGCGGTCTGGGAAAGTTAAGCCGTTGCATGAAAAATGGGGAAAAAAAGCGGACCTTGACGACCTCGCGTCCATTCCCTGCTTGACACAGGATGGCTTCGCACTACGATTGCTGTTGTTGGTGAGAAACGCGTTGCCTGCGTTTCTAGGGTGGAATGTCCAGGGCTTGAGAGAAGCGGGCCACACCCAACCAAGGGCCATTTTCGCCTTGGTTTTGACACCAGCACACGTGGATTTCGGCAGTTGGTAGTCGGCAGTGGAGTGTTCTCCTATTTCCTTTTCGCGGCCAGATTCTGGCCTCGGTGCCGGTCATTGCAATGCCTTTCGTTGGTCGGGATGACACTCCTTGCCAGCAAGTCGCATGCGAGCAGAGGGAAGTGCTGTACCGCGAGCCATCAGGCCACCTCACCCTTGGAATTTCCTGTTGGGGTTGGTCGAGCCAGACTCCTTGTTTTTTCGTCCCCTTTTGTTTCCTGCTTAATTGCACGTCGTTGTTCGATCTCGGGCCGCAACGCAGCCCATTTCCTAGAGGATTTCGAGCATCGGCGATCTGCTGGATTGCGGACCTATGCCAAAGAAGAAGCGATTTCGTTCCCGTATCCATGGTGATGATTTAGGTGGAGGTGGTGGAGGTGGGTCTCCACGTCCGAGAATCCGCCGACCACGCCGTCGCCACGGCCCGGGTTACCAGCAAGCATTCACCCGCGACGAGGAAGGGGGCCCAGTTGCCGAGGATGCCGAAGGTGCGGAAGTCGAACTCGACGAAGAGGGCAATCCGGTTCCAAAGCAGGAAAATACCCCCCCAGAGGAGCCGGGAGTGGAGTTCCACGGGATGCTCGAAATGCACCCGAACGGTTACGGCTTCCTTCGTTCGCCCTCCAACAACTACTCCCGAGAGCGGTCTGACCCGTTTGTTCCGGGCACGATGATCGAAAAGTTTCGTCTTCGCCAAGGGGTCAAGATCCGAGCGTTGATGCAGCAAACGCGCCGAGCCCAAGGGCCGCGTGTTCGCGAGATCTTGGATGTCGAAGGCATGAAGCCCGAAGACTATATGAACGTAAAATCGTTCGACCAACTGACCCCCATCAATCCCGAAAAGTGGTTGCGATTGGAAGTGGGGCCTCAGCCGATGACCAATCGAGTGATCGATTTGCTGGCCCCCTTGGGACGAGGCCAACGCGCCCTGATCGTCGCCCCGCCCCGCTCTGGCAAGACGATTATGCTCCAAAACATGTCGCGCGGAATCGCCGAAAACTATCCCGAGGTCGAACTGATCGTTTTGTTGATCGACGAACGCCCCGAGGAAGTGACCGACATGCGACGCAGTGTCACACGCGGTGAAGTGATCGCCAGCAGCCTCGACGAAGACGTTGACTCACACGTTCGATTAAGCCAGTTGGTGATCGATCGATGCCGACGCTTGGCCGAAATGGGCAAGGATGTCTTCTTGCTGATGGACTCGATCACCCGCTTGGCAAGAGCTTTTAACAAGTGGGTCGGAAACGCCGGCGCCACCATGAGCGGTGGGATGAACATCAAAGCCATGGATATCCCGAAGAAACTTTTCGCGACCGCTCGCGCGTTCGCCGAAGGCGGATCGTTGACCATTGTCGGAACCGCTCTGGTCGATACCGGCTCGCGGATGGACGAGTTGATTTTTCAGGAGTTCAAAGGGACGGGCAACATGGAGTTGGTGCTCGATCGCAAGTTGGCTGATCGGAGAGTTTGGCCAGCCATCGATATTTCCCAATCCGGAACGCGCCGCGAGGAATTGCTCCACGATCCCGAGACCTACCATGCGGTAACCATGATTCGACGCACGTTGAACTCGATGAATCCCGTCGATGCGATGGAACAGCTGACCAAACAACTCGGTCGTTTCCAAAGCAATCAGGAGTTTCTCAAGCTGATCGCCAATGCCAAGCTCGATTAGCGAGCTACTCCCTGCGTGGACTCCCATTCCCATTCCGAACGATTCCCAAAGCGCCTTCGCTTAACTCGGCAACGCGAGTTTGACCGAGTTTTCCGATCGCGCCGGGTCGCCAGGGATTCGATCTTGGTGGTGCATTGCGCCGCCAATGGTTTTCCCGACTCCCGCTTGGGGATCTCCGCGAGTCGGCGTTTAGGGAATGCTGTCGTTCGCAATACCTGGAAACGCTTGATTCGCGAGGCGTTTCGGCGACAGCAGTCTCAGTTACCCGGTGGCCTGGATTTTGTCGTGCGGCCACAAACCGGGGCCGTTCCCGATTTGGTGTCGGTAGCCCGTTCCCTCGCGACCCTTGCCAGGAAGCTCCACCGAAAGGAATCCGGAACTTAGGGAGTATCCTCGGTATCGTGACTCTGCTAGGTTGAAGATCGTTTGGGCTATGACCTGACGGTTATTGACGGAAAGGAGTCATGTCGATGTCGACCCATGAACAAGGGAAACAGAAGAAGCAGCTCAAGCGACGGGCTCGCGAAAAGGAGGTTCGCAAGTCTCGCAATGTGGCTCACAATATCAGTCTGCGCGACTATGTGCTGCAGCTTGCTCGCGGGGCCTGGGACAATTGCTACGAAGCGGGCGGGCAAGGGATGCATCAGTTGATCTGCATCCGCAAAACCCACGCGGGATACGGCGCCAGCGTCTTTCTCCTGGACGAATACTGCCTGGGGGTCAAGGATGCGGAAATCGTCCAAAATATTGATTTGTCATTTTTTGAAGATAGCATGAGACAACGCGACGGGAGATTGGTAACCCCGGCTTACGCGTTGAAGAAACTCAAGGCGCTGATCGCATGGGCTCGCGAAATCGGTTTTGAACCGCATGCCAAGACGCACCTTGCGATGGAGATATTTCGAGAGATTGATTCGGAAGCGTGTCCGAATTCCTTAGCTTTAGGGCGACCGGAAGATGGAAAGCCGATGTTCATCTCGGGGCCGTTCGACGGTCCGGATCGAATTCAGGCTGTGTTGAGCAAGCTTCAAAGGCTTGGGAAAGACAATCATCATTTTGCGATTGCCATCAGCGATGCGTACCGCCACCCACTCCTTGCAGAACACCTGCAAATGGAGTTTGACGAGACAGGAGAGGAGTCTCCCTAGTCGGGAGGGAATGAAAATGAAAGTGCGTGAAGTTCTTGGTTTCTTGGTAGGGGCATGGTTGTTGGCGGGCGGGCAGTTCGTAGCGCGAGCCCAGGAGCTCGGGTCTCCCTCCGCATCGAAGTCGACCAAGAGCACGATTGTCTCTTCGCTCGAAAAGATCCAGAAAGATTTTGTCCAGCATGTCGAGAAAGAGAAGCAGATGCAGGACAAGTATCGCGAACTGGAATCGAAACTGAAGAAAACAGAGGACGAGCTTCAACGGGTCAACGCTCAAGGGATGCAGCAGCAACTGGCCGCCATGCAAACAGCGATGCAGTCGATGCAGCTGAACGCAAATCTCCGACTGCTGGCGACGGGGAATGCGGGTGGGAATTCCGGCAACAACGGAAACAACAATAACACCATGGTGCGAGATTTCGCGCAAATGCAGCTGATGCAGAATCGTTTTCTTCAAAACCTCGATGCCACGATGCGCGCCGATGAGATGCGACAGCTCGATGCCAATGCACAAGCCATCGTCCGCAGCCGTATCGAAACGATTCAAGCCGCCGTGCAATTGCAGCAATCATGGGGGCAATGGCAGAATGAATCGATCTCGTTCTATACCCGTTATTGGCCCGTGAGCGATCCCGAGGGACGATGGAGCCCTGGAGAGCGGGACGCTGCGCTCGAAACACTCGAGAAGCGGCACGAAAACGACATTGCGGCCAAGCTGGCCACGGCCAACGTGTTGGCGAATGCAACGAGGCACGCTGAGGCGTTGAAACTGGTGGAGGAGATCGTGGAGTTGCCCACCCAACTCCAAGGGGTCGCGATGATGGAGAAGGCCAAGATCTTGACCTTGCTGGACAAGGACAAGGAAGCCAAGCAGGCGCTGCAAGCCGCGCTGAAGCTGGATAAGGACAATCCCCACCTGCGATGGATTCGTGCCGAAGTTGCCCGCGAGCAAGGCCAGGATTCCATCGCCGAGTCGGAGTTGCGATTTCTTTCGACAATCAAATCGATGGAAATCCAAGCCCGTCGATCGCTGGCGTTGCTGTATGCGAAGCGTTCCAAGAAGACGCCGGGGGATGGAGGCAGGGCGATCAAGGAAGCCAAGTCGGCGATGGATCTCGAGACGATTCCCGACTGGTATTCTCACTATGTCATGGCCGTTGCGTATGCGGCGGGACGCAAGCCGGAATCCGCGCTGGAATCGGTCGGCACGGCGGAATCGATGGCCGAAGGCGAGGACAAGGAGCGTTGCCAAAAACTCAAGGCGACGTTGGAGGGGGGCAAGCCCTGAGCGGTGGCCGCTGGCTGCGGCGGCTAGATCCCTTCCAGCAAAGGCTCGTTGGAGAAGCTCGATGCCGATGCGTGTTCGGATTCAGGTTTTCGGACAGGGCTGGTCGACAGGGGTGAGGTTCGCGAGACCAGGGTGACCAGCACCCCTTCCTGAACCTTTTCACCTTTCTGATTGATCAGTTGCCGATGCCAGTGGACTTGTCCATGCCGCCGGCCGTGTGGTTTGAGGTCGACGATCTCCGTAATGACGTGCACGGAATCTCCAGGGAAGAGCGGCTTCAGGAAGGTCCAACTGCGAATATCGACAAGAGCAGCCGTCTTCACGAACGGAGCGGTGGAGCTGAGGCCAGCCAGGATCGACATTCCGAGCATGCCGTGCGCGACGGGTTTGCCAAAGGGGCCGCGGGCTGCGAATTCAGGATCGACGTGCAATCGATCGCGATCGCCGGTCAAGTCGGCGAATTGGACGACATCCTCGAGAGCGATCCTACGGGAGTCGCTGGTCCATTGTTGGCCAATCTGCAGATCTTCGAAGGTCAGTGCGGATGTCACAGTGCTCATAGTGATTTCGGATTGTGATACGCGAGAGCTTCGAAGGCAATGACCAAACTCCGACATTCTCGAAGCCGCCTCGGAAATCGATGATACTCGCGCATGCATAATCGATAAAGAGGGTTTTTCTTTCCATCTTCTTAATGAAGGCTGGGGCCTGAGGAGAACATCTGACTGATGGACTTGTTGGAGTGAATGCGCCGGATTGCTTCCGCCAGGAGCGGTGCGACGTTCAACACGTGGATCATGTCGAGTTTCTTCTCGGGTGGAAGCGGGATCGTATTGGTGATGACCAGGCTCTTGATGGGAGCTTCGCGGAGGAGTTTGATCGCGGGTCCGCACAGCACACCGTGTGTGGCAGCCAGATGGATTTCGCGAGCGCCCGCTTCGTGCACCAATCGGGCAGCGCCGCAGATGGAACCGCCCGTGCTGATCATGTCATCGAACAGCAGGCAAATCTTCCCTTCGACTGGACCGCCGATGATGTTCCGCTGTTGAGTTTGCAGGGCACCCTCGCGGACTTTATCGATGATGGCAAGCTTGCCTCCGATGCGTTTGGAGTGCCCGATTGCGCGTTTGATGCTTCCTTCGTCGGGGCTGACCACGACAATGTCATTGGCGTCGAAGGCTTGGTTCTGAAAGTACTTGGTCAACGCTTGGGCGGCGTACAGGTGGTCCACGGGCACGTCGAAGAAGCCTTGGATTTGGGGAGCATGCAGATCCATGGTCAGAACGCGGTCGGCACCGGCTCGCGTGATGATGTTGGCAGCGAGCTTGGCGGTGATGGGGACCCGGCCTTCGTCTTTGCGATCTTGACGGGCGTAGCCAAAGTAAGGAATGACGGCGGTGATCCGGGCAGCGCTCGCTCGTTTGCACGAGTCGATCATGATCAACAATTCCATCAAATTATCGTTGACCGGCGGGCACGTGGGTTGGATCAGATACACATCGCGACCGCGAACATCTTCTTCGATCTTGCAAAAGTTCTCTCCATCGGGGAACTTGCCGAGCGAGATCGACCCGAGATCCAAATGGAGAAAATCGCAGATGTCCTTGGCCAATTGCGGGTTGGCTCTTCCGCTAAATATCTTCAGTTCCCGCATGCGTACCCCATTTCCTTCATTTTCGACTCCACTAATTGTAGTTCGTCGATCGTGTTGATGCTCAGCGCCTCGCAGTCGCGAAGGACTGCGACCGCGTCCACCTTTTGGCCTTGCTGGAGCAACCATGAAGGACAATCGGTCAGGTAGTATTCTGCCTGGGCGTTGTGATTCTTCAATTGTTCCAGCGAATCCAGGAGGCTTCGACGGTCAAAAAGGTAGGTGCTCATGTTGACTTCGCGGACGGCAAGCTGCTCGGGGGTCGCGTCTTTTTGCTCCACGATCGCCTGAAATCCTTTCGAGTCGTTTCGGACAATTCGCCCCAATCCCGAGGGATCATCCTTGATCAGCGTTCCCAGGAGGCAGGCGTAGTTTCCGTTCGCAAAGGTGCGGTGCAGATCCGCGATCGAGTCGGGCTGGAGGAGGGGAGAATCCCCGGCCACCACCAGAACGGGGCCGGAGCCTGCCTGGAGGAGTTCTCGGCACATCTGAACGGCATGTCCCGTTCCGAGTTGTTGTTCCTGCACGGCAAACTCAACACCAGGTCGATCCCGGAGCGCTTCGCGGACCAAGTCCGCTCGATACCCCACTACAGCGATCATCCGCTCGACCCCCGCCCGTTCCAGGGCGTCGATGACCCAGTGAATCATGGGCCTTCCCAGCACCGGGAAAAGAACTTTGGGGAGTTCGCTCTTCATGCGAGTTCCCTTGCCGGCGGCGAGCACGATAGCGGTCAGAGATGCCATGCAGTTTGTTGGGTGATGTGCGGTCGGGGGAAACGGAAAAACCTGACTTCCTTCATCTTGGCAGAAGTTCGCCCGATCGACCAGTCAGGAACCCGCGACTCCTACCCCATTTCTGCGTCCGAAAACCCTGTCTCCGGGGGGGAAAACTTGACGGGATCTCGAGGTTCGGATACCGTCTTGGAGCATCGTAGCCCTTTCAGGGCGTTCATTGGAAAACCAGCGGTAGAAAGTCGATCAGCTAGACATGGGAATCGAACGAACTCGTGAGCTTCGTCGCAGGCGACATCGAAAGACAAAACTATTGGCGTTGAAACGCCGTGCCGAGAAAGCGAGCAAGTCCGAGAAAGCGGTTATCGCTCAGAAGATCAGGCGATTGAGCCCTGGCGCCGAGCAGTTGCTCGCCAACTGGAAGCTCGCCTAACCAACCCTTGGCCTGAGTCATCGGGACCACTATGCGGCTTCTCATCACGGGAGTATGCGGATTTGTCGGCTCCCGTGTCGCGGGGGCGATCCGCCGAACGCATCCCGAGTGGTCGATTGTCGGGCTCGATAATTTCTCTCGGAACGGCAGCCGGCTGAATCTCCCCATCTTGAGCCAGCTCGGTGTCGAGGTCATCGAAGCGGATCTTCGGGATAGAACTCTTTCTGCCCAGTTGCCGCGTTGTGCCTGGGTGATCGATTGCGCGGCCAACCCCAGCGTCTTGGCTGGGCTGACAAGTGGTTCCCCTTCGATGGATGTGATGGACCACAATCTGATCGGCACGCTTCATCTGCTGGAGTACTGCAAATCGGTTCAGGCTGGACTCATCCTGGTCAGCACATCGCGTGTTTACTCGGCGGCACGGTTGAGCCAGTTGCCCGTGTCCCTCGTCCGCGATGCCTACCGTCCCGAATCCGCGATTCTCGATGATGCCCGATCTTGGGAGTCGCCGTGGTTCGGTCTAAGCGGGTTGGGGATCAACGAACGATTCTCAACTCAACCTCCCCTGTCCCTTTATGGAGCGAGCAAATTGGCGTCGGAGGTGGTTGCGGCGGAGTATGCCTCCGCCTTCGGCTTCCCTCTGTTCATCAATCGCTGCGGGGTCATGGCGGGAGCGGGGCAATTCGGTAAACCGGATCAGGGTATCGTCGCCTACTGGATCCATTCCTGGTGGGAGGGCCGACCGCTGGGCTATGTAGGCTTCGATGGTTTAGGGCATCAGGTCCGGGATTGTTTGCATCCAGACGACCTGGCGGGTTTGATGACCCAGCAGATCGCGGTAGGCAACGCATTCGACGGACCTCGCTTGTGCAATGTTTCCGGTGGAGTGC
>JBKDPB010000033.1:0-2234 GCA_046342615.1 Planctomycetota bacterium | reverse complement strand
GTTCAGGGCGATCCCACGGAAGGCTCGCTGTTGACCTCAGCAGCCAAAGGTGGCTTAGACCGCAAGGCATGGGAAACCAGGCTGCGCCGAATGGATACCATTCCGTTCGAGAGCCAACATCAATACATGGCTACTCTCCATGTGAGCGGAGGGGTAGCCGCACGAAAAATGTATGTCAAAGGCGCCGTGGAAGTGTTGCTAGGCAAGTCGATTGACATGCTAGATGCCAATGGCAATCGTGTCCCGTTCAACGCGGATTCGCTGCAGCAGCAACTGGAGTGTCTGGCCGCGAGAGGACTGAGGGTATTGGCGTTTGCTTCCGCGGATCTACCGGGAGAAACCCAATCGATTCAGCATTCCGATGTCAAGGGTCTCACATTTCTTGGATTGCAAGCGATGATCGATCCGCCGCGAGTTGAGGCGATCAGCGCGGTGCGGGCATGTCAATCGGCGGGGATTCGCGTCAAGATGATTACAGGCGATCACGCGTTGACCGCGCGGGCGATCGCTCGACAGATTGGACTCGATGGCCAGACACAGGCAGATCACGACGGTCCGCTGGTTCTAACTGGGCGAGAGATGTCGGAACGATCGGATGCCCAACTGATTGAAAGTGCTGATCAGGTAGCCGTATTTGCTCGGGTTTCTCCGGAACAAAAGCTTCGCCTGGTTCGTGCACTCCAAGCGGGCGGTCACATCGTGGCGATGACCGGAGATGGCGTAAACGATGCGCCTGCCCTGAAGCAATCCGATATCGGTGTAGCCATGGGAGTCACGGGTACCGAAGTCGCCAAGGAGGCTGCGGACATGGTCTTGACCGACGACAACTTCGCAACGATCGAAGCGGCCGTCGAGGAAGGTCGCGGTGTCTTTGACAACCTGACCAAATTCATCGTATGGACGCTGCCAACGAACATGGGCGAAGGCTTGGTCATTCTGGCGGCGATCTTCGCGGGAACGACCCTCCCAATTCGTCCCGTGCAAATCTTGTGGATCAACATGACAACCGCCGTGCTGCTGGGGTTGATGTTGGCCTTTGAGCCCAAGGAGCCCGATATCATGCAACGACCACCGCGCGACCCTAAGACCCCCATTCTCACGGCTGCGTTGATAGGCCGCATTTTGATCGTATCGATCATCATGTTGTTGGGGGCATTCGGGTCTTTTGAGTGGGCCGAAGGCAAAGGAATGGAATGGGGGCTCGACGAATCCGCCACACATGCACATGCGCGCACCGTGGCGGTCAATGTTTTTGTGAGTGTGGAGTTGTTCTACCTTTTCAATTGCCGCTCGCTCACGAAGTCTATGTACCACTTGGGGTGGTTTTCGAACCCATGGATCTGGGTAGGCGCGGGCAGCATGATATCGTTGCAAATGCTGTTCACTTACGCACCGTTCATGAATCGCTTCTTCCATAGCGCGCCGATCGGCTGGGACGCTTGGTGGCGCATCATATTAACCGCTATCGTGGCCTACATCGTCGTGGAGTTGGAGAAGTTGGCTTGGCGCAAGTGGGGTTGTCGAACCTCTTGAAGCGTCGGATCTTTCGTAACCCGTCTGTGGAGCGGAAGATTAACCAACGGATGACCAGAACTTGAAGGAGGTGATCCAGCGATGGAAATCACACGCGACGTTATCGAGCAACAACGCGATCTCGTGATCATGCCGTCTGTCACCCAGCGACTCGTCGCAAAGTACAACGGACTTCCAGTCCGTTGATCGACGGGTGCCGACGGACTGGAAGTCCGGCGTACCTGTAGGCGCCTCTCAAGAGAGGCACGTCCTTGGGCCGCGCGAACTGCGGGCGTTCCACCTTGTCGTGCAATCGCTGTTGCATTCAGGCAACACCGTCGCCAAAGCTCGACGCCCGGGTTGTTTTCCGTAAACATTCATGCGGGTGCTCGGCAGGCAGGAATTGCAATTTTTCTGTCAAAAACACTGGATTTTTGGATGTTGGCTGATTATTCGCACCGTCCGGCACGCGGATTGTTCTTCCCTCTCTCGTCGTCCCCCGGAACTTCTGAGTCCGAAACGGTCTCACAGGAATTCAGCCGAGAGAACGCAGCCATGCCGAAACGAGCTTCCCGCCGACCGGCCAACCGCAACCGCCGCGACAACGACTTCGCCTACTTCGATGAGGACCGCGATATTTCCACCGATTACGCACCGGGCCTGGCTTACGGCGAGGAGGAAGAGGAAGAGGACGCCGACACCAACGAAGTCGCCTCGTTCGA
>JBKDPB010000032.1:0-4445 GCA_046342615.1 Planctomycetota bacterium | reverse complement strand
CGACGGGAGTGAAGGAACCAAACTGCAAGACTCGCAGCAGCTTGGCCTGCATCGCTTGGGGCAATTCCCCGATTTCATCGAGGAACAAAATACCCCCATGCGCCATCGCGACCAGCCCCAATCGATCCTGGTTGGCACCCGTAAATGCGCCCCGCGTATGGCCGAACAGGATCGACTCGATCAACGTCTCGGGGATCGAGCCGCAATCGACCGTCACGAAGGGACCATCGCGCCGATGACTGGCAACGTGTATCCCTCTCGCCAACAGCTCTTTGCCGGTCCCCGACTCCCCTCGAATCAAAACGTTGGCATTGCTTCGCGCGACCCGCGCTGCTTGAGCTCGCAGAGTTTTCACCGCTTCGCTGACTCCGAGGATATCGGCGAAGTAGCCTGCCTCGGCGGCCACGGGCGCAGCGTCGGGCAAGGCTCGCGCCAGACTGTGCAGCAAGTCATCGAGATCGAGGGGTTTCAGGAAATAATCGTGGATCCCGAGCCGAATTCCCTCAATGGCGCTGGGCAAGGTCGGCCGTCCAGTGACCACGACGAATGGAATGTCGGGATGTTCGCGACGACAACGATTGAGGAACTCCAGATTGCGGTTCCCCGGCATATCCAAGTCGGCGATGACCAGATCGATTGCCCCCTTGGCGAGAATCTTCAACGCCTCATCCCCCGACTCGACATGGGAGACTGCGAATCCTCGGGTCTGGAGAAACTTCGCAGTCGTCGTCCCAAACAACGGTTCGTCATCCGCGATCAAGATGTTTCTTCGGGGCGCCATAACGCATCAGTCCTCGCTTCGATACGGCAGCAGGAGGTGAAAGGTTGCGCCTCCCCCCGGAGTGTGCTCGAAATCAATGGTTCCCCCGAGAGCCAGTACGAGACTACGCGAGATGGCGAGCCCTAGTCCGGTTCCAGAGCGGCCAACGTTGTGTTTCGTGGTGAAAAAAGGTTCATAAATCTGATTGGCGAACTCGGCAGGGACGCCATGGCCGTGGTCGCGAATGGTGATGCGAAGATTCTCGGGATGGTCGACTTGGACATGCAGTTCCAGCAGACTTCCGGATTCGGACGCTTCGAAGGCATTCAGAAGCAAGTTGTGGACCACTTGGCGGAATTCCGATTCGCACAACGGCGCGACGATTTCATCGCCGGTGGGTGACTCGATGCGGACCGCGAGGGTCTTCGGCACGCATTGCGCCTCGACGTTTCGCAGCACCTCGCGCAATGTGGCGAGGATCGCGAACCGCGTGGGCGGCGCGAGGGTCGGTCGACACAACTGATGCATCTGGCTCAGGAGCGCTGCGATTCGATCGATCTCTCGATCCACCGATCGAAGGAGCTCGCCATTTTCGTCCGAGACCGACCGCGTTTCCGAGATCAATCGAATGGCATTTTTGATCCCGGCGATCGGATTGTTGATCTCGTGCGCAATGGCTGCGGCCATGGTTCCGAGCGACGCGAGCTTTTCGAGACTCATGCGCCGCTTCTCCAAATCGACGATCTTCTGGGCTCGGATGGCCGCCAGTTCCTCGACATAGTTCGTGTACCGCTTCAGCTCATTTTCCACCGACTTGCGGTCGCTGATATCCCGTTTGCTCAAACGCGTTCCAACCGGGTTTCCATGGGCATCCATCAAGGTCTGCCACGAGACGGCAAACCATCGGGTCTGGCCATCCTTCTTGCGAACCATAAACTCATAGTCATTGCCCGAGGAACCTCGAATGGCTCCGCCAATGAGAGCCTTCATCTTTTTTTGATCGCACGGATCGACCATCGCGATGGGGTAATCGGTCATCGCCATGCACTCAGCAACGGTGTAACCCGTCAGCCGCTCAACGGCTGGATTCACCCAGACAATGTTGCCCGCGACATCGATCCAGGATTCCCAGTCATAGGTGTAATCCGCGACCGACCTAAACCGCTCGCTGCTCTCCTGCAGCAGTTTCTCCGTAAGTTCGATGGAGGATGCATCGATGACGAACTTCGTGACGACGATCCCTTCCGTGCTGCGATCGACCGAGAAGGCTACATGCACGGGAAACGAACTCCCATTGAGCCTGCGATGAAGTCGGCGACTGCTGGCCGACCTCGGATTGATCACCGCGCGATCGAACATGGCTCGCGAGTCCTCAGGTTGCATGCTGAGACTGAGAATCGAGGCGCCGACCAAGGCGCCGGGCGCCGCTCCGTAAAGCCGTTCCGCTTCGGCATTGACGTCGAGAATCGTCAGGTCCGGCCAAGCAACGAGCAGAATGCCGATCGAAGCGTCACCTCGCAAGGGTTGCGATAGCTGCTTTTCCATGGCCAACCCCCTTTCGCAACGATGGCAAACTGCAGACGGCGAACTCGATGAACTCTATTGATCCTAGGGAAACTACGGAATTCGCCAAGTGTCAACCGAAGGCGACACCCTGACAACCGCGAGCGTCGCCCAAAAGACTCTCGTTCGATGCCAACGCCTCATCGAACGCACCACCAAAGCTCAACAAAAAGCTTGCTTGCCCTACAGCTTCGCGAATTTTTTCCGCCTCTGGTACGCCGCCTGCTAGTCGGGTTGCGATAGCTCGGCGATGGATTGCTGGAGCTCCATGTTGACACGGTTCGCTCATAGCAGACGAGACAACCAGCGAACCCGCATCACTTTTTCTCTAGGAGAATGCACGATGATTCGACGAAGTATTTTCATGGTGAGCCTGTTGGTTCTAGGGCTCAGCGTTTCCAGTGCCCAGGCCCAGGTTCGCGATCCTATTTCCAGAAAGTTCTCGCCCGAGAAGGGATTCTTCGAAAACAGTTCCCGATCCACGGCATCGCGAAGCTATTCCTCGCGCAGCCACACCCCAAGTCCTGCTGTGCCCGTGCGGTCGAGCAGCTATCGCAATACGTGGTTTTGGCGATTCCGATAATCGTTTCCGTAACGGCGAGCCCGGAATGGGAATCCGCAGGGGTCCCTTTACGGGGACACCGAAGCGTGTCCCCGTAAAGAAAAAGGGGGCGGATACCTTTCTAGGTGAACTGCGTTTCGCTCGGGAGGCTGCTTGGCACAAGGCCCGGCGTGGCCCCTGGCGGCTAGACCGAGTCCGCGTCGGGGTGAGCCCAGGGCTCGCGATAGGGTCGGCGCAACAAGCGGGTCGCTTCGTCGTCGCCGACGACCACCCCCTTCAAGGGATCGTAGGATAGCGATCGGCCTAAACGCATCGACATATTGGCCAGGATGCATGCGGCGGTCGAGATGTGGCCTTGTTCGATGTCCGCCACAGGCTTGCTCCGATCGGCGATCGCTTTCAGGAAATCGAGCATGTGAACCCGGATCGCGGGTGCGACATGCTGTTCGAGGTCTTTCTCGGTTTTATCGACGGGATACTGCTCCAACTCGAAGGCCACATCCTTGTGCACCGGTTTCGCGTCGCCCCCTCGAGGGATGAAATCGTAGCTCATGACACTGAATTTCAGCGTCCCTTTTTCACCGTAGAGGGTAGCTCCCCAGGGATACGCGGGATCGGGTGGATCCCCCCAAGAACGGTGCGTCCATACGACGTTCAGTTCCGGGAACTCGAAGGTGGCTGTCTGCGTATCCGCAATGTTGGCCTTGGAATTCTTGTCGACATAAATGCCGCCGAGCGATGCGACGCGCGTTGGCCAACCGAGATTCAGCATCCAACGCACGGTATCGAGCATATGGATGCACATATCCCCGAGGATTCCGTTGCCATACTCCATGAACGCGCGCCACGAACGCGGATGGACCAGTCGATTGTAGGGACGCATAGGTGCCGGACCGGTCCACATCTCGTAATCCAAATTCTCGGGCGGCCGCTCGTCGGGCGGGTTGTCGCGAGCTCGCATGTGGTAGTAACAATAAACCTCGGCGTGCGAGATCTTTCCTAACATGCCGGCATCGACGATGCTTTTCTTGGCGTCGATGAGATGCGGCGTGCTTCGTCGCTGGGTACCGACCTGCACGACGCGACCGTATTTTCGAGCCGCCGCCACCATCGCTTGCCCTTCGACGACATCCACGCTGATCGGCTTCTGCACGTACACGTCGGCGCCCGACTTCACCGCCTCGATCATCGGCAGCGCGTGCCAATGGTCAGGAGTTGCAACCAGTACAATGTCGAGATCCTTTTCTCCGAGAAGCTTGCGATAATCGGAATAAGTCCGCGGCCTCTTTTTCGATGCTTGTCGCGCTGCGACCAAATCCGCAGCATCGGACAACATCTTGCTGTCGACATCGCACAAGGAAACGACCTCAACCGGTGCGACCTGCAATAGGCGGAGCAGGTCGCATTTGCCATACCAGCCGGTGCCGATCAAGCCAACTCGTTTGGTAGGGCCATCCGCGAGGGCCGCTAACGTCGCTTGATGTCCTGCCAGCATGACGCTCGATGCCGCCAAACCACTACCCAAGAAATGTCGTCGTTGCATGTTGCAAACTCGTCGAG
>JBKDPB010000031.1:0-9809 GCA_046342615.1 Planctomycetota bacterium | reverse complement strand
GAAGCTGTCCGATATCCTCGATCCCAAGCAAACCGAACGCCTGATCGGTTTGGTGATTCAACGCGACAGCATTCGGGCCATCAACAGCAAACTCGTGGCGGACAAGCTTGGCATCACCAGCGAGCAAAAGGAAAAGATGGCCAGCATGGAAAAAGAAAACATGTAAAAAATGCGAGAGATGTTTCAGGGAGGGGGCGGGGGCTTCAGCCAAGAGATGCGCGACAAAATGCGTGCCTTCCGTGAAGAGTCCGAGACGAAGATGAAGGAAATCCTGACCTCCGCTCAGAAGGACCAGATGGAATCGCTCAAGGGAGCCGAAGTCAAATTTCCTGAGCCTCAGTGGGGCCGGGGGGGGCCTGGTGGCGGTCGAGGTGGTCCGGGAGGCGGACGCGGCGGTCGCGGTGGAGCGGGTGGCGACGGCCAGTCCTAGGCCGAATTTACTCAGAAAAAACGCAAAGGTCCGAAAGGCCTGCCCTCGTGCAGGCCTTTTTTGTTGGAATTTTGCGGACATCCCGGCCGTCACTTTTCAAGCCACGGCTGGAGGAGTAGACTTTCTCACCCATTGGACGATTCGCACCGCAGATTCCTCCGCGGTCAAAGCCTGCGATCGTCTTCCTTGCGAAGGACGGATTGCATAGATTCCGATCGCTTATGCCAAAATTGGCTAGCTCGCTGGAGCGCTATCCCGCGCGGATAACCACTCTAGCGTTTCTCCTCTTGGTCGTCGGCGGCGGATGCTTGCTCGGTACCCCTGCTTGCAGCGCTTCATCCCAGAAGCCCATCACTTGGTTGGACGCATTCTTCACATCCACCAGCGCGGTGTGCGTGACCGGGCTTTCGGTTCGGAGCACGGTCGATGACTTCAGCTTGATCGGGCAGATCGTCATTCTGTCCCTGATCCAGCTCGGAGGGATTGGCATCATGACCTTTACCTCGTTCATCATGTTGACGCTCGGCGGTGCGGCCGGTCTGAGACAGCAGGTGGTTTTAACGGACACGTTAGGTGGACGGGGTGTTACCGATGTGCGAGGTCTCGTGCGGCGCGTTTTTTTCGTTACCCTGACGATCGAATTGATCGGCGCGTTCCTGTTGTGGGTTCGTTTCAGTTTCGACATGCCTTGGCGGCAAGCAGGGTGGTACGCCATCTTTCATTCCGTTTCCGCATTCTGCAACGCGGGTTTCGGTTTGTGGAACGATTCGTTGATCGGCTACCGTGGAGATTGGCTCGTCAATCTCGTCATCTGCGGTTTGGTGATTCTCGGTGGTCTTGGTTTTCCCGTCTTGTTGGAAATCTTGAACGGCTTTCGAAGTGCTCAGTCCACAGCGTGGACCCAGCTTTCGCTGCATGCCAAGCTTGTTTTGATCAGCACTTTCTTTCTGGTAGTCTTCGGCTACGTCACCCTGACGATTCTCGAGTGGGATAACGGTCTCAAGGACGCGACCGCATCGGAACGGATTTTGATTCCGTTTTTTCACAGCGTCATTTGTCGCACGGCGGGATTCAATTCGATCGATCTCAACGATTTGACCAACGCGAGTTTGTTTGTCTCGATCTTGCTCATGGCCATCGGAGGCGCCCCTTGTTCGACGGAGGCAGGAGACAAGACGACTCCGATATCGATGCTGGTTCTCAACGCCATTCGAAGATTTCAGGGCTTTCGCAACGTCAGTTGTTTTCGAAAGACGATACCGCAATCCGCCATCGAGCGGGCGGCGGCGGCGACGATCGTGTTCTTTGCGATCGCCGTGTTCGGGTGTCTGGTGTTGATGCTCATCGAGCAATCGGGGCAAAGCCACCGAGTCCAGCAGGACTCGTTTATGGATCTTCTCTTTGAGGTGGTTTCGGCGTTGGGGACCGTCGGTCTGTCGACAGGGATCACGCCGACATTATCACCGTTTGGGAAAATCGTCATCATGTTGTTGATGTTTCTCGGCCGTCTGGGCCCCGTGTCGGTCATGGTTGCCATGTCTCGAACGCGTCGTCCCCCGAAGGTCGAGTACGCTCACGAAGAACCTTTATTCGGATAAACACAGGCGGGCATTCAGCGATGGCAGAGGGGAAACGATTCGTCCTTATCGGGCTTGGCACATTTGGAGCGGCGGTCGCCAAACAATTGCACAAGAACGGCATGAGAGTGACCGGTATCGATGGAGATGCCGAGACCGTCGAGGATATGCAGCGGTATCTGTTCGAGGCGGTGATTGGGGACGCAACCGATCGCGAAGCGCTACGGACCTTATCGCTCGATAAAGCGGATGGTGTCATCATCTCCCTGGGGGAGGACATCACCCGCTCGCTTTTGGCCACCCTTCATGCCCGTGAACTCGGAGCAAAGCATATCCTGGTCAAGGGAGTGACTCCGGAGCACGGCAAACTGCTGCTGAGCCTCGGCGTGGAGCGGGTGATCTTCCCGGAGACCGAAATCGCCACGCAATTGGCCGACCGGCTTACCTGGCCCAACGTGCTCGAATTCTTGGCCATCGACTCGGATTACCGCTTCGTGGAAATCGCCATGCCGATGTCGATGGTGGGGCGCAAGCTGCTCGAGACCGATTTGAAGAAGCGTTTCGGTCTTTGGATCGTGGGGGTCAAGGACGTGATGAGCGGGAAGCTGACGATGTTCCCCGACAGCGAGTTTCGCCTTTTGGAGGACCAGATGTTGCTGCTGGTTGGCAAGGACTCGGATCTGCGCCGCTTTCAAGATCAGGCCTGAGGCGACCGATCCACTCCTGCTGGAACTCACCCCAGGACTTTGGAATCGCCTCGATCGACTCGACGGGGAGGAGCCTTTTTCTGCTCGCCGGGTTCTTTTGGAACCATGCGGCGGCTAACCCGAGCGAATCGGCACTTCGCAGGTATTGCGATTGGAATTGTTGATCCGAGCGGTACCACTCGAGAATCGTTCGGCGGCATGCTTTCCACTCCCGTTCGCTGGCGGGGCACCCGACCGCGAACTCCACCCCCCCCTGGCGCATCAGGTAAAGCACGCCAGCCTGCGCCGACTTCGGCGCAGCGATTTGTTCAGAAACTGCATGGGGTTCCCAGTAGATGCGAGGGGAGCTTTCGCGGGCCTTTCGGTGCTGCTGGAGTTTGCCGGTCAACCATTTCATGATACGGACGTCCTCGCGCAAGCGAGCTGCTCGCTCAAAATGCATGCCTGAGGCGGCCCGTTCCATTTCTGCTTGCAAGCGTTCGACCACATCGGAGGGTTCGCCAGCGAGGAATCCTCGGGCGGCTTTTTCCTGTCGTAGGTACTTGGCTCGCGACGCATCCTTCAAGCATGGGGCGATGCATGTCCCCAGCTCCGCGCGGAGGCATCCGGCGCGCGACTCGATCACAAACAATGCGAGTTGGTCGGTCAGGTGGGTCGCTGTCTTTTGACTGCAGTCGCGGAGAAGGAAATGGCGATTGAGGATCTCGACAGCGCGAAGCAATTGCCCGGAGCCCGAGAACGGGCCTTGGCATGCGCTGGCGGACGGGTCGAACTGGCGAGCGAGATACAGTTGTTCCGCAGGGCCTCGCCCCAGGCAAAGAAATGCGGACTGTCTTCGATTGGGCATGCCGATGACGTTCAGCGTGGGCTGCCAGGTTCGGATCAAGCTCTGTTCGCGAAGTAGCGCGGCGAATTCGCTCGGCTGCACTTCCCACACAATGCTTCGGGCAAGTTCGACGATTCGGCCCGCCTTCTCATCCTTGTTGCCCGGGATGAAGTAGCTGAGCAATCGATTGCGGAGCAATTTGGATTTACCGACGTAGATCAGACGCCCCAGAGCGTCGATCATGCCGTACACGCCAGGGCAACGAGGCGCCCGAGCGCCGACTCCGTCGCGAAGTTGTTGTCGGATGCGCGTCGGGCTGTCGCCGACTCCATCCAGTCGCGTCAGATCGACGCGCAGGGGGTGGAGCGAGCGATGGGCCAAGAGAGGATCGGCACCGAAACCGTTGAATTGTTGCGCCCAGCGCGCATCCATGCGACTTGTCATTCCTATGGGACATTTTCGGAGAATCCGACGGCGTGGGCTGCGAAACCCATTCGCTCCGCGCACCTTCGCCCGCTCGCCATTATGGCGTTTCCACGCGGGTGAACCAAGCCGGGTTGTTGGGAAGAGGCTGCTGGGCGAGCCGTCCGTTTTGGTTTGATCGCTACGGAGATTTCCGCCCAGCAGGGGAGTTGGGGGGAAAATCCGGAGGATCGACCGAAACTTCCTTCGCTTGGGTGGGTTTGGAAGGGGGACGTCGGTCGGCTTGCGGACCTTGGGCTCGCGAGAACGCCCCCGCCGAAGAAAAACGAACCGCTCGAAAGTTGGTGGCTTGCGAGCGGCTCTAACCATACCTCCGCGCTGTGTCTTGGGGGAATGGCTGGCCGATAGTGTAGAGGGATTGTGGGTCATTGATCAAGCAATGACGCTACGAATTCCTTGATGCATTATTTTGCCGGCCCGATTCGGCCTTCCACCATCGCAAATGGCAACGCATGGTGAGCAAGGAAGATGGATTGGAGTCTTTCCCCCCGCGTGATGGCTGGAGGCGACTGGGCATCTGGATGCTGGTCGGCTCCGCCATCGCTACCTCCTTTGGGGCCATGGTTTCTTGGTGCAGCCAGTCGACTGCCGGAGCGACCCGTCGAGAAACCTTGCGAGCTTTCGTCGAAGATTTCAGAACCGCGAAGCGGTATCCTGTCTTTCGCGCGTGCCGGCTTGTTCATTCGCTGACGGAGCATCGCGTCGACCGGCGCATCGACTTGTCAGAGAATTGGATTCAGTGGACGCTAGGCCAGTTCTACCCTCCGTTTCTTCGGACGCAGAACGCGGCTCGGATCTTGGAGCGAGGGCAAGGGGATTGCTCCGAACGCGTCGCGGTTCTTCAGCACCTTTTGCGGCAATCGCTTTTGCCCACACGCATCGTTGGCCTGGGAGGGCATGTGGTCTTGGAGACCTATGCCAACGGCAAGTGGTACACGGCGGATCCCGATTACGGCGTTCTTTATGTGGGTACGGTCGATGCGCTGGCGACGGCCGAACCAGGTTATCTCGCCGCCCCCTTGCTTCGGGTCGGTTGCACTTCGGATTCGATCGATCGTTACATCCAAATCTTTCAGTCTGTCGGGGACAACGTCCCGATGAGGCTCAACGCACCCCTCAGCCCTCGGTTGCATGGGTTGGAGGCCTGGTCGACGTTCTTGGTGTTTGCCCTTCCGTGCGTTCTCTGGATGCTCAGCGGATTCCTCTGGTTTAACGCGAGGCGAATCCCAGCCTGAGCAAGCGGTTTTGGTGTCCTCGTCCGGGGGTGGTGATGTCCGACGAGGCCAGTTGTCAACCGGACTGGTTTCCATTCTATTGATCGGGCCGGAGGGGGCCCGTCTTTTGGATCCTTGGCGCGGATCGTGGTTGTCATCGAGGGGGAATGTTGGGATGCGAAAGAACACCGAGTGGAGCTGGTCTTGGGTAGGTATCGCAGCGCTGGTGAGCTTCGGCACGAACGCATGCGGGCAAGATGCAGGCCGGGCGGCGGCCCATGGATCGGGGATCGAAAAGGAGTATTTCAGCTCCAGCGTCCGCCCCGGACAAGACTTCTTTGTCTACGTCAATGACCAGTGGTTGGCCAAGACCGACATCCCCGCCGACCAATCCAATTACGGCTCGTTTACCATCCTGGACATCCAGACCAAAGAATCGATTCGCAAGATTATCGAGGAAGCCAGCCAAAGCGCGGCTCCATCGGCGATCGCCAAGCAAGTCGGCGATTTCTATCGATCCTACACCGATCTGGAGACCCGCAACGAGTCGGGACTGAAACCGATCGCGGAAATACTGAAACAGATCCGCAGTCTGAACAACAATCCCGAGTTGATCGCTTTTTCGGGACAGCTATCGCGCCGCGGGATTTCAAGTTTTTATGGAATGATGGTCGAGCCGGATGCGAAACGATCGGACCAGTATGCGGTGTACATCAACCAGGGTGGCACGACGTTGCCGGATCGCGATTACTACCTTGAGGAAGGGGAGTCGACAGCAGCCATCCGCGCGGCGTTCTTCCGCTATGTGCGGGATGTCCTCAGCCGGATCGGTTGGGAGAACGCCGAGCAGCGCGCGGCCGAGATCCTTGAATTGGAGACTCGTTTTGCGAGGGCGCAATGGGACAAGGTCGCCCTTCGCGATCCTGTGAAGATGTACAACAAAATGTCGACCAACGACTTTGCCGAGTCCAACCCCGGTATTTCTTGGCGACAGTATGCCGAGACCGCGGGGGTCGCTTCGCAAGAGGAAATCATCGTTGGCCAACCGAGTTTCTTCCAGGATGTGCAGGGGAGTCTCGCCGAGGAGTCTTTGGAGACGCTCAAGGCGTATCTCGCCTTCAAGACCGTTGATACCTACGCGCCGGTTCTGACCGAGGAACTCGAGAAAATGCACTTCGCGTTCCATGAAACGGTCTTGAGCGGGGTGGCGGAGCAGGAACCGCTGTGGCGCCGCGGAGTCGACGCATGCAATGCCACACTCGGAATGCCCGTCGGGCAACTGTACGTTGAAAAGCATTTTTCGCCCCGAGCCAAGGAGAGGATGAACGAGTTGGTCGGGAATCTTCTTCGGGCCTTCGAACAGCGGATCAGCCAGTTGGAATGGATGGGGAACGGCACCAAAGCGCAAGCGAAAGAAAAATTAGCCCTCTTCACTCCCAAGATCGGGTACCCCGACAAATGGAAAGACTACTCGTCGGTTCGCATCGTTCGCGATGATATTGTCGGCAACTTGGGGCGAATCGCCGAGTTCGAACACCAGTACGCCTTGAACAAGTTGGGCAAGCCGATCGACCGAACCGAATGGTACATGCCCCCGCAGACCGTCAACGCCTACTACAACCCGTTGATGAACGAAATCGTGTTTCCAGCGGCGATTCTGCAGCCACCCTTCTTCAACCTGGACGCCGATGACGCCGTCAACTACGGGGCGATTGGAGCGGTCATCGGGCACGAGATCAGCCACGGTTTCGATGACTCCGGGAGCCGGTTTGACGGTCGAGGCAACCTTCGAAATTGGTGGACCGAGAACGATCGCAACGAATTCGAGAAACGGGCAGGTCGCCTGGTCGCTCAGTACGATGCCTACGAACCCTTGCCTGGGATGCCCCTCAGCGGCAAATTCACCCTGGGTGAAAACATCGGAGATTTGGGGGGGCTCAGCGTCGCCTACACCGCGTACCTGCTCTCCTTGAACGGCAAGCCGGCCCCGCGGATCGGCGAATTTACCGGGGAGCAGCGATTTTTCATCGGCTGGGCCCAGGTGTGGCGGCGCAAGTACCGGGAGGAGGAAATGCGCAAGCGGATCAAGACCGATCCCCACTCCCCCAGCGCTTACCGATGCAACGGAATCGTATCCAACCTGGACGGTTTCTACGACGCTTTCGGAATCAAGCCAGGGGACCCGATGTACATCGCTCCCGACCAAAGGGTCCGAATTTGGTAGGGGGCATCAAAAGCAGGCTGAAAAAAGCGTGCCAAGGACGCCAATTAACCCTTGCGGAAATTGGACTTGTGCGAGTACACTTTTGGGCCTTCCAGTTCCGTGGACGGGGGAGATCGGCTCCCTCGCCGAAGATTTTGCAATTGCAATTTCACATGTAAATCCCATTTGGGCAAAGGCTTAGGAGTAGGCACGTATGCCGCGTCTTCTCGGTGTTGACATCCCTAACGACAAGCAGGTCGTGTACTCGCTTCAATATCTTTACGGTGTGGGTCCGTCCATTGCCAGGGAAGCCTGCGTGAAGACCAAGATCAATCCGGCGAAGAAAGCGCGCGAGTTGGACGAAGATGAGCTCAGTCGCCTGGCGAGCCTTTTGGAACGGGATTACACCGTCGAAGGCCCCCTGCGACGCCAGATCGGTCAGTCGATCCATCGATTGCGAGAAATCAAGTGCTATCGCGGCATTCGGCACAAGCAGAGCTTGCCCGTCCGCGGGCAGAGAACCCGAACCAACGCTCGGACCCGGAAAGGTCCGCGCAAGACCGTTGCTGGCAAGAAGGGGGTCAAGGACCTCCGATAGTCCTTCCCCTTCGCCCCGATCCTTTTTTCACTTCCCTGACTCCGAAACGATACCGTGGCAAAGCAACAGACCAACAAGGACGCAAACAACAAGCGGCGCAAAGTGCGGCGCAATGTGACCTCCGCGATCGCCTACATCAAGGCGACCTTCAACAACACCCAAGTCACCATTACGGACACCCAAGGGGACACGCTGTGCTGGGCGAGCGCAGGAACCTGCGGCTTCAAAGGCTCGCGGAAGAGTACACCATTCGCCGGGCAAAGCGCCGCCCAACAAGCGGCCGAGAAGGCCGCGAAGTTTGGAGTGAAGGAAATCGAGGTTCGGGTCAAAGGTCCCGGATCAGGTCGCGAGTCGGCCATCACCGCACTTCAAGCCGCGGGAATCACCGTCAAGCAGATCGAGGATACGACCCCGATCCCGCATAACGGTTGCCGACCTCGCAAGCGACGACGCGTGTAGGCTTGGGAAACGATCACGAGAGATACCTCGAAGGAAAATCGCAATCAGGAGTTGTACAGATGCATGTTCGCTGGCGCGGATTAGAGCTTCCCAGTCAAGTCAACGTCGATCGCTCGACTTTGTCGTCAACGTACGGCAAATTCACGGCGGAGCCGTTTGAACGCGGCTTCGGCGCGACCATTGGAAACAGCTTGCGACGCGTGCTGCTCTCCAGCCTCGAAGGGAGCGCGATCACCCAGATCAAGATCCGGGGCGCTCAGCACGAGTTCAGCTCGATTCCCAATATTCTCGAGGATGTCACGGAAATCGTTCTGAACGTCAAGGCGCTCGTGGTCAAGAACCACAGTGAGAACACGCGGGTTCTCACCGTGACTCGCAACAAGGCGGGAGCGGTTACCGGAGCAGACGTACAAACGGATGCCGACGTCGAAATCATCAATAGAGACCATGTCATCGCGACGCTCACCGGCGACGCCGAGTTCATGATGGAAATGGTCGTTGAAAATGGACGCGGTTATATTCCTGCGTCGGAACACAGCTCGGGCGACCACGAAATTGGGATCATCCCTGTCGATGCCGTCTACAGCCCTGTCGTCCGAGTCCGCTACACGGTGGAAGAGACACGCGTTGGACAAAAGACCAACTTCGATCGTTTGATCATCGAGATCTGGACCGACGGTTCCGTGCATCCGGAACTGGCGATGGTCGAAGGAGCAAAGATCCTGCGAAAGCACCTGAACCCATTCGTTCAATCCAACGAACTGGGACGTCAGGTCCATGCGGTCGCGCGCGGTGGACCGGGAAGTGCCGAAGCGCAACTCGAAGCCAAACTCAATATGTTGGTCAATGACCTGCGGCTCTCCGTCCGAGCAAACAATTGCTTGGAAAGCGAGGGGATCCGATACGTGCGAGATCTGGTGCAGCGAACCGAAGATCAACTGTTGGAAGTTCGCAATTTCGGTGAGACAACCCTCAGCGAAGTTCGCGAAAAACTCGGAGGAATCGGCCTCCACCTTGGAATGCGAATCCCGTCGTCCATGCGGTAGCGGGTACCGACTCGAATTCAATCTGCCCTCACGTTGGAAGCCAATCAACAATCATGAGACACTTACGCAAAGGTCGGGTGCTGGGACGCAACTCGTCGCACCGTAAAGCACTCTTTCGGAATCTCGCCTCGGCCATCTTCTTGACCGAGAGGGACACGACCGAGCTAGATGCGAATATCCCCAAGGTCCCCGGTCGGATTATCACCACGCTCGAAAAGGCGAAGGAAATTCGTCCCATCGTAGAGAAGTGCATCACCGTCGCGAAG
>JBKDPB010000030.1:0-5388 GCA_046342615.1 Planctomycetota bacterium | reverse complement strand
TGTTGCTCCAGCGGGCTTTCCAAAACAGTGTTAGCAAATCATTTACAGAAATCATTTGCCTTAGAAGATTCGTCGCCGTTTATTGAGGTTCGAAGAGAAATTATTGATGTCGACTCCAGCGGATACGCTACCGTTTCCATCCCAGTCCAAGGATGCATTGTAGGTTGCAGCTACCTGAGCCCGGCGGAGGGCGACTGTGTCGACGCCATCCACGTCTCCATCGCCATCGCTGTCGCCGAACATTCGGAAGAATCTATCGACGGCTTGATTGCCGTATTGGTTCTTGCCAGAAATACGGGCGGGGTCGATTTGCAAGATCCAATTGCCGTCCGCCAGTGAATGCCCTCGAGCACCCGTGCCTTGACGCGTGACCACCCCCGCTCCGATCCCAAACCGGATGACATAAGTCGAAGTACCGGTCTGCGTTACGAGGATTTGCGAGGAACCGAGCGGCGTGGAGGAAGCTGTGAAGAGTCCGATATTTATCAAACTGAATGCAGACTCTGGGTTGGTGAGTGCACTTTCGGTGACCACGACCAGAGATGTGACCTGGGATCGTTGGTTGGGGGTCAGGTAGGTATCCGCCCCATTGACGGTCACGGAGATCAACTCGTTGCGATTGAGTACACCGATGACAAACGCTTTCTCGATGAACAGTCCCTCTTGATCCGTGGAGCGAACTCGAACGGTGTAGCTTGCCTTGGTTTCGAAGTCGAGGTTCGTGTTGACCCGCAGCGCGTTCCCGCTGATGGTGAACGCAGCGTTATCGGAGTCTCCGGCACCGGAAGCCAAGGCGTAGGTAAAGGTGCTGGACGAGTCGGCCTGGAAGGCACTGAAACTCCCTACCACGGTGTTCAGAGGGCTGTTTTCAGCGATGGATTGCGAGGACAGTGTCGTATCCGCGATGAACGGCAGTTTGAGCGTCGCCAGTCCCTGGGTGTAGACCTTGAACAGCGCACTGGAAATCGTTTCTGTACCTGCGAACGACCAACCCGTACCCTTGTTGACCGAATCGCCAACATCACCTCGAACGATCAGGGTGCCCGAGTCGGACAGCAACACGCGAGCAGCATCGGTAGTAAGCGTATTGTTTCCGGTTCCGGTCAGATCCATTTCCTCAATGCCTTTGACATTATTCATTGCAACGGTATCCAAGTGGATATTGGATCCGACGATGCGAAGCTGATCGCGACCCCCATTGCCTAAAATCGACCGCTGCGGTGCGCTCGAAATCAGTAACAGATCGTCTCCTGATCCTCCGACAACGTCATCATTGCCGGGACCGCCCATGATCGTATCTCCGGGAACCGGCAACCCTTGGCCGACCGAAAAGCGTGAGATCAAAAGTTCATAGCGTCCACCTCCTGAAAGTATCGCTGGGAACTCCGACCGTCCCACGGCGACGAAGTAAGCTCCATCCTCTGGGAGAGTGAGATCGAGGATCGTTGCGTCTTTGGTACCTTCGAAATCGTCGTCATTGAATGCGATTTGCGTGCCGTCCGCCTTATAAACGCGCAGCTCGCTATCAAACAAATCTCCTCGGAGCGGCCGTATCGAGTTCGCCAGCAATTCGATATTGACGATGTCGCCGACTTTTCCTGTGAATCGATAAAAATCGAATTCGGTTCCTTCCACACCTGCAATGCTTTGAGAACGCAAATCTCCGATGACCGCCAACGCGGAAACGTTGAAGGACTGTCCGAAGCGAAGGAAGCTCGAATCTGGGGCCAAGTTTGGAACGGTCAGAGGTTCCAAGGATCCCAGATCTTCGGCCGTGCCGATTTGTCCATGCGCATTAAATCCTGTGGCTTGCTCGCGTCGAGTGATTCCTATCTCGTTGAATGCCATTTTGATCGCTTCGCGTTCTCCGAAGAAGGTCCGCTTCGTGGCATCCTCGATAGTTGACCCGACGCTGAGAGGACTCGCGATGATATGCGATGCGGTTTCGGAAGCTCCTCGCGGTCCTTGGTATTCGGGGTAAACTCCGGATGTATCGGTCGATGCGAAGACTCCGCTACCTATCGGTCCAAAGGCATCGCCATGGCGCAGCCCTGCCGTATGGGCAAGTTCGTGAGCAGCGATTGTGGAAGTCAATGCCACCACCATGTCGGAATACTGTTGCAGTGTATAGCTAGGGCCGAACTTCTTGATTAGCAAATCGACGACCGTGGGCAACAGCGGATTCACATTGACTTCGCTGATGATCCGTCGCTGAATGTTGCGAAAATCGATCTCGCCGGCATCGCCGCTGACTCCGCCTCCTCGGCCTTTGCTGAATTCCAGGCGAATAAAGTTCCGCCCCATGTCCGACGCCCATGCAGCCGCTTGGGCTTCACTCCGCGTAAACATCCAATGAAACGGCGCGTAGGCGGCAGCCACGCGTGCCATGATGGCTGACCGCTCGGTTTCGTTGTAGTCGTAGTCCCCGCGTTCGGCTCGGAATGCGGAATCGAAGTCGAGAAGGACGATCTGCGGCAGATCGGCAACGAGTCGATCGTTTCCCGCCCGTCCGTCCAACACATCCCTTCCCGCGGCTCCAAAGATCGTATTGTCCAGGGCATTGCCGAGGATCCTGTCGTTGAAACTCGTGCCAACGACATTCTCGATCGACGAACTCGAGGTAAGTGTCAACGACAAAGGACCGAGCAATTGTGGTGTGGTAATGGCAAGATCGAGATCGATGGGGAAATCGAAGCCAGCAAAATCGAGCGTATCCCGTCCCGCCCCTGACGGAGCATCCGTGATCGTCGTCGATCCGCTCACAATACCGTAGAACGTGTAGACATCGCTTCCCGCTCGACCGTCGACGACATTGTTGCCGCTGAGCATCTCGAAGCGGTTGTCCAAATCGTTCCCGACCAAGGCATCGTTGAACTCGGTACCGACTACATCCTCGATCTCAGCAGGTTGGCTTTGCCCCACCGATGACTGCAGCGTCAATTGCATCAAACCACCGGCCAACGATTGGTCTGTTGCAATATTCAAATTGAGCGTGCCCAATCCGACAGGCATCGCACGGAAATCCAGGGTATCGATACCAGCATTGGTCCCCTCGACGATTGCGTCATTGCCTAGCGGAAATCCCGCATCGGTCTCGAAGACGTACACATCGTTATCTGGACCGCCGAGGAGTCGGTCATTTCCGTTGCCGCCGATCAGAATATCGTCTCCGCCGAGCCCCCGAAGCTCATCGTCGCCTCCGCGTCCATCGATTCGATTGGCCTCGCCCGAACCGGTCAACAAATCGTCGAACTCGGTTCCAATCATATTTTCAATCGATCCCAAGAGGATCAATCCCAACTGACCTGCGACCACCGACTGCAGCCCCACCAACGGATCGTTCATCAGCCCGGTAATGCTCAAGTCGAGTTGGGCACGACTGGAAAATGCGGCCAAATCCACGGTGTCCACTCCCCGCGACTCGGACTCGAGGTTCGTGCTCGACACATAGATGAGTTCTCGTATCCGGAGAAGTGATGAAGCACTCAGCGTTTGAGAAGTTGCCGTCATCAATTGATACGTATCATCGCCGTCGTCACCATAGAGATCGGCATCCCGGCCGATGGCTTCGACCAAATCATCGCCATCGCCGCCGGACAGGATCGACTGCGAGCCTCCGGAAACCTTCAAGTGATCGTTGCCGGATTGCCCCAAGAGCAGCCCGCCAACGCCACCGGAGATTTCCATTATGTCGTCTCCCAAACCGCCGGCAGCGATCCCGCCAGTTCCACCCGAAATCAACAACGTATCGATGCCATCTTCACCGGCGAGAACCATTCGAGAGCCGTTCCGAATTTCAACCCGATCGTCCCCTGCCCCACCTCGGGCAAATCCATCCTGACCCTGATGGAGTCGGATCGTGTCGTTTTCCTCACCTCCAAACACCGCGAGACGAACGCCGGCGTAGGCGTCGATCGTATCCGCTCCACGATCTCCAAAGATGCGGTTATCGAACCCTGTCGCAGCAACCGAAATCCGATCATCTCCAGCGCCTCCATCGACTTCACTGCTGTTCCCAGACTGGAGCGTGATCGTGTCGGCATCTTCACCCCCGAGACCGTAGAGCCGTTGCGAGCCCTCCAACCACAGAGTGTCTCCTCCAGAGCCCCCCATTAAGGCGATCGACGAAGCGAAGGTAGATGTCGCCGGTGCGGTGATCCAAGCGGGAAAGGTCATCCAGGATGGAGCGAGGAGGTACGGCGACTCGACGGAAGGTGTCGTGGGTGCTCCGCGATCCGCCACGCTCAAGAGTGGACGGATTTCCAGGATGTCATTGCCAGACTGACCGTCCAGGAGAACATAGACCTTACCTGGTTCCAAGGGGGTACCGAGCGACCCAAAGAGTCGTAGGCGGTCGGCTCCGCTCCCCCCTGCGACCGACAAACCGATACCTCCGTAGACATCGACGTCGTCGTCACCTGCGTCCCCTCGCACGTTGACTCCATTTCCGCCAACGACAAACACATCGTCGTTTCCGTCTCCAGCATCGATGGTTAACCCACTTCCCCCGGAAATGAGGAAGGCATCGTCACCTTCGTCACCGATCACCCGAATCAGATCGCCGCCCAGCAACTCGACTTGATCCGCGCCAGCACCCATGTAAATGAGCATATCGACACCCGATCGAACCGTGACGCGGTCGTTCCCTTGATCGGTGATCGCCACGAAATTCCTTGCGCCATCGACCTCGACGCTATCATCACCCCCGCGGAGATTGACTCCCGCGTTCGAGCTCGGACCGACATAAACCCTGTCCTTCACCGATGTTCCGAAGATGCCTATATCTGAACTTCCTCCGGTCACGGTCACTGTGATGCCGCTTGCGGATGGTCCCGACGCAGACCCAAAGATTCCACCTTCGACCCGGGTTCGAGCGGCTTGATCGAGCGTCACGACATCGCCGTAACCGCCATAGATATCCACATCGCTCGAAGTGTTGACATTGATGGTCGTGCCAGTCGATGCGCTACCAAAGATATCAATGTCTTGGCTTGTGCTCACTGTGATCGATCCAGGACTAGCCGAACCAAAGATATCGATATTGGTGGAACCGTTCACCATCGCATTCAGAATGCTTCCGGTCGGGGACGCGGAACCGAAGATATCAATATTGCTCGAACCGTTCACATTCACCGTTGTCTGCCGACCGGTGGCCGCCGAACCGAAGATGTCGATGTTGCTCGAGCTACCGATGGTGGCGGTCAACCCGCTCCCTGTCGGCGACGCCGAGCCAAAAATGTCGACGTTGCTCGAACCGTTCACATTCACCGTCGTCTGCCGCCCGGTGGCAGCCGAACCAAAGATGTCAATGTTGCTCGAGCAGCTGATACAGGCACTCAAGACACATCCCCACGGAGAGGCCGAACCGAAGATATCGATGTTCATCGA
>JBKDPB010000029.1:0-6924 GCA_046342615.1 Planctomycetota bacterium | reverse complement strand
CGCGTTGTACTCGGTCTCTGTACGCAGGCGGACGGCATTCTGGGAGCCTCGATTCGGGAGTCCGACGCTGGCCGCGAGCACGTGCATGCCCAACGAGGCCACGGTCCTGCCCCGAGCGTCGTACTCGGTGATGGAGACTTGGCCATCGGCTCCGATTTGTTTCGACGGTCGGCCTTGGGCGTTGTAGACGGTGCTGGTGGCCGAGACCAAGGTTCCTGAGGAGACGATTGCCGACAAGATTCGGTCCGTGTCGCTGGACCAGCCGGTGACGACGTTCGAGCGGCGTTCGGAACCGACGCTACGCCCCCGGGAATCGTACAGGGTGAACGTTCCGAAGACGGCTGGGGAGTTGCCACCCGGTTTGCCAAGTGGCGTGGAGGATGGAACCGTGTACGGATCGGTCGTTGCAACGAGCCGTCCTGTGGCATCGAAGACACTGCGTGTGACCATCCACAGGGGCGTACCGGTCTCGTTCTTGGTTTGGGTACGCGATTCGACCACATTCCCCCAACGGTCGTAATAAGACTGCGAGATTTTGCCAAAGGCATCCGTGGTTTGGGTGACGCGGTTGTCCGCGTCGTAGGTCGTGCTTGACGTGGAAACGATGGTCGGAACGTTGCCCAGCACCGACGTCAGGTTGGGTGCCGTACCGGTGATCTGTACGTTCACACCCCGCAATTGCTCGCTGGAGGCCAATTGCCCCTTGGTGTTGTAGTTGCTCCTAGAGCCTGTGATTTCACCCACCGCTGTGATGAGGGTAACGGTCTCAGATGCGTATTGCGTCATCCCGGAGACCGAGATCACGGCGCGGCCTTGTTCGTCGTACACGGTGCGCGAGACGTTCCAAATCCGCTCGACTTGGCTTGTGGCCGGGTTGGTGCCCGTGTTGAGTGTTTCGCTGCGAGTCTGAATCACGAGCCCCCGTTTGTCGTAGAGATTCTCGGTCTTCAGGCCATTGGCATCAATCGTCTGCCAGGGACGACCGAGGGAGTCGTAATTCGTCGTGGTCGAGGACTGCAGGACTCCGTCCAGGCGCGATTCGGTACCGACCGCTTTGTCGTTCTCGTCAAAAATCGTGGTGGTCGTTAGAACGTCCTGGCCTAAGACCCCGTCGGGATCGATCCATGTGTAATCGGTCCCGTCGCTGTTGCCGTTCAAGTCACGATCGACCAATCGATCCTTGCCCTGCGGATCGGATTCCACGATTCCTCGGTGACCTGGCCTCGTGCGTTGTACGTGTACCGGATCGTGGTCCCGTCGGGTTTCGTAAGCTTGGTCTTGCGGCCTTGGTCGTCGTATGCGTAGGACTTCGTTTTTACGTCGGTAACTTATCCGGGACCGAGCCAGGGGTAGATGCGCCGCGTCCAGGCTGATTTCAAGAAGGTCGATGCGGAGAGGGCCGCCATGGTAGCGACGCGTCGCTCGGTGCCATTTCTACCAGGGATCCTCGAAGAAAACCCACCCTTTTCTCCGCGTCTTTGCGTCTCCGCGAGAGCTTTGGCTGGCGGCATGCGGCGCCATGCGGATTGACGTTGCCATTCGTGGGTGGCCGTCGTTGCGGCGCGATGGGTTTCGGTTCGAGGAGTGTCCTTCTTTGTTCGTTATTTGTTCGCTGCGGGGCGATTCCTTGCGGGTTGTTTGGGCGGAGCGTCGACCGCGCTGGGGGGAGCTTGCTCGGCACTCCATTGGTCCCACATCGCTTGGAGTTTCTTCACGTCCTCGGGCCGCGACGCAGCGAGATCCTTGGATTCGCGATCGTCCGTTGCCAAATCATAAAGCTCAGGCTTGCCGCTGCCGCCTCGCGACACCACAAGTTTCAGATCGCCATGCCGAATCGCCCACTGCTGGCCGAATCGCCAGTACATGGTTTCGTGGGGGCGTGAGGCGTTCGAGCCGGTGAGGTAGGGGGCGAGATCAACGCCATCGAACCGGTCGGATTCATGGATCTTTCCACCGGCAGCAACCAGCATCGTTGGGAGCACGTCGAGATTGAGGACCGGGTATTCATAAATCCGTCCCGCCGGCCAGTGCCCTTTCCATTGCGAAATGAAGGGAACACGTGGACCGCCCTCGTACGTCGTCATTTTGAACCCGCGCAAACCACCGTTTTTCGATGTCGTCGCCTGGGTCGGCCCCCCGTTGTCGGCAATGTAGAAGATCAACGTGTTCTCTTCCTGCCCTAATGCGCGAACCTTGCCCAACACGCGGCCGACGGCGTCATCCTGGGCCGACAACATCGCAGCGAACAATCGACGCTTTTCGTCCGTGATATTCGGGAATCGGTCCAGGTACTTTTGCGGAGCCTGAAGCGGTGCATGTTGGGCGTTGAATGGCAGGTAGAGAAACCAGGACTTGTCCTTGTTCCGCTCCAACCAATCGACGGATCGTTCCGCGTAGGCTTCGGTGGTGTAGAAATTGTCGTCCATGACTTCGCGGACCTCATTCGAGATTCGGGAGTCGACAAAGTTCTTCGGATGAAAAAATGGGGTGTTCGCCAACGTTCCGTAGAATTCGTCGAAGCCTCGCTTCGTCGGACGATACTCCATCTTGTTCCCCAAATGCCATTTTCCGACACAGCAGGTCGCGTATCCCAAATCCTTCAGCCGATTGGCGAGGGTAACCTGGTCGAGACGCAACCCGGACTGGTTGGCAACCGCGTTGAATTCATGACCAAAACGCGTGGGATACCGACCGGTCAGCAATCCCGCGCGCGACGGACTGCAATACGTTGCGGCAACGTACCCTTGGGTGAACCGGACTCCGTTTTGAGCGAGTGAGTCGATGTGAGGTGTCGGAATTTCCTGATTGCCATAGCATCCCGTTTCACCCCACCCCTGGTCGTCAGAATAGAAGATCAACAGGTTCGGTTTGCTCGCATCTGCAGCCTCAACAGCATCGCGTGCCAGGCTCACCGCAAGTACCGCAACCAAGGCAGGAATCTGCAACCATCGAATTCTCATGACAAATCTTCTCATTTTCCTTCGAGATAAGGAGGGAAGCACAGGCGATACGGTGCCGTACCCCCACCGCAACGCGTGCACGAATGTAGTCGAGGATGCTTGTTCAAACAAGTTTTCTGATGAAAAACAAGATCGCACTGGTGCGGACCGCTCGACAGAGTCGCATTCATCCTGGCCCAAGATCCAACCCGACCTCACCCGGGATTTCCCTCAATTCGACAGGGGCTTTGCAACGTTATCCACCTTTGTAATTGAGTACGGTCCGGAGTATCTGCTCCGTGCGTACGAGGTCGCTCTGGACCTGCATGACTTCATTGAGGTTTTTGTACGCCATCGGGGCCTCATCCCTCAACGCGTCCACGCGATCCTTTTGGTAAACGATGTTACCCATCATCCTCATCAGGCTTTTGGCCGGGATGGTTTGGGCGGCTTGCCGTCGGCTCATTGCTCTGCCGGCGCCGTGAGCGGATGAGTTCAACGAATCGGCGTTACCTCGCCCGAACACGATACGACTGCCATCGGCCATTGAACCGGGGATGATTCGATTCCTCGGTTCTCAATACGAATCCTCGTTCCGTTTCGTGTCGAAGCGCGTGGGCGGCAGGACGAGTATCGCAAGCGTCGGAACCTTTTTTCGGTGGATCTCGCGAGCCAATTCGGTGCGGAGCAGTGGAAGCCTTCTTGCCGCCTCGGACTGAACAACGTCGAGATCGAAGGAGAGTGTCGGATCGTTCGCACGAAGCTCGATAGTGAAATGATTGCCTTTGCCGTACCAAACGCGTTGCACATGGAAGTCGCAAAGGATGCCATCTCCGAGGTTCGCGTTCGCACAACGACCGATTTGGGATGCCAGGCGATCCGCGGCGTAATCCGCTTTGCCTCTCTCACGGGAGCGCTGTCGGCCCCGACGCTCGAGGCGCGGGTCGATCCCATCCCCTTGCCTCTGTTCGGCCACCATGCGATGGGTTTCCCTGCGAGGTGGTTGCGTCAATCGCCTGAATCCGCCAACTGGGTCAGGTTGCGGAGCCGAGGTCGAAGGGTTTTGCGAGTCATCTGCCACACGAGTGTCCCCGGAAAGAAAATCAACCATCTGTCGCGCGAGTGCCGAGCCCCCTCGGCGATGGGAGGTCCCCATATCTCTGATCTCGCGGTATTCAAGACGCGCAGCGAGAGATCGAGGTTCGGGGGCGTCGGGGACGAAACGCGACTGCGAATCCCAACTGAGCGCACCCAGGCGCCGATTCCAAGATGAGGCCGAACGCACCCGATGCGAAGGTTTATTTCGTCTTCTTTTTCGGCTTGCCCGACGAGGGAGCGGGTTCGCCCGACTCGACTTTGACGAGCTTCAGCTCCGATTGCGCGGCATCGAGTTCAAATTTGAATTTTCCGAGGAAGCTCATACCGAGCAAGGGCTTCACCCCGACGGCCTGTTCTCCCAGCACGATGCACTCGACGTTTTCAGCGGTAAATTTTCCGACGCGAACCGAGTCGATCACGACGGCTTTGGCGAGGATCCGGCGCCCGTCGGCGAGACCGACCAAGATATCGGGGTCGGAGGACTTCGGTTCGATATCCAATCTCTCCGCGAGTTCGCTGGAAATCACGATCGCGGTAGCGCCGGAATCGACGATCATCCTCTCGGCCGGCTTGCCGTTGATCACCACATTGATGAAGAAGCTGCCCCCTCGATTGTCGAGAGGTATGGCCTCGGCGATCACCGCTTCCTCGTATTTCTTGAGTTGACGATCCGCGAGGACGAGAAGGCTGGAGGGCTTGATGGCGAGTTTCTGTCCCGTTTTCTTCGCGGCGATATCGACGGCATCCATCACCGACGGATTGTCGGCGAGATTCTCCCACGTCTGGTGAGCCTGGTCGACTTTCTGGCGCAACGCGACGATCGCTTGCACGAATTCATCCTGGATATCATTGAACCTTCCTTTGGCTGCTTTGGCATTGTCCGCCGCGTGGGTCTCCTGTTCCCCGAGTTCAGCCATCAAGCCTTTCGCGGTATTCAATTCACCGACGATTCGGTTATTCGTCACCACATCGGTAACATTCGCCAATTGAGCGCTGAGGGCGGTGTGCCGTTTGCGCAATTCCGAGATCCGTTGCTTGCACGCGGCGACCTCTGCCTCGGCTCCGTAGCGTTCTCGGTCGGCGAGCATGAGCGATTTTTTGAACTTCGCGAGATCCTTGACCTCCTTCGTAACCTCGTTATCGAGTTCGTGCGTTAAGTTCGCTCCGGAAACTTTCAGGCCGTACTCGGAAAAAATTTCGGACACTTTCTTGGGAAGCTCTGCGGGTTTCGATGGCTTCGTCGAATCCTGGGCCAAGCCCGACGGGCATGCGAGCAGAATCACCATGGCGAAAAGCCCCATGATGGCGTGCCGGGATTTTGGATCTGGATAGGTCATGCCGTCGATGTGGCGTGGAGCGGACATAGATCGATTCCCACATAGAATGAAATAACCGGATTGTATTTGTATGCACTTGGTAAATCAACGAAATCCTATTCCCGATCTCGGCGAAAAAAGGAAGGCGCGTCCCCTGGGAAGCCTCATCGAGTCTTTCGCCAGAGCGACCTGTGCGGCGGATCGAGACACCTACGAATTGCTGGGGCGAATTTCGCCCGACCGAAGCTTGGCAAGGTACTCCTGGAGGCGTCGGTAAATCACATTGCTCAACAGGAAGACACCGATCAGGTTCGGAACCGACATCGCCAGGATCATCATATCGCTGAAATCGAGAATATTCACCGGGCTGACGATCGAGCCCAGGAAGGTGAACGTCAAGAACAGAATCTTGTAAATCAGGGATGCGCCCTGGCCGAACAACGACACGAAGCAGCGTTCCCCGTAGTAGGACCAGGAAACGCAGGTCGAATAGGCGAACAGGAAAATCGCGACATACAGCACGTACTTGAACCAAACCGTACTCGGATTCTGCGTGATCGCAGCGAGCGTAATCATGGAGCCTTTGTTGTCGACCGCCAGCTGCTGGATCTCCGGCAAGCGATAGACACCCGACATCACCACCATCAGTCCGGTCAGCGTGCAAACGACCACAGTGTCGATGAACGGCTCCAGAAGCGCGACGATACCTTCGCTCACCGGTTCCTCGGTTTTTGCAGCCGAGTGGGCGATGGCAGCGGAACCTGCGCCAGCTTCGTTGGAGAAACAAGCTCGCTTGGCCCCGATCACCAGCACACCGAAAAATCCTCCATAGCAAGCCGCCGGAGTGAAGGCACCCTGAATGATCTCGAGGATCGCAAAGGGAATGTACTTGAGATTCACAGCGATGATACTGATGCACATCACCATGTAAGCCATGCACATGAATGGAACCACAATCCCTGCGAAATTCCCGATGGATTTGATCCCTCCCACGATGACCACTCCAACCGCCGCAGTCATCAGCAAACCATAAATCCAGGGAGAGGTCCTCAGGATGGCGAAAACCTCCTCCGACTGAAACGCGTTGAGGGACTGGGACACTTGGTAGGAGTTCCCTCCGCCGAACGATCCGCCGATGCACAAAAGGGTAAAGGCAACGGCAAGCACCTTGCCCAGTCCGCCAAGTTTTCGTTCGGCAAGCCCTTTCTCCAGATAAACCATCGGCCCGCCGAGGACCATCCCTTTTGAATCCGTTGTTCGGTACATGACCGCGAGCGAACATTCGGCGAACTTGGTCGTCATGCCGATCAGACCAAAGAAGATCAACCAAGCCGTTGCGCCTGGCCCCCCCAATCCAATCGCCATCGCGACCCCGGCGATGTTCCCCAACCCAACCGTTCCGGACAGTGCGGACGACAGGGCTTGGAAATGGGTGATATCGCCGCGATGGTCCGCGTCGTCATATTTTCCGCGAACCAAGTCGATGGCATGGCGAAACAAACGAAAGTTGATGAACCCCATACGCAACGTCAAGAAAATCCCGGCGCACAGAAGCCACATCACCACAAACG
>JBKDPB010000028.1:0-4301 GCA_046342615.1 Planctomycetota bacterium | reverse complement strand
GCATTCGGGCTTACGCGAAGTTTGTCGATGTCGCTGCGAAAGTCACGGCTACGCATCAGGACGAGCAGTAGATGGTGCGACGGGAGCGCATGGCGATCGACGAGGTCAGGTCGCTGCTAGCGGAGATGCTAACGGATAGCGGTCGCGAATACCGCTAATAGGCTAACTGAACTTCTTGGCCAAGAGCAGCTTTCGGAGGCGATGTCGATTTACACAACCATCCAATCTCAGGCTCCTTCGGTCGCTGCCGCTCCGGAGATCATGGCACTCAAGACTAGCTTGGATTCCAAGTTGGATGATGAAAAGCGACGCAGCGATCAGGTAAAAAAGGCGATCGACGCAGCGGACGCCGAACAGGCGGATTCTCTCGACATCAACAGCATTGCCAATGCGGAGAAGATCGCGAAAACGGCTGAAGAGAAATCACGAATCGCTCGTATCCGTGCCCGTTTCGAGGAGTTCCAACAGCGCATGGTCGATGAGGATTTCCAAGCATTGCGCAAAGAGCTTCAGCGATTTGAATTGGATCTCGAGCGGATCCTAGGGACTCCTCTGATGTCGATTCAGGAAACCGAACTGGACGAGATCATTGCTTCCGTTAAGAAACTTTTGGACCGCTTCCCTCGAGCAACCGTTCCTGGAACGAAGATTGTCAACTTGGTTGCCGAGAGGGCCTCAAGCTTGCGAGAGTCGGTTCGCAAGCAACGCCGCGAAATGGCTGAGAAGCAAACCTTGATGGTCGACATTCGAGGAGCCTCCACGTTACGAGAGTTTGAGAGGCAACTTCGCAAGTTCGTTGAGCCACTACGTTTGGGGCAAACGGATGCTGCTCACGGTCGTCGAGAAAGACCAACCGCCATCCGTAACCGTGCGAGTCAACAAAATGACGTTGAGCGTACGTCCGGGTACCGATCGTGGCCAAAGGCAAGCGATCCTGGAACGTTGGTATCGCGAACAAGTTCGATCAGAGGTTCCGAAGTTGATTGAGCGGTGGGAAAAGCACTTGGGAGTGAAGGTAGAACGTTTCTTTGTCCAACGGATGAAAACGCGATGGGGTAGTTGCAATCCAGCAACTGCCAGCATTCGATTGAACACCGACTTGGCCAAAAAACCTGCCCAGTGTCTTGAGTACATCGTTGTCCACGAAATGATGCACTTGCTCGAGCCGACCCACAACGCTCGTTTCATCGCATTGATGGATCGCTACATGCCTCAGTGGCAAGAGCATCGGCAACTACTCAATCGCTTGCCCGTTCGGCACGAGGACTGGGAGTACTAAAATGTCGGTTACGGCTGGGAAAAATTACTCCAGCCGCGACTATGCTTCCAAGTTAATCACGGTTACATAACATCTCAGTACAACGAAATTTCCCATGCCCATACCCGACTTTCAAACCATGGGGCCGCGCAGTGCCGGCCGCGCAGTGCCTGGCACCGAGCAAAGCATCCGGCACCGAGCAAAGCATCCGAACGCCACACCCAGTCACCGCTAACGAGCTGTTTCGAGCCGTCCAAGGGTGGCTGGCCCTCGATGACTATGATAGGGCGGAGGTGCTGCGATTGGCTCGGCAGTTGGCTCAAGATGCAACGTCACAAGCTTCCCGTTGTTAAAATGACCGACGCTGCCCCGTCCAGTTCCCTGATAGTGTAAGCTGATTGGCTCAACCTGTCGTCCGTTTTGTTCTTTTCCGTCCGAGGATTAAATAATGCGAGGTTTGCTTGCGTGTTTCATTGTCCTGCTCGTATCGATAGTTGCGTTAGCCCAAGAGGCCAAAGAGATTACTAATAGCATCGGGATGAAACTGGTGCTGATTCCCAAGGGGACGTTTCAGATGGGCTCGCCGCGCGGGGAAGAGCGGAGAGAGAACAAGGAACAGCAGCATCAGGTCACGATCAGCAACGACTATTACCTTGGCGTGACGGAAGTCACGCAAGGGCAGTACGAGAAGGTGATGGGAACCAACCCTAGTTACTTCCAAAAGCGATTTATCCGCGAGAGCGACAGTTCGATGTACCCCGTCGAGCGGGTTTTGTGGGAGGATGCTGTGGAATTCTGCAAGAAGCTTTCGGACTTGCCCGAGGAGAAGAAAGCAGGTCGTGTGTATCGCTTGCCGACGGAGGCAGAGTGGGAATACGCATGTCGGGCGGGGAGTACGACAGCGTTCCATTTCGGAGAAAGCCCAGAGCAACTCGGTGATTATGCATGGTACTTTGACAACAGTGGGTATTGTACGCATCCGGTGGCACTAAAGAAGCCGAACGCTTGGGGCCTATACGACATGCACGGCAACGTTTGGGAGTGGTGTAGCGACTGGTACGATGAATATCCAAAGGGTACAGTCAGCGATCCCACTGGTCCAAAAGAGGGCTCGTCCCGCGTGAACCGTGGCGGCAGTTGGTTCTACGAGGCCGCGAATTGTCGGTCGGCGTTCCGGCTCAGGGGCAACCCGTCGTTCCGGAGCGACTACAACGGCTTCCGCCTTGCCCTGAGTCCATCCGGAATCCCCAAGTAAGGTCTAGTCAGGCAGGAGAGCGGAGCCTGGGGTCGCAGGCACGGAGGTCGCGCGGCGGAGCAGCGACCGGAGATGCCGTAGACCGCGCTGGTGTCCCGGCTTCAGCCGGTTTCCCCCCCATAAAAAAGAATCGCCTAAAGGCTAGACACCAGCGCAACAATAAGGGTCCAGGGGCGAAGCCCCTGGTCGCGGATCGTAAAAGGGGTAAGGTACCTTTTCCAGGTACCTTCTCACGTTTCAGGCACAGGTGTAACGAGTGCAATAGAAGCCGAGCAGCGCAAGCTGCCGGGTTGAACTGCGGCAAGCATGGCTTGAAGGCAGGAACATCAAAATCTGGTCAAACGAAGACGATTGGTCTTTCTGAGTTCTTCTTGCCAATCGTCCGACGCGAAGACATCATCAAAGGTGCGATCTACGCCGCCCTCACCTTCGCCATTGCCTCGTGAGTTGATGTGATTGATCACGTTTAGTACATCGAGAGGGTCGACTCGATTGTCGGCATTGACATCCACATACGCAGGAGGACCTGGCAATCCATCGACTGGAAGCGAAGGTGCTTGATTCAAGAGATTGATGAGCACCAAGACATCGAGTGGAGATACCGTTCCATCGTCATCCACATCGAAGCGGTTCCTCGGATTCTGATAGACCGAGACAACCACCAGCACCGTCACGTCGGTCGGTGCACTCGGACGCCCATCATTATCGGAAATCACATAACGGAACTGAGTGGTACCCAGGAAGCCTGCTCGTGGAGTGAAGCGAATCGTCCCGTCGGGCTGAACCACCAAATCGGCCATATCGGAACCGCTGACAATCACCAGCGTCGCGGGATCGAGCGTACCGTCTGGATCACTGTCATTGCGAAGAACATCCAAAACCGTTGTGATCGTCTGTTTGACGACCAAGGAATCGGGAGTAGTGTTCGGTTCCGAGTTGACTCGCAACTGAACCGTTGCCGCGTTGGAAAACAACCCAAGGGAATCTTGCACACGATAGGTAAAGCTCTCAACGCCACGGTAGCCTGCGTTGGGTGTATAACGCACGGTGCCGTCAGGCAACGGCGTCGCCGTGCCATGCGATGGTGGCTGAACAATTTCGATCGATGTCGGGTCGATCAAGCTATCGACATCCAAGTCGTTGGCCAAAACATCGAGCATCTTGAAGGTGTCGACCGAAACCCAGTACGAGTCCCCTACCGCGACCGGAGCGTCGTTCGCATTCACGACGCGAATCGCGAATACCTTCTCGACGAACAAGCCCCCTTGATCCGTGGACCGGACTCGAACCGTGTAGTCCGACCTAGTCTCAAAATCGAAACTGCTGGTCGCACGCAGTGTCGAGCCACTGACATTGAAGGCTGCGTTATCGGTATCGCCTGCACCAGCGACCAGGGAGTAGACAAACGTGTTGCCAGCGTCCACGTCTGCGGTGCTGAGGGTTCCGACCGGGGCATTGGGTCCAGCGTTCTCCGCTACGCTGTTCGAGGACAGGCTGATATCTGTCGGCGACTCATTCACGTTCACGACCTGTATGACAAAGGCCTTCTCGGTGAACAAACCTCCCTGATCCGTGGAGCGTACGCGAACGGTGTAAATCGATTTAGCCTCGAAGTTGAGGCTGTTGGTTGCTCGGAGGCTATTGCCACTGATATTAAACGAATCGTTGTCGGTATCATCGGTTCCGGTGACGAGGGTATAGGTAAACGTATCGCCTGCATCGGGATCGGTGGTGCTCAGGGTGCCGACAGCGCTATTGGCTGCCGAGTTCTCGGCGATGCTACTCGAG
>JBKDPB010000027.1:0-5957 GCA_046342615.1 Planctomycetota bacterium | reverse complement strand
GATCTTGATAGAGCGGTTTGCCATGGGTAGTTTCCAAGTGGGTTCGAGTCAACGGCGACCACTGCAGCCGCCTATCGAAACCTACACCGCAATGCAAGACCAAGCCGCCGACTCCTCGACTGGTGCTGGTGAACGCTTACGTAGGAGCTACAAATCCAGAGAGAGAAAGTGGAAATGAAAACACATCAAATCCTATCACTTCACAGGATATTGTTTCTGGGCGTTGCGGCTCTGATACATTCGCATCGATACACTGCACAAGCCGACACTCTCCCCGGTGAGATCCTTTTGGCGGATTCGGGCAAGACGGAGTACGTGATCGTCGGGCCCGATGCCGCGTCCAAGGTCGACGAGTACAGTCTGAAATTACTTTTGGAAGGACTCAAGCAGAAGACCGGAGTTGATTTTCCCGTGATGTCATCGCGAGATGTCAAAAACCAAAAGAGAATCTGTTTGGGGGTCAGCAAGACCGCAGTTGAGGATCTTGGCGGGAATCCGACCGCCGAGTTGCAGGATCAGGAATTCGTTTCAAAGAGCGTCGCCAAAAACATCTATCTTTATGGCAACGGGTTGCACGGAAATTTCTATGGGGTGGTCGACTTTCTGGACCACGCGCTGGGACGGCAATGGTGTGTGGACGAGTATCACGAGAAACCTGCTTTCAAACGTGTCGAGTCCTTGGCTATCGAGCCCTTCGAACGGCGACGCATTCCATCCTTCGCATATCGGATGCTGGGATTTCCGAGCCAATTCAATTACCAATACGGCTACAACATTTGTCTGACGGATGAGATTTGCAAGGACTGGGGCCTGCCGGAAGGTACCGTTTCGGTCTTCGATAATCCTGTGTGGGTACATACGGGTTTTCTCTACATCCCACCCGATCAGGGCCGAGGATTCGACTGGCTCAAGGACAAGGGATATTTCAAGAGCAATCCCGAGTTTTACGGCATGAACCCATTGGGCCAGCGGGTTGCTGAACAACTCTGCTATTCCAACCCGGGACTGAGAAGCGAGTTGACAAAGAATATCCTAACGCATATTCATTTGATTCGGAGGGATAAGGCAGACCAGCGGCCTATCATGATCGCCCTCGATCAGGAGGATCCGGCGACTGACAAGTTTTGCCACTGCGATGCATGCTCTATACTCGAGCAGCACTATCAAAGTCCGGCAGGTGCTTTCTATGACTACCTCATCGCTTTGTGTACCGACTTGAAGAGCAGTCAGGCGGATGTGTGGATCAAGACGATCGGCTACCGCAAGACGCAGACACAGATCCCGCCAAAGATGCCCGAGGGAGTGAAATTCCCAAACAACATCATCGTTGTCTATTGCAGCTTCGAAGACGTGATCAACAAAACTTGGCAGGATCCAGAGAATGCCGAAACGTATCAAAACCTACTTGGCTGGGCCAAGTTAACGCCGCATGTATGGGTCTGGAATTACTATCTTTACAGCGCGGGCTTGCTGATGCCATTCAGCAATATGGAACGCATGGCGATCGATATGCGGATGGCCAAGGCAGCGGGCGCGGAGGCCGTACAATTGGAGTTGTATCCAGAAGACGGTTTCACCCCCTTGCTTCAATACGTCTATCTCAAACTCTCACAGGATACCGATTCCGATTGGCAGTCCCACGTCCGGCGATTCTGTGAATGCCAATATGGCCCCGCTGTAGCGATCGCTGAGAAGTACATTTGGGAAGTTGAAACTGCATCCAAAACGGGCAAGAAAAACATGACAACCATCCATCCCTCGGTTGATTTTGAAGGTGCATTCTCCTACCTGAGCGTCGATAACATCGCCCGATGGCAGAAGTATTTCGATGAAATGAATCGACTTGCAGAGGGTGACGAGCGAACCAAAAAGAATGTCAATCTGCTTCGAAAGAGTCTCGATATTGCCACGATGGGCCGATGGCATGGACTGGCGAAGGCCTATCCCGATTACTTCACCGATTACATAGTGGTGAAGACTCGCATCGGACGTGTCAATCTTCTTCGAGCCGCGACGCTGACGGACTGGGAACTAAAGATCCAGGCGGGGGACGTGCACAAGCCGCTACCCGCTAGCTTCGATAAGTATCCAAAGGATTCGATTTCCGAATTCGTTCCCGTGAACTCTGCAAACAATGCAAAGGCAAAGACCCTCTTGGATCCAGACGCTGCGTTCGGTTACGCAACAACCATCAATAATCCCGACATGCCATTCCAGTTCGGGTTCCACCAGAATGATACCAAGACGGCGGGAGTGGGGATGACTCTTAGCCAACAGGACATCGTCCCTAATCAGTGGAATCTCTACGAGCTCGGAGAAATCGAGCTGACCCCGAATTGCATGATATGGTTCTCCAGCAAGAGCTGGGAAACCAACCTTGAACTGGGCGGGATCTTCACGCCGGACTCGGCGAATCGATTCCGCGCCTACGTCTCCCTCAAGTTCTCGGGGAAGGAATATGGTGGAGACGGTGAGAGCATGGTGTTATGCGACCGGATCATCCTTGTCAAAGACAATCGAAAGTGACTTTGACCGAGGCAAGAGTGGTCCGATTTTGGTTGATGGGATACGTAGTCGCCCCGCCGCTTTCGGCTTATGTGCCGAGTTACGGCTTCTTCAACAGGATGATTCGGTCGCACAAGACTTCGTCTTTTTCCGCTTTCCCGCCGTATGACGGTCCGTCCAATTTCAGGGAGACCCAGGCATGCCAGGTATTGGCCGCGCCGGGTTCGTAAATCCGTGTTCCGATCTCAAGCCGCGTCACCCAGCTTTTGGCCGAGAACCAGATCCAGGAATCCGAAGTCACCACGATCTCGCCAATCTCATACAAACGGTACTCGCCGGGCGTGATCTGGTCCTTGTTGAGTTTCAACCGCACTACATCAATCCCTGAGGGCTGGCCGGGCTGAGGATTGCGAGAAAGCCATTGGTAAAAGCCCACTTCGAAGGGCAGATCCGGAAGGTCTACGGTGGCTGCATAGCCGAAGGCCGCGTCCTGGTCGGAAAGTATTTTCGGCTGCGACCCGTAGCCGTAATTGCAAGGCAGAAACTGCTTGATCCGCGCGGGATCCATGTCATCGAATTGCTTGGGCAGAGGTTTCAACTGACCGCCGCCGGCGATCATGGCCAACATGTCCTCCAGCGTTCCTGCGCCCATAGGCGCGGGCTGTTGCACCCCTTCATTCGCTTTAACGTTGTTGACTGCCGTAATCCTGGCCGAGTATTTCTCGTGATCCTGGAAATAGTCCGGGTGGATCTTCGTTAGGTCGAACCACTTCCAGAGCGTGGCGAAGTCAAGTTCGCGGCGCAGCAACCGCACGTTTTGAAGTTGCTCCTGCGCATCAGCCACCTGTTGCTCCATCTGGTCGAACCAGGTCTGCCAGCGATGGATATTCTCGACGGTCAGGTACGGAAACGTCCGATCGTCCAAATTATCCGAATGGAATGTCCCTGGCGGCATCTCCCGCATCTCTTTGCGACCCTGCTCCAGTGCGGTGAGATACTTCCGCACGAGCGGGGCGGCGGCTCCGTACTGGTGGTCGGTGAACTCCTTGATGGCGGCGTCGGTATCGCAGTCGATATCCCGGAAGAGCTTGAAGAACAGGAAGACCTGTAGTTCGCTTAACCCGCCCCGTTCAAGGTACTCGTTGTGATCGGTGAAGAGGCCGCGCACGCCGGCTTTGTGCATCAGCCGCAGTTGGTTGATGTTGCGTTCCAGATTCCCGACGGGCATCTCGATGCCCGTCCCAAACGGGTTCGGATAGAGCCACGCCCAGAGGTTTCCCGGCGCCGTGATGGCATTCCAGGCTTTCAAGTCGGCATACGTCTCCTGGATTCGTTCATCGGGATGCGTCCAGTCGGCGAAGTAGCTGTCCTCAATCGGAGCGAAAGCCACGATAAGATTGTCGGGCAGCTTGCCGCCGCCGGGCAGCACCGGCGGCTTCTGAGTCTGACTTCGCCGGTAGGCGAGAGTCCTGACGAACACGCTGGGATGCTTCGTCTTCAACTGGGCACAAAGATCCAGAATGTAGTCGAACATCGGACCGCCCTGGCTCTGATACTTCTTTTCCATCGCGAGGCAGTCCGGGCAGTGACAGAACTTGCCAGGGACGTCATTGGCATCGATGGTGATGATCTGATTGTTGGGCACGGCTTTGATGTGCCGCAGCACGTTGTCGGTCAGTTCCCGGCGCAGCGCCGGATTGCCAAAGCACAACTGCATGTTCGCCACGCGCTGGCCGTTCAACCCCAGCGAAAAGAACTCCGGAGCGGCCTGGAAATAGTCCGTCCGTGGAAGCCAAGTGAAGTCGCGTCGGAACTCGAGCGTGTCGGGCGACGGCGGAATGTAGGCGAACAGGCTATGCACGAACTTGTCGTTGCGAAGGTACGGCACGAACGGAGACGCCGGGTCGCGGCCCCATCTCTCGCTGGACATGTTCATGCCGTTCTGGAAGTAGAAATCCTGACTTCCGTAGAGCGTCAGTTCGCGGCTCGCGAAAGCAAAACCTCGCTTCCGATGGAAGTCGCCCAGAGTCACGCTGGGTTTCGCTGGAACGACCGGATTCTCGAAAATGGAGTACCAACGCCAGCCCAGTGAGTTCTCCAGAAACTCCATAACGGCGTGCAGGTTGCCGTGGACGCCATTGCCATACAGGAACACGTCGCCTCCCTTGCTCCTCGCGACATGTTCCTGGTCCTGCAGCATCGCCAGTGGATTGCCCCCCAGCCGCTCAACGACGGCGGGACTGATACCAACAAACAGGCAATGGCTCCTTTCACCCACCGCATTCGCTTCCAGCACGGGGAACTCCGCACCGGTGATCTGCTTGAGGTAATCCGCGAGACGCGTTACCGCATAAGCGTCCACTTTCGATGACATCGCTGGTTGGACGATGCAAAAGTCGGTCTTGCCATCGCGGACGAGGTCGATATCGTCGGCGTGCAATACCGCCAGAGGCGAGAGCAGCAGGATGGCGAGAAGTGCGAGAATGGATTTCATCGGGTTTTCCTCTGCTCGTGCTCGTAATCGTGGCCTTGATTATACTCACGCTACGTCTCAGAAACATCATCGAATTTCATCGCCATCCGAGTTGGCATCGCGACAATTCGCACCAGCAGGAGTAGGAGCACGATCACGAAAACCTCGGTTACTGGTCGCGATTATTCCACTCGATGCGAGCAAGCAGGCAAACGGAACTGCAACGCGAGTTCCCACTGCACGTGGTCTGCTCTTGGCTTGGTAACTCACCACGGATCGCCCAGCAGAGTCACTTGCTGGTGACCGAGGATGATTTTGCCAAGGCGGCTGGGGAACTTGGTAGACCTAACGAATGCAGTTCGGACGACAATCGCAACCAGAGAGCGTTCGCAACGCGGTCTCCATCACGACGCGGGTTTATCCCCGTGGGCAAGCCACGCGGTGGCGGCGTTGCGTAGGGATTCGCGTTCTGGTTGCGATCAGGGCTCCACGCGGACGAGCCGCATGGTGGCCCGTTGGCTCGTCGTCCCGACGCGACTCGAAAAACAACTCGATTTGGGGTGCGCGACGCGAAATGCAACGCCGCATTCCGCCATACACCGAGCCAGCATGGGCTCTACAGCCGGACAAAGCAATTGGCCAGAAATGCGAAAAACCTGAACAGCCAAGAGAGTTGAAAGTAGAAAGTAGAGCGGTCCTTCGGACAGGACAGGAACCGAACAACCAACAAATTCTCTCGGAAAACCGGAGTTCCAAAACGAGGCGGCGCAAAATCCGACGCGCGCAATTGCACCTATTGGTTCTGAAATTGCATCCCGAAAAAATGCGACTTTCCCGTGTTGCCGAACGAACAAGCATAACGTAAAGTGGTAGTACATTGTACTAACCAAGGAGAAGTCGACATGCAGAAGACTCTGACCAAACACGGAAACAGTTACGCCTTAGTCATCGATAAGCCCATTATGGACTTGTTGCGAAT
>JBKDPB010000026.1:0-12191 GCA_046342615.1 Planctomycetota bacterium | reverse complement strand
AGCGTTGGCTGTTATCCCCGGAGCGTTCGCCGAATGGGGACCGCGCGAGCGAGATGAAACTCCGATTGGTCGATCCCGGTACCGGACGCGTGCTGCTCGAGCGCGATCACACCCCAGACACCCGTCTGGCGATGGTCGGCGATACCGGAGTCGCAGCCATGAGATCCGACGGACAACTGACCTACTGGAACGCTTTGGATGCCACGGAGCATAACTATACCGGGGACGTCGAAGGGAAATTCAGCATCATCTCGGCTCAAGTTTTCGGCGACCTCGCGCTCATTCTTCCTTATGCGGGATCGATGGAACTCGAACGGATCACCGTCAACCCTTCGACTCGGAACGATGCCTCCGTGGCGGCCTGCGCCGGACGGTTGTTCGCTATCTCGATCAAGGATGGTAAGCCCGCGTGGAGTCGTTCTCAGCGAGTCAAGCATTTCTTGTTTCCGCTCAGCCAAAGTCGGGAATCGCCGATGGCCGTGTTCGTCAGGCGATTGTCGCTGACGAAAGTGCGAGGCCAAAATCTCGACTTCACGAGCGTCGCATTCATCGACGTCAAGACGGGGAGGCTGCTCTACCAGAAACATGATTTGCCTTCCCTGCGCGGTGACACGTTTCGACAGCGGCTGGCGCCCCGCGAAAACGCAGTTATCGTGAAGTATCTCGGAAATACCTTGACGGCCCGCTGGAGCGACGACGCCTCGGGGGTTCCTCCTGCGGATCAGGTCGACGAAATCGGGGACTTGGATCCCGATACCTATCGCAGCGACATTGAAAAGAAACTCGACGAGGCCGCTGCCCGCAGCGACGTGAAATGAAATGCGGATCAGTTCGATTCCACGCTACTACCGAAATCTGAAGCGCTGGCGGGAGATCATTCTCGTTCTCCGCAAGTACGGTCTGGCGGATTGGCTCAGCCGCTTGCCTCTCGACTTCGTCCGGGACTGGATCAAGGATGAGCAAGGAGTTCCGCTCGCGAGCTATTCGCACGAAGCCCGGTTCCGGATGGCGCTCACCGATTTGGGGCCAACCTTCATCAAACTCGGTCAGGTTCTCTCGTTGAGGCCCGATCTTGTGGGGTCGGAGTTGGCGACCGAACTGCGTTCGCTCCAATCCAATGTACCCGGCGACTCGGCCGATTCGGTGCGGCAAGTCATAGAGACCGACCTTGGAAAGCCTGTGGAGGAGCTGTTCGGCTCTTTCGATTGGGTCCCATTAGCCTCCGCGTCGATCGGTCAAGCCCACGCTGCGACCTTGCTGGATGGCACGCCGGTGATCGTCAAAGTCCAGCATGCTCACATCCGTGAGAAGATCGTGGAGGATCTCGAGGTGATCGCGGGGCTCGCTTCCCTTGCGCAAGGCATTCGCGACCTGGCCGTATGGCAACCGAGGAATATCGTCGACCAGTTGTCGCGGCAATTGAAGCGAGAATTGAGTTTCGCACAAGAGCAAGCCAATTTGGTGATGCTGGCTCAATCCCTCGGCGAATTCAAACGTCTCGTCATTCCCAAGCCGTACGCCACCCATTCGAGTCCTCGCGTCCTGACCATGGAACGCGTCGAAGGGCGTTCGATCAACGATGTTGGCGACAGGGACCTGTTCCCGAACCTGGACCGAGATGCTCTGGCCCATACGGTCGCCGAGATTTATGTGGCCATGATCTTTGCTCATGGTCACTACCATGCTGACCCCCATCCCGGCAATATCCTCGTCCAACCCGATGGAACCGTCGGCCTGTTGGATTTCGGGATGGTGGGGCGTATCGATGAAAAGCTCCGGTCGGATATCGAGGAAATGCTATGGGCCGTCGCGGTCAAGGACTCCGCGTTGCTCACATCACTGGTCAAACGTGTTGGCAAGGCTCCGCCGGATATCGACGAGTCCGCCCTCTCCGATGACATTTCGGACCTGATAGCGATCTACGGCAATCAACCCATCGACCATATCGATCTTGCGGGCGCTCTCAACGATGCGACCGACATTCTGCACAGGCACCGAGTGATCCTGCCCAGCCAACTCGGCGTTCTGATCAAGACATTGGTTACGCTTCAAGGGACGATTTCCCAAACCAGCCCCCACTTCAGCCTGCTGCAGGTGATCGAACCGATGTTCCGCAAGTTGTGGTGGAACCGGTATTCGCCTCGACGTCAAGCGCGCAGGCTCAGGAGAATGGTTGTCGAGGTCGAGGGGCTGCTCGAGAAACTACCCGCTCAGATAAGCTCCCTGATGGAAATTGTCCAAGCCGGAAAACTGGATGTTCACTTATCGCACCGAGGGCTGAGCCCCTCGATCAATCGGCTCGTGCTCGGACTGCTCACCAGTTCGCTTTTGCTGGGATCCTCCATATTGATGGCCTCCAAAGTCCCCCCGTTGTTATTCTAGGGAGGAGGTCCTTTCGGCCTGCAGTAACACTCCATCATCGGGCTCCTCGTATTCGCCTTCAGTTTCCTGGTTGCCTTTCGAATTATTCTCGCCATCAATAAGTCCGGGCATCTCGATACTCAGTCCGATGAGTCCGAGTTTCCCTCGTGACGCAGGCGTTCGCTGTTGAATTTGCTATAATCGGGCGTGCATGACCGATCCAATCCCAACGCAAGACCCCCGCAGGAAAGGCGACCCGTGAAAGTTCTGATTACAACGGATGGTTCCGACGCTGCCCTTGAAGCGATTCATCGATATTGCCAGCTCCGGCCAACCGCAGCTGCCAGCCATACGGTCCTAACCGTCGATGAATTGCAAGCTTATGGGATCATCGATTCGGTCGACCAAGCGGAGATGGATCGATTGCAACACGAGAATTGCCAACGCATTCTTGGACTCGCCAAAAAAGTCCTTGATGAACAAGGTGTGGAAGCCAAGTTTGTGGATCGTGCCGGCCAATCTGCCGACACGATCCTGACTTACGCCGACGATTCCAATCAGCAATTGATCGTGATCGGAGCGCGAGGCAACGGCGCGTTGACCCGACTGTTGCTCGGCAGCACCAGCGACGCCGTCGTCTCCCATTCCAAACAATCGGTATGGGTCGTCCGCCCGGATGCAAGCCAAGCCGATCCGTCCTCGCCCCATATCACCGTCTGTTACGACGGGTCCGACGCCGCCGCCCGAACCGTCAGGCGAGTGAACGAAATGGCGTTTCCTTCCAAGACCCGTATTTCCTTGGTGGCATTCCTTCGTCGACCAGAAAACTTGCCCGATGAGATTGTGTACGACGCCAAACAGCAGGATCGCTTGCGCCATGAACTTCAGGCGCTCAAGGACGAGTTCTCTCCCAAGGGACCTCAAGTCGAATTCGTCGTGGAGGAGACGCGTCATGTCGGTCACGGGTTGATCGACTTTGCCGCTCGGAACCACAGCTCTCTAATCGTTGTTGGCGACAAAGGCCGAAGCGCAATCGCAAGATTTTTGATCGGCAGTGTGTCCCGCTTTATCTTGCACCACGCTCCTTGCAGCGTGCTGGTCGTCAAAGGGTAGGGCAGCGGCGCGGTTTGAACGTCCTCCACCCTGGGAATCCGGTTGCACCCGATTTCCATAATCAAAAATGAGCCTGCATCGCTTTCGGTTTCTATCAGCCGCGATGCGATAACGCTCGGGCGGATGGGGCTATTCTTGATGCGCCATCTCGGAGAGCGGCATGTGGCGGTAGTAAGCTTCCAGGCACAGAACCGCGAGGACGGTCGAGTAAAGTCGTCCGCCGGCATCTCCGTGCGGATCTCCTTGGGGTGGCCAACTGCCTCGTTCCCTACCGCTCTGAATTTGCATAGCAGGAAGAGCCTCGCGCATCACTTGGTTCCAGCGAAACCACGCAGCTCCTCCCGCATGATGCAAGGAGTTGGTCGCGTAGTACCAGTAGTAGTAATTGCGATTGGGCATGTCGCTGGTGATAGGGCGGGACGCGAGATAATCACATCCTTGGGCGATCCGCGGATCGGTTGTTTTCCAACCCAGGTACATCCGGCACAAGATTCCTTCGGCAGTCATGGAGTCCTTGTCCTTTCCGCCGACGACATACGCGTACTTGTCTCCTTGGGGATTGGGGCGATTTTCCCCGGAGGCCCGTTGCACCGAATCCAGAAATTGGTGGACTTTCTCGAGGGCTTGGCTGTCGACATCCATGCCCGCCATGCGTGCGGAGATCAGGGCCATGACATACCAACCTGTAACACTGGTGTCGGAGTCTTCGCGAGGCTGGTATCGCCATCCCCCCGCGTCGCTTTGCGCATCGAGCGCCCATCGAACCGCTCGTTGGGCAGGCAGCTTCAATTTTTCGTCACCTGTCATGCCATACAATTCGCACAACGCAATGCTCGCTTGCGCTTGGGAGTAGGTTCGCTGAATCCCCGTCGACTTAGCGGCAAAGAAACCATCGTCATCCTGGATCGACAGAAGGTAGTCCAGGCCGCGCGTTACGTTATTCTGGTAGGCCCCTTCCCGGTGCGTATTCCCCGCCCCCATGAAAGCCAGCAGAGCCATCGCCGTCGCTGCGGGACGATTCTCGTTGACACCTCCCTCGCTGTAGGGACCAGCCAAACTCCAGGAGCCATCGCTCGTCTGGTTTTTCTTCAGCCATTCCAATCCCATCGCAACCGCGCGTTCGGTTTCCGAAGTTCCGCCGTACGCCTTCAGCATCGCGTCCCGCATGAGTCCGGTTCGGCTCGAGAGTCCGGCTTTCAACGTCAACGGGACTTTCGCCACGTCGGTATTGAGGCTGGAGACGTCGACGATGCTCGATTCCACCTCGGTGGCCATCAACGACAGATCCTTGCCAATGTCCTCCGATGGGTCGTTGTCCAATGAAAAATGATTCAGGTCGAACGAGTCCAGCTCATCTCCGTCCCCCGAACTCTCCGCCAAACCGAGAATCAATGAAAGGGTATTTCCGATCTCCTCTCGGACGGGGATCAATGCCAGAATCAGGATGATAGCAACATGCAGAACCGCGCTGGTCAGCCAACTCGGCATCTGCCAAAACGTCCGCCAGAACCAATTCTCGTTGGACAGTTGGGAATCGTTTTCGTCCCGCACCCGATCCGAGAGGGGAGGGGTTGCATCGCGGACGGGGAAAGGAAACTGATTCAGCCCGTCGGTTTTTCTCGATGGGGGCAGAGGCGGCGCGACTGGACCAGGACGGTTTGGCGTCGCGTTCGCTTGTGTCGGCGGGACAGAAATCGGCGGTGGGACCGCGGACGCGGTTTGAAGGGATTTCGGATTGGAATCGTTTTTTGTCATGCCCACCGCCTCCGGAAGTATACACGACGAACGAACCCTTGGCTCCCCGCCTTCCGCAAGCCGACAAGCCCGTCTTCTTGTGAAAAGCGGAATAATTGGACCGCGAAGGTCGGCCTGGAAAGCAAAACACCCTTCGGGTCAGACGAGAAGGACTTTCTCGATTCGGACCCGAGGGGTGTTGCGTATCGACGCCAATCGGTGAGGATCGGCAGGGAACGACTCTCTAAGGACGATCTTCCTTCAAGCCGCGCAAGTCGGCTGGCTGGGTGTGATTCGCTTTGCGATTTTCACGTTTGATCGCCTCATAGACTTCCTGCCGATGGACGGGAATGTCGTTTGGGGCTTCGATACCAAGCCGCACTTTATCCCCACGAATGTCAACGATCGTCACGATGACGTCATCGCCGATCATGATGCTTTCGTCTCGGTGTCGCGAGAGCACAAGCATTGGAGACTCCTTTTCAACTCTAGGTTGCATCCACTGCAACAGGCTTGGGGCAAATTCAATCTTCAGCGTGTGTCGGCACAACGGTGCGTAGCCAACCAACAGACTGGGGTATCGGATCGCCACCGCGTGGAATCGATGCTTTACCTTCGCTTTCCGTGCAAATGGTCCCTAACCTTTGTGCCGACCAGGGCACTTCGTTCCCGTAATGCCGGATGTACCGCCGAAGGCGGTTTGTACCGCACCTCTTGTGCAATCCTCAAGGTTCCTCGAGCCCGGTCCGATGCTACGCTTCAGCTAGATTGATTCCCATCATCAACACCTCGGCAAAGTAATCAACGTGAAGCGACGATTCCCATCTCACCTGCGAATCCACTCGGAAGACCTCGTTGCAGCAGCATCGGGAGCGGGAAATTGCGGCCGCGACGCGAACGGGCGTCGCGATTTGGACGAAGTGGATGTCTGCCTGCGCACATTTGTCGAGGCAACGAGCTGGGGGGTGGTCCCGCGAAATCAAGCGAACGAACCCCCCATGGCGTCCTCCGCGAAAGGACCGCGGAAATGGGCCGGCCGGCAATGGAAGCTCGTTGACAACGTCGTCCGCGACGGTGTGTTGGACGAAATCGACCTGGTCGCCCTCCCCTCCGTACCGATGGATAAAGCTCAGGATTTGCTGATGGCCATCGAGCGGCTCGTCGAACGCCTGGACCGAGCCGAGGAAGTCATCCGAAGGCAGGAGGCGGAACTCGCGACCGCGGTGCTGGTTACCTCGCATCCGGATCGACAGAAAGAAACCGCGGATCGGCTCGAGTCCATCCTCGAAAGTACCTCTCGTTCGATCGGTGCGGTTGCCGCCGCCGTGTACCTGTTGGATGATGCGACATCGAATCTGAAGATGCGTTCGTGTTATGGACTGCCGAGAAAGAAGCTGGCAACGCCACCGCGCGAATTGAGAGGCTCGCTCGCAGATCTCGAAGCGCTTCTCGGAAACGCAGTTCTTCTGACGGATATCGAGATGATGCCCGAATGGCCAAGCCCTGAGCCTTTTGGAGCCGCGCTAGTCGTCCCGATCGGCACATCCACCATGCCGCATGGAACGATCTGGTTCTGGTCCGAGAATCCGCGATCGTACAGCCCGACGGAAGTCGAGGTGGCGAACCTCGCTGCCGGTCGCGTCATGGCGGAGATCGAACAATCGATTCTCGGACATGAGGTATCGCGATCTCGTGAAGTCCAAAAACAAATCGATACGGCGAGCCTCACGCAGGCGAGCATGTTGCCCGACACCCAAATCCTGCACGAGGATTTTGATATCAGCGGCTGGACCCACCAGGTAAACGGTTTGGGGGGCGCGTTTCATCATTGGGATGTCGTTCCCAATGGCCTGATGACGTTCGCGATCGGAAGAGCATCCCAGGGGGGACCGGAGGGAAGCATCGTGGCCACCAGCTCTCTGGCGATGATTCGCACCCTGTGGTCCCAAGGCTCCAATCCATCCCAAATCCTGAGAGCGATCAACGACTTGAATTGGAGCATGGTCGACGCGGACTGGAAAATCGCCATGTCCTTGCTCCAATTCAATCCGGTAACGGGATACGGGTCGCTGTGCAACGCGGGTGAGATGCAGACATTTATTGTTTCATGTCGCGGATTTCGTCCCATCGGTAGTCCGCAACCCGTGGTCGGAGCGCAACCCGACAGCCAATTCCATGTTTCTCGATTTATTCTTCAGCCCGGTGAAATCCTCGTCTCCTATACGCCTGATTTGTTCCAGAACGCCGCTCCCTTCGTCGATCCGCGTTCCCGAAACAATTCCCAGCCAAAACCGTTCGATCAAACTGCCCTGCTCAATATCGTCCGCGATCTATGCGACGAATCCGCGAACGATGTCACAGGGTATCTCGCTCGCTTGTTGACTCAGCCCAGTGCGCAGGCCAAGGCAGGTTCGGACCAATCGCTGATTCTTATCAAAAACATCCGCAAGCCGATTCCGTGAGCCATACCTCCTCGGGCGATACGATCGCACTATGAATGCAAAAAAAGAGAACGTCGGTTTGACCGCCAGCACGCGCAAAGCACTGTGCGTTCATTTAGGGGAGAATGCGGGCAACGAAATCGCCCAACTCATTCTCTCGATGGCGGCACAGATCGACGAGCTGAAACGGACGAAGGTAAATGTGACTCAAGTCATTCCCGACGGCAATAAACCGGATCCGGTCTTGGCGGCGCTCGAGAGCGAATCCTTCTGACACGAGACTCGTGCTCGGGCGGGATTTCTACTTCTTGTCGAGTCCAATGCAGTACAGCCTCGTTGCGGTGCGCAGCAACAGCTTGCCGTCGACAATCGCGGGAGTGGCCATTCCCATGTCGTCCTCGTTGAGAGCATTGGTGTGAAGAACCTCGAATTCGTCACCTGCCTTGAGCACGACGGTGACGCCATCCTCATTCAGGCAATAGATGCGATCCCCCACCGCCCAGGGGGAAGACGTAAACGCGCGACCAGCCGGTAGACGTTGCATACGATAGATCTCTTCGCCCGTTGCGGCGTTGTAGCAGGACATGATCCCTCGATCGTACAAGGCGTACAATCGACCATCGTGAACCAACGTGCTGGGATTGTAGGGGGCGGCCTTAGGCTGCGACCACGCGATATACTCGGACGAGGTTTCTCCTTCTGCGAGCGTAATGTCGCCCGTCGCGCCCGGCCGAATGGCGAAAATGGGGCGTCGCGGGTCCATGACATAACCAGAGCTGACATACAGCAGGCCGTTCACCGCGTAAGGCGTGGCAATCGTGATGCTCGACATCCCCGACAACGACCAGAGCTGCTGGCCATCCAAACCGTACGAACGAACTTGGTTCGTTCCCGGCGTTACGATTTCCGTGCGCATCTCATTTTTCCAGACGAACGGAGTCGACCAATTGCTCTTCTCGTCGCGAGGGACTTCCCAAATCAAATCGCCCGACTTCGCATCCAGGCACAGGAGCGAGGATTGCTTTTCATTGTCGTTGCAGTAGTAGAGTCTCCCCTCATGCAGCGCCGGAGACGCGGCGGCTCCCCATCCAAGCCGGGTTGGCATGGGAGGGAGCGGACGATTCCACACCTCCTTGCCGTCGAGATCAAAACAAAACAGTCCCAAGCTACCGAAACAAAAGTAGACCCGCTCGCCGTCGGTGACCGCCGTCTCGGAGGCATAGCTACTCTTGATGTGGATCGGCGTTTCCGGTACGCCTTCGTGCACTTGTCGCTCCCACAAGATCGTCCCAGTCCGCAGGTCCAGGCAAAGGACTTTCCATTGATGCGGGTACTCGGAGGGCTTTTTTCGTTCGCCCCCAAAGTACAAGCCTTTCTTGGCTTCTTCCTGGTCGCCCGTGTTGATCACTGTCGTCAGAAAAATGCGATTCCCCCAAACCACGGGGGACGACCAGCCACGTCCGGAAATATCGGTCTTCCATAAGACGTTTTCTGTTGCCGACCACCGGTCCGGGATGTTCGCGTTCGTCCCCACTCCCAGCGAGCCCGGCCCGCGAAACTGAGGCCATGCCGACTGCGCGGATGCAAAGTGATCGGCCCAGGACCAGATCGCGAAGAACGATGCCACCATAAAAACGCTGCGATACAGGACCATGGCTCGAAATTCCTTGACTGAGTGGAGTGTTCCTACAACTGCGATGATTCCCTAGGCTTGGCATCCCCGACGCCGGCCGAACCCATGCTCACGAATAAGGTCGCCAAGGCGGCGACCAACAACGAGATACCTCCGAAAACGACGACTTGTAACCGAGTGATCGAAGGTGCAACCTCCATCAATTGGCTAACTCCGATCGCAAACAAAATCTCAGGGATGACGATGAACAAATTGAAGATCCCCATGTAGATCCCGGTACGATGGGCAGGAATCACCGCCGACAGCATCGCATACGGCATCGACAAAATGGATGCCCACGCGATGCCAACTCCGACAAAGCTGATCGAGGTCAAGATCCATGACGTCTCGGGCGTGACCCAGCCCACCGACATCAACCCCAGGCCCCCGAGCGTCAGGGCCGCAAAGTGAATCCATTTCGCCGATAGCGTTCCCGACAAAAAGAGGATTGCCAGCGCAGCCACACACGCGTTCTAGCTGTAAACGGCGTTGCAGTTGTTCTGCAAAACGACCCCTTTTTGATAGAGAGGATTCTCGGGTGTTTCCGCACCCATCAAATCCCGACCCAGGGCGGGGCCGAGATAAATGAACATACAAAACAGCCCCATCCACGTAAAAAATTGCACCACTGCCAACTGTTTCATCCGCGTTGGCATCTCAAGAAACGCATTGACGAAATCCTGGACTCCGCCAGCTTCCTGCGAGTGGTTCGTTGCGTCGGGTGGGTATTCGCGCGTTGTCAGGATCGTCCACAACACGGCGAGGAAAAACACGACCGATCCGATCGCGAACGCGTAATGGATGGTTAACGGAACTTGTTGCTCGGCGGAGACCGCGGAACTGATTCCGAGGTTTTTGTTCAGAAACTCGGGCAACTTGGAAGCGATCACCGACCCTGCACAGATAAAAGCCGATTGCATCGCGAATCCGAGCGTGCGTTGCCGCTCCGGCAGCATGTCCGCAACAAACGCTCGAAACGGTTCCATGCTGATGTTGATCGAGGCATCCAAAATCCACAGCAACCCGGCTGCCATCCACAAAGCGCCCGACCGCGGCATGAAGAACAGACAGATGCTGGAAAGGATAGCGCCCACCAAAAAATAGGGACGCCGACGACCCAGTGGGGTCCAAGTCCGGTCGCTCATGTAACCGATGATGGGTTGAACGATCAAGCCCGTTAACGGCGCTGCCAACCAGAGGATCGGAAGCTCGTCCGGCTTGGCCCCAAGGTATTCATAGATCGGGGACATGTTCCCCATCTGCAGCCCCCAGCCGAACTGGATTCCAAAGAATCCGACCGACATATTGATGATTTGCGAGAGGGATAGCGACGGTTTGTTCGATGGGACCATGATCGGAGAGAGAAAGGAATTGTGAGGAGAATCGCGGAAAAGTGCCTGTGGCGAGTGTCGAGTATAACGTATTCATATCCAGCGAGGCGCCTGGGTCGGGGATCGAAGTTGACCGAGACAGGCCGCGGTCCACGGGTTAAAATACAGAGCCCTCCACGGTTCTGAGAACTGCCTTCCCTCCTTCCCCCATAATGCCTTTCGCAATGATCCCGAACCGACAACTGGTAATCGCTTCGACGTGGATTCGCCGAGGATGGGTCGCGTGCCTCTTGGCCATCGGTGCCCATGCGTTCGGCCAAGAAACGCAAATTCAGTTCTCTACTGAAATTCAACCCATCTTGGCCCGCCGTTGCTTCGCTTGCCATGGACCGGACAAGGCCGAATCGGGGTTGCGATTGAATTCACTCGAAGCCGCTACCGCAGAACTCGAGTCGGGCCATCGAGCCGTCGTTCCCGGCGACTCCGCGGCCAGCGCGATCCTCGAGCGGATCCGCTCCACCGAAGAAGGGGTCCGCATGCCTCCCGAAGGGAAGCCTCTGACGGAACTCGAGCAACAACGCATCGAACGCTGGATCGCTCAAGGCGCTCCCTGGAAACAACATTGGGCGTTTGAACCGGTCGGCCAACCGCCCGTACCCGCCCGTCCCGATGGAACGGTGGCTGACAATCCGATCGATGCGTTCCTCGAAGCCAAATTGGCATCCAAGGATCTGGCGATGGCGCCTCGCGCCGAGCCTCGCATGCTGCTTCGCCGGCTCAGTTACGACTTGACGGGGCTTCCTCCCACGCCGGAACAAGTCGTCGACTTTGAGCGCCGCGCGGCGATCGATTTCGATGCTGCATGGGAATCGGAAATCGATCGGCTCCTCGCCTCGGAACATTACGGAGAGCGTTGGGCTCGCCACTGGCTCGATGTGGTCCGATATGCCGAAACGAACAGCTTCGAGCGCGATGGACCGAAGCCCCATGCTTGGCGCTATCGCGATTATGTCATTCGCGCCTTCAATGAAGACAAGCCCTACGACCAATTTCTTCTCGAGCAACTCGCAGGAGATGAATTGCCAAATGTCACCAAGGATTCCTTGATCGCGACCGGGTTTTATCGACTCGGAATCTGGGATGACGAACCCGCCGATCGGGAACTCGCGATGTACGACGGATTCGATGATATCCTGACGACCGTTGGTCAGGGCTTGCTGGGACTGACGCTCAACTGCAGCCGATGCCACGATCACAAGATCGATCCGATTCCGACCAAGGACTACTATTCGACCGTCGCGTTCTTTCGCAATCTGACCCCCAACGGTTATGGTCCCCAGGTGGAACGGCCCCTCATCGGCAGCGTTGAGGATCGCGATGCATTTGCAGCCCAGGAGTTGGCGATTCGCGAGAACGGCAATCGACTGCAAATGCAGATCAGTGAGCTGGAAGAGATGCTCCGAAAAGAGCTCGCGTCGAATAACACAACGACCGACCGCTTGGATCTGGACGAGGTCGAGTATCGATTCTATCGCGATG
>JBKDPB010000025.1:0-7599 GCA_046342615.1 Planctomycetota bacterium | reverse complement strand
CCCCTTGGCCGCGTCGAAGTCACCTTGGCAGACGGTTCCCACATTCCTTGGCTCACCGAACACGATGATATCATCCGCGAAGAGCTGAACGTCAAAGAGATCCACTACGCCAGCGGCGCCAGTCCCTATGTCTCCTACTCGGTGCAACCCAATTTCCGACGTCTTGGCCCGCGCGTCGGCCCCTTGCTGCCCAAGCTCAAACAAGCCTTGGCATCCGCCTCGGGAGCACAGCTCATGGAACAGATGAGCCGGGACGGAAAAATCAACCTTTCGATCGATGGACAAACCATCGAACTCGACGGCGAGGATATCCAAGTTCGATTCACCGCCAAGTCGGGTTGGGCCGCCGCTCAAGGAAAGAACTGCGTCGTTGCCCTCCACACCGAACTAACCCCCGAGCTCCTCCTCGAGGGGATCGCCAAGGACGCGATCCGCATCGTCCAAGACCTGCGCAAAAAACGGCAATGCCAATTCACCGACCGCATCGCCATCGAAATCTGGACGAACGATGCAAACCTGCGCCAAGCCATCGAAGCGCATCGCGATTTCATCTCCAGTGAGACCCTCGCTGTGGAAATCATTCTCCGCGAAAACGAACAACCCGACGGGGCGGATGTCGTCGAATTGGCGGACGTTTCCGTCGCGATTCGAATCACCGTTCGACCCCAAGCCGCCTGATCGTCGACGAAAAGGGCGTCTGCGAAATCCGCCAGGAGCCACTTCATGAATCGCAGCCGACTCCCTACGCTCGCGATCCTCGGTTTCCTGACCGCGCTGGGATGTTTCCCATCGGAGGCTCTCGCCGACAAAAACTCCCAAGCGAGCCGTCCTAACATCTTGTTGATCCTGACCGATGATCAGCGCGCCGATACGATCGCCGCGCTGGGCAACCCGATGATCAAGACGCCCAACCTGGATCGCTTGGCCAAACGCGGGCTGGCCTTCGATCGAGCGTATGTTCAGGGCAGCATGCAGGGTGCCGTGTGTGTACCGGCCCGCGCTATGCTGCTGTCGGGTCGCAATCTGTTTCGGGTCGACGAACAGCTGATGCGCGATACGTCGTGGCCCGAAACATTTGCCGCGCATGGCTACTCGACCTGGATGAGCGGCAAGTGGCACAACGGTCCAGCCTCCGTAGCCAAGATATTTCAGCATGCGAACTCGGTCTTTCTGGGAGGCATGACCGATCCCATGAACACGCCGGTCCAGGATCTGGTCGATGGCCAGCTCGGCCCGATGCGACGCGAAGCAAATCACGCATGCGAACAATTCGCCGACGAATGCATCCGAGCGCTCGAGGATTTTGCCCGCCACCAGACGCCCCAAGAACCCTTCTTCTATTATCTGCCCTTCAGCGGTCCGCATGACCCGCACATCGTGCCGGACGATTTCCCAGTCCGCTATGCTCCCGAGTCGATTCCCCTCCCAGCCAACTTTCAAGCGTTCCACTCCCTGGACAACGGAGAGATGACGGTTCGCGATGAAAAGCTCCTCCCTTGGCCTCGTTCGGCGCAAGGAGTGCGCCAACTGGTCGCCGACTACTACCGATACATCTCCTATGTCGATCATCAGATCGGCCGCGTCCTCGATGCGCTCGAGGCTTCACCGATGGCAAACAACACCATCGTCGTCTTTACCTCCGACAGCGGCGTGGCGCGCGGCAGCCATGGGCTGATCGGCAAGCAAAACCTGTACGAACATTCGACGCGAGTGCCTCTGATCTTCTCAGGGCCGGGGATTCCAAAAGATCGCCGCACCAAAGCCCTTTGCTACGCATTCGATCTTCTCCCCACCTTGGCCAGTCGGTGCGGCATCACTCGCGACAATCCGGGCGAATCGATCGACCTGAATGCGACCCTGTCGGATCCCGATCATCCGGCTCGAGAGAGACTCCTGTTTGCCTATCGGGATTTGCAGCGCGCAATCACAATCGGACGGTGGAAATTGATTCGCTATCCCCGCATCGATCGCAACCAACTGTTCGATCTGGAAACCGATCCGGATGAAAGCCACGATCTTTCGGATAAACCGGAGTATGCATCGCGGATCGCGGAGCTGACCGACGCGATGGAATCGGAGATGCTCGCCAGCGGCGATTCCGCACCGCTGCGCGTGCATTCAACCCGGCCCGCCCTTTGGAAGCCTCCGACCTCCGACGCGCGGATTCGCAAAACGAACATCGTCTTCATCCTCGCGGATGATCTCGGCTACACCGATACCGGATGCTATGGGAGCTCCTACTACGAGACGCCTCATATCGATCGGCTCGCCTCGCAAGGAATGCGGTTGCTCAATCACCATCACTGCCCGAATTGCACCCCTACCCGAGCCGCATTGATGAGCGGTCAATACGGAGCCAGGACGGGAGTCTACACCGTCGGCTCGATCGATCGATTCGATTGGAGCAAGCGTCCCTTGAGGCCAGTGGACAACGTCGAGCAGCTCCCATTGGATCGCGATAGTATCGCTGGGCAATTGCGATTGGCCGGATACTCCACCGGCATGTTCGGCAAATGGCACTTGGGTTCCACAGGGCGGTACCATCCCGGCAAACGAGGCTTCGACGAGGCCATCGTCAGCATGGGGGCTCATTTCGATTTCGACACCAGCCCCGAGTCCTCCTATCCCCAAGGCCAGTATTTAGCGGACTTTTTGACCGACCGAGCGGTCGACTTTATTCAGCGAAACCAGGATCGCCCATTCTTTCTGTACCTGCCCCATTTCAGCGTTCATGCACCGCATGATGCCAAGCCCGAATGGAAGAAATATTTCCAAGACAAACCTGCGGTAGGCGGCCACAGCAACCCAACCTACGCCGCCATGATCGCTTCGTTGGACGAGAATGTCGGTAGGGTTCTGAAGACGCTCGACGAACTCGCGTTGGCAGAGAACACGCTCGTGATTTTTGCGAGCGACAACGGAGGTGTCGGAGGATACGTCCGCGAAGGGATCAAGCAATCGGGCGACATCACCGACAACGCACCGCTTCGGAGCGGCAAGGGGAGCCTTTACGAAGGAGGCATCCGAGTTCCCTTCATCGCGCGCTGGCCCGGCGTCATCCATCCCGGCTCCCTATCCAACGTGCCGACGATCCACGTCGACTTGTTTCCCACGTTGCTGGAAATTGCCGAAGCTCCAAAACCGCGCCAGGTTCTCGACGGCGAAAGCCTGTTGCCCATGCTTCAGGGAGGCCAACTGCGACGAACCGCCATCTATCAACACTTTCCAGGCTATCTTGGGGCTGGAGCGGATGCATGGCGGACAACCCCAGGGGGCGTTATCCAGGAAGGACCCTGGAAACTGATCGAATATTTCGAAGATGGTCGAATCGAACTTTACCATCTCGAAGACGATCCGGGAGAAACCCGAAATCTTCAATCCGAGCATCAGAAACTCGCCTCCGCGATGAGAGAGCGATTGGCCCGCTGGCGTTCAGACGTGCACGCCGCGATGCCGCAGCGCCAATAATGCATGCCGTCGGCAAGCGGCGAGCGGAATGCCGATTCGCAGCGAACCGCTCTCGATTCAGTTGAGTTATCCCTCGGGCACTGCTAGACTCCAAAGAACTATTTGATTTTTTCAAACGAAGATTGCTGAGTCGCGGAATGATACGTTCCCAGAAACCCTCCGTTTGCCAGTGGCTTTGGTGCGCGAGTTCGATCGCGATCTTGTGCACGGTTGTTTCCGTTCGGAGTATCGCGGACGAGCGCGATATCGCGCGATCCCTCCTCGATCAACTCGACGATCGTCGGTTCTCGGAACGAAAGGCAGCCTTCTTAAAACTGTGCGATCCTCATTGGGACATCGATGCGTGGCTCGATGAGCAAGCGAGCGTATCCGATCCCAACCGTTCGACGTTGGCCCAGTGGATCCGACGACTGCGAGGCATTCCCGGATCGATGGATGAACGGCTGGAAATGATGGCGGACTACCAATCGCTCATGGAGGGAGATGTGTCGGTAGTATCGAAATACATCGACAATCGCAGGATCAGCATGCTCGCGATTCTCCTGGAGCTTCTTCCGGAATCGGCGCGCGAGAACCTATCGCGTTATCCGTCGGGGGACAGCCCATTCGACCAGGTGATTTCAGCCGCGTGGCGCGATGGAACCGAGAAAACGATTCCGCGATTATTGAATGCGATCCTACCCAAACATCCGATCCGCGTCGGCCTCAATGCGCGATGGAAGGAAATCGGCATGCCGCCGGAATGGAGGGTCGACGTGCCCAGCGGTATACCGGAAGTCGAAATCGCTACGCTCGAGCAGAACGGCAAGGTGGATGAAGCGTTGGCCATCGCAAAGCGAAATCGACTGAAAGATGAATACGAAAAACTGCTGCTTCGGCACCAGCGGTGGGAGGAATGGTTGAAGCTGGATCCACTCCAAAAAGGAACCGCGGCCACCGGCTGGGAGGATGTCCAACGCATCCTGCTGCTCGAATCCCTCGGACGCCACGACGAAGCGATGGTCTTTTACGAGCTTCGAAAGTCCGACAAGAGCAAAGCCAAGAGCTATTACAACCAACAGAAGGCTCTGATGGCCTTGCTCGTGGGAGACAAGCCCGCATTCAACGAGCTGATCCAAACCGAAGCGCCCACGGCCTGGATGGACATCCTGTTCCTTCATAGCGAGCTCGATAAGCTGCTCGAAGCCGAAGGACTATCGGAACTGTCGATCAAGGCAACCGATCGATGGTTCGACAAATGGGCTCGCCAAGGCGGTCCCATCAACAAGCCGATCCGTTTTCAATCCCTTTTTCATCGCCTCGGGCTCAAAGAAATGGAAGAGAATCTGAACCGTCGGATTCGTCGCCATATCAAGGCGGGTTCCGACGAACAATCGCTCCAGGAATGGGACGGGATCCTCAACGAGTGGGGCAAATATGGACTCGATGATCGGCGATTGGAAGCGATCGCGGAATTGGTCTCTCGACGAGAAACCGATCGGTCCTCCACCGACTTGCTGCTGACGCCGCGGGGCGAACAGCCTGCCCAAGTCGACACGCGAGCGGTGAAGCTCGAGACGATCTTCTTCAAGAACTTCCCCAACATTCGTTTCGCTGCCTTGAGCCTTCACGACACGCTTCGAAAACAATTCCCCGATCTGGACGCACCAGCCCGCATCGCCATCGTTGAGGACTTGAACCAGGGACGGATGCCGAAAGGCTGGACCGAAAAAGAGCTGATGTCCGCAATCCGCGACATGATCCGCTCCGCCCTGAACGAACCCAGTGTCCTTGAGCCGATGCTGGTCGATATCGCCGACGTGCTCGATACGCTCGGCCTGACGGACGAGGCTCTCAAGTTGCTCCAGAACCAAGCGGAATCCCATGCCGCCAATTTGTTGATCGCCCAGTACGCCGCCAAGCTTGGACAATACGATGATGCCGCCCGCCTGAGCTTGCAACTGGTAGATCGACATCGAGACGATGTCAATGCGCATCTGCTGGCCAGCCAGTGCCTGGCCGACGCGCGGCGATTCGACAATTGGCTCAGCCTGCAACAGCAATCGCTTTCGCGAATGGATTCATGGGAATGGGCCGAACAATTTTTTCAGTCGATGCGAAGGACGCAGCGGATGGAGCCGCAGCCGGAAATCCTCTTCATGTTGGAGCTGTTGCAACGGCACACGCCATCGACTTGGCACGAGCTTTGGTACGGCAACGCATACACGCAGTACGGCGCTCGTATCCAAGCGGATTGGTATCACCGTTCGATCGCTCAACATCCCGAACGGATTCCGGAACTGCAACATCTCCAGATCCAAAACGCATTCGAGGAAATCCGTCTCCGATCTCGATCCCAATTTCCCGATCAAGGCGGCGGAGGTACGACCGGACTCGCAGATGTCGATTGGTCCTTATGGAGCATGCAGTATGAGCGCGTTTACGCGGCCTCATTTTGGCGGGCTGTTCAAGAAGGAAACCTCGACCTGGCCAATCGCTTGATTCGAACCGCTCATCAAGTCTACCCCGAGCAGATCAATACGCTGATCGATGTTGCCCCCTTGGTCCGTTCCCAATTTGGGGAGACCACGCTCAAGGAGTGGTACGAGCTCTATGCGGGCCCGCTGCGAGCTCATCTCGAGCGATTTCCAGACGATTCGCTCATCGCCAACAATACGGCTTGGTTGGCCGCGAAATGCGGGCTGGAACTGGAACTGGCATTCCAACTGGCCTCGCGCGTCGTCGAACAGCGACCGACCGATACCTACCTCGATACTCTCGCTGAGGTGGAGTTCGCCCTCGGCAATACCGCCAACGCCATCGAGATTTCGGAAAGATGCCGGTCGATGAAGCCTCGCGATCCCCACCATGCTCGCCAGTTGGAGCGGTTCCGAAAAGCGGCAAGGGAATCGGCTAAGCCAGCTGAATAACGACTTTGCCGAAATGCTGGCCGCTGGCCAAATACGCAAAGGCGTCCGGGGCCGCCTCGAACGGAAAGACGCGATCGATGACGGGCTCGATCCGATTCTCTTCCAGAAAGCGGTTCATCTGAACGAAGGCATCGCGCGGCCCAACGTAGACTCCGTTGAGGGTGACATTGCGAGCCAGCAACGGAAAGAGGCTGGCCGTCGTCGCTCCGAAACCGGTCAGGACTCCGATGAGGGCGATGTGCCCACCCCCTGCGACACTCTTCATCGACTGATCCAAGGTGCCGGGCCCCCCCACCTCGACCACATGATCGACCCCGCGTCCACCCGTCCAACTCCAAACTTGTTCCGACCACTGCGGGTGGGTCCGGTAGTTGACCCCTTCCTCGGCCCCTAATGCTCGCGCGCGTTCAAGCTTTGCATCGCTGCTCGAGGTGATGATCACCCGAGCACCCAAGCTCTTGGCCATCTGAAGCGCAAAGATCGAGACCCCCCCCGTACCCAGCACGAGCACGGTCTGGCCATGGGTCAAACCGCCACGCACCACGAGCGAGTACCACGCCGTCAGAGCCGCACACGGCAGGGTCGATGCAGCCAGGGTGTCCAAGTGCGCGGGAACGCGGACCCACGCGTCTTCATGCATCACCACATGCCGGCGCAACATGCCGTCCAGGCTCCCGCCGAGATCGAACCGATGGTTCGAGAGATCGAATCGACCCGACTGCCACCGCGGAAAGAAACATCCGGCGACACGGTCCCCTTGCCGCCACTGGGTTACGGCAGAGCCAACCGCAAGAACGGTCCCCGCCCCGTCGGAGGCGGGCACGCGGCCCTCGACGGCTCGACCCGCCATGTTCTTCCAAGCGACCAGATCCCGATAATTCAGGGAAACTCCTTCGATCGCCACCAGAATGTCGTGGTCCCCAAGCCCTTGGGGATCGGAAACCGATTGCGGACCGAGTTCCAGGTCGTACGCGGTTTGGTTCTGCCGATAGAACCAGGCTTGCGAGGTTGGCATAAGTCGAAAACCTTTGGAATCGTGGGTAAGGTTGGCTTGTGGTTCGAGCCTCCTAGGATAGACTTTGACGTAACGAAATCCATGGGCCCGCAGCCATCGGCTGCGGTACAAGCAAGGATTTTGGAGGGTAAGCGAATGGCTAGCGGCATCATTGGAAATGATGTGCCCCGTAAGGGGTTGCGGGTTCGAGTCCCGTGCCCTCCGCTC
>JBKDPB010000024.1:0-15957 GCA_046342615.1 Planctomycetota bacterium | reverse complement strand
ACGCCTACACCGGCCGCGAGTTCGACCGGGATGTCGGTTTGCAATACAACCGAGCCCGCTGGTACGACCCAACCACCGGACGTTGGATCAGCCAAGACCCTATTGGCTTCGCAGGCGGTGATGCGAATCTGTATCGGTATGTGGGGAATCATGGAACGTATGCAACGGACCCGAGTGGGAATATCATCGTATGGGTCGATGGCATTGACACCGACAAGAATAATACACATGCGGCGAGCGTTGCGGATGCATTGCGTGAATACGCCATCAAAAATAGATTGGCTGAACAGGGCTTTCTCTACTTTGACTTCCCTCAAGCTGTAAGGAAAGATGGCAGTACAACGGGAAGTGACTACGACAAGAAGGTCGCTAATCGCCTCAAGAAGCTGTTGGATGCAATTCAGGCAGCAAACAATTGTGGTGAACCTGTGCATCTGGTTGGGTTCAGCAACGGAACAGACATTGCCCGCCTTGCATTGGAATGGGGAGCCAAGGTCGACGGTTTAGTCTTCTTAGGCTCAGCTGTTGATAGAGATACTGATTTGCAAAAAATGATGGCAGGCACCGGGTGGTTTCACAACTACTGGAGTGAAAGCGACTACGTAGCTGGTACGTTTGCGGACGGAATGGGTTCTCGCCCCTTGCGAGAGAAAGGAACGGTAAAAAAAAAATCACTTCCAAACCTCACGAGCGAAGAAGTAATGGGTTTTGTCCATACGGAAAACGGCGGGGATAAAGGCGGAGATGAGAAGATTACCTCAAAGAGCGACAAAACACGTGTTCCATGGACGTCATTTTTCGCTGGATTTTAATTGCTAGGCAAACTATTGAAGCCCAATGGTAAAGACTGTTTGTCAAATGGTGGAGAGATCAGCGCGCCGGACGGTTCTAAAGTCAAGGTCAAGCCGTGATTTCAGACTGTTCCATCGGGAATTGACAAGAGATAGCCAATGACTCGGAGTATTTCCATCACGCTCTTGATCGCGATGCTTCTTTGTGCTTTGCTGGCAGGTTGGTTAATCATGTCACGTCGTAACACCTTTGAAGCAACAATTAACAGAATCGAGGCACTGCCTGCGTCAATCCATCTCCGCGAGATAAAGGAAAGTGGTATGAAAGAAATTTCACTTATTCGACTTTTACCCGCTCAGGGCGATCGCAAGCGAGACTTCCAATTGCTTTCCTCAAGCGTCGCACTGACGATTAAGGGATTCGATGCTTCCGACTGCAGGGATTTCGGTGACCAAGAACTTAGTTACTTAAGCGACGCAAGGCAGATTCAGTATCTTGGCTTGGATGGAACTTCAATAACGGATCTCTCGCTTTCACGGATGAAAAACAGTTGGCCAGCCTTGCGATTCTTGGATTTAGAGACTTGCAATGTTTCGCAGAATGCGATCCTAGACCTCCTTCAATCGAAACACCTCGTATTTATCGAGATTTCTGAAGAACTCAGTCACGGTGTTTTTATAGACGAGGTGCGAAGGATTTCTCCTGACACCATTGTGATGTGTAACGGACAAGATTTAATGAATCAACCGGAGTCCGTATTCAATGCAATTCCATGGTCGGATTGGAAGCAGTAATCTTCAACACAATTGTTTGAACTGAAGACCGATGGCACGATGCCATTGGAAGGTTTTCGCAGGATGCGTTCCACGCTTGCCGTGGCTTGGCCGTTGATGCAAGCGAGTTCGGTTGGAAGCGTTCCCGGTTGGAATCGCTAGGGCCGTTCGCGTAAGTCAGAGAGGAATGAACTGAGATAGCGAGACATGGACGTCGAGCTGAAGACTGGCCGGGGGGATAGACGAAGGATGCAGGCGGCAAAGTCAAATACGTCGTTGTCTCGCGTTGGGAGTACGTTGCCGAAAAGAAAGGCGGAAAGTGGATCGCCAAAAAAATTCCGGTTGTCGGAGTTGTTGTTGGGTTGTGGGGATGGGGAAGTGACGTTCAGGCGAAGGGCGCTGTATGCGGTACAGCAAACTCGGGCTTGGATATGATACCGTTCGTCGGTTTAGGAAAGGGTGTTATCGAGGTGATCTACGGGGACGACATCATTCCAGACGTGGAGACCAAGAATGAGTAACGATGTAGATCCAAAGAATTGCTGGGAGTCTCATTGCTATGAAGGGTTCTTCTCCATCGATCTTCCACTCGGGATTCGTCCCGAGCAAGAGGACAACGGCACCACTCTTGCTTTCTCTTTACCTACGAATCCGCAAAGTGAAGTGATAGCAGGCGTATTTCCAACACCAGATAAGAAAGGTGTGACGCCACTTGTTATCCGAAGCGAAATTGAGCGATTCATGGCGCAATGCGTGGGGGTAGACAAAGAGAGCTTTGAGACTCCCGCAGACTTCGACAAGGAAGGTTTTATTGCGTTTCAAGCGGTTGGGGTCGATACTTCCGGTCGATGGTGGATTGTCCGTATTTATGGACGTCGAGGAGGCCGAATGATGTTGTTGGTTCATTGGGTTGGTCAAGAATCGGACGTGCGCGAATACGTGTTACCGGTGTTCATTTCGATTGATCCTATACTAAGTGAGCAAGCCAGCGCTAACTAGCTGATCAGCGGTCATTACGTGCCACCCACGAATGGCACTGTACGGCTACCGTAATTTGTTTCACTCAAAGGAGTTATCTCCCTTGTTGAGACTCTGTCGCAGCTTGTCTCGGGGTTCCATCATTAGCAAGAAAAAAACAAGGACAGGCACTGCGTTTTGGCTGGTTGCGAAATGCTGTCGTTGTCGAAATGCTGTCATAGTCGTGGTGGCATGTTCGGGGCAGATCAAAGCAAAGCAGCTGTCCGTAACTCTTGCGGTATCAAAGCAAGCCCCTCACCTCCCGGCCTCCTCTACCCGAGGCGAGGAGGGGTAATGGATCACGGTCACGACGCTGATCGCTATCTCCCCACGCTGATCGCTCTGTCACCACACTGATCGGTGTACGAAGACATTGGGTGGGTCATGCTCCGATCGTTTCCCCAACCTCTGCGTCTTTGCGTCTCTGCGCGAGAATTCTTGCTGGCATTGAGTCTGGAAAGGACGCTTCGCTTTGCTCGGTGCCACCCACGAATGGCACTGTACGCCTTGTTGCGGAACGCCTGGGTTGCCATGATCTGCGCCCTGGTCTCTGCTGGGAGGACGTTTTGCCCTACCCCCATCCAATGCTTCTCTCCGCATAGGGACACTGGCGTGCCAGCGTTTCAGTTCGCTCGTGGCATTGATGTCACATTGCCCGAAGGTCGCGAAGGCAGTTGCTATGCCCAGCGCGTCATGCCTGCGACATGCCGAGTCGCATTTTCGGTCATAGGTTTTCGGCCGCTAGTCCATGCGCACTAACACGGCGAGCTGCTCACGAGGGTCGTCGATTTCACGCGAACGTTGCCAGAGAACGACCGGAATGATCGTCTCACGCGTGGGCTTGGCCCCCTGGTCGGGGCTCGGCGAAACCGCAGCCCGCAGGATGATACAGGCATCGACCACGTGGGCCTGAGGATGCAGGCGCTCGTAGCGACGGACCAGATACTCGCCCAGGCACGCTCGATGCGTCGGGCTGTGACGTTCGTACAGCACGACACAGGTCTTGCGCCAACGCGACGACGGATACATCGCGCTGACCAACACAGGCCTGGATTCCTGGACCGGCTGGTCCGGATTCCACAAATTCACTTCGCGTCCGTCAGACAATGTCGCCCGCATGTCGTACCAACCTCCGAAAATAGGCGGCCGCGCTGCAAACATGCTCCAGTACTGATTCACTTGTGCGGCTTCGCCAATCGTTCGGATCGGTCCATCGCCGAGATTCGCATAGACTCCCAGACCGTTGAGACGGATGCCGTTGATCAGGAACATGTACGCCAGGATCATCGACAACAGGATCTGCGACGCGAGCGTCAATCGCATCTCTTCCGCGTACTGGGGTATTTCTACCGCGACTCGCTCATGCCCCGATGCTGCGACGCGAGCCATTGAGCAATCCCGTGCGTTCCCCCAGCGTATGCAGGCATCGATCGCAGGTGTCGGAACGAGAGCCAACCAGCAAATGATGCAGGTCAGAGGAAACAGTCCCAGCGACATACACAGCCCGATCCCGACATGAAAGCCCATGAATGCCAAGACCAACATCAACCGTATGCGCCAGCCGACTCCCGGCAACAACAAGAGGACTGGGCCTGCGTGCTCGAGCACCATAGTGACCAACGTCACCAACTTGGTCAGCTCCGGTATCGACGCCAATCGATATCCCAACGCGGTCGTAAAATGGTCGACATGCATCGAATAATGCACGGCTGACAATTGGGTCCGCCACACAGGATCCGACTTCAGGAGCCCTGTGAAAAAATAGACGCACAGCAACTGCAGGATGAATGCGGCCGAACCGAGGTTCAGTATGGATACGGGAAGTTCTGCGATGGAGAAATCCGCGACGGAACGGTCCAACGCTGGGAGATCCGGTCGAAGCCCAGGACGCGTTCCTCGACGAGCATCGAGGCTGTAACGGGCCCCCAGAGGCAGAAACATACTGAAGAACAGCATGTTGCGAAGGATTTCGTCACCCGCCTGCATGATTTGCGGATTGCGAGCCTGGAGTCCGACCAGCAACAACCATGACGCAAATGCCATCCAGCGACTATTCCATCCCGCTGCCAAAAGCAGCGCGACAAGCCCCTGCACGACGAAAATCCCTTGCACTGCTTGGGTGTTACCCGCCCACATGTAGGGAGATATCTGCCAGCACAAGCTCGGGAACGATTCCTCACTGTTCAGTTCTCCCCTCGCCCATCGAGGCAGGATCCCCTCATCGGTATAGAACGCGGGTATCTCTGGCCACAGAGTCGCCAACGTCAGCAGCAGCAAAACTCCTATTCCGATGCGAAAAAGAGCGAGGGCTCGAAGGTCGAGGGCAAACACCCTCCGCCAGTCGGTCGCCGCTCGGCGGTTCATGGCATCGGTGACTTTGGCGGTGCGGCTTCGCATGATTCCAAGGGATTCCGGATGGATATTCGGACATTGGCGGGTTGCATTGGGCGCCATGCCCGTTCGAGCGAGTGTAGGTCGCCGAGGATGCGTGAGGGGATCGAGATCTCGGTTGCGACCCATTTGCCGGTGTTGCGGACCGCTGGTGTTCTTGTTTTGACCGCTTGCACGCCCTCGAAGGGGTAGGGCCGCGTCCGATCAGTAGGGTAGTTCGGATTATACCGAGTTGTCGCCGTCCCCCATTTCTACGGATTTTCTTGTGTGCAGAGGGCTAACAAAGGGTGCAGGCCATACTGGCGGAGTTCCCCGTTTTGCTCAGGAGTAGCTGTCCTTGGTCCCATCGCCCCTTTCACCATCTCTCCAATTCTCGCGCTGCTGGGGCTCGGCGTTCTCCGTATACCCTTGCAATGGGGCATCCCCACTGGCATGGAACGATCCGGCGTCGTTTCGCAAGCCGATCCTGTTTGGGCTTTCGACGGGGCTGACCCTTAGACTCTTTGCTCTTGCTGCTGGATGATCTGCGACCGCACCGATGGGATCGCGTGGTTCGCGGACGCCTGTGCGGCTCGCTGGTCGTCGAAGTGGTCCTGTTGACGATCCAATCGTGGCGGCATGTCCCCAGCCACTTCAGGCCTTTTTCAGCGCGAGTGGTGCGTAGACCGTGGCTCGATGAGCCACGGCAGTCATTGTGTCAGCACGTCGGGCTTAGGAAGCCGAAACCTGGCGCGAGGAGCGCTGTTGCCATCTGCCCACTCCACAACGTGTAAGCTGGCAATGCGATGCGTGGGAGGGACGCATAAGACACTGCTGAGCGCCGCCAAGCGAAGAGCTCGCCAGCAACTCAAAAAGCTGACCTAGCAAATCTCTGGCGACATCGCAACGCGGCCGCCCCACAAATCCGCCGGAGAGTCGTGTACGCTCACTGATTAGCAGCGGTTTGGCTTCGGCGTGGTTCCTTAGTCCCAACAGCGATGCGCCGAGCAAGGAGTATGTGTTGAAGGTGCGTCAACTATCCGCAGATAGGCCAGATTCTGTATACTGTCCAGTAGAAGAAGGCGAAGCCATTTAGTTTAACTCTCAATCTATCCCACCGTTCCGCTTCGCTCCAGCCGGGATAGATTGCTATTCGTTTCGAATTGCCCCATCCTGAGGTGTGGTTTCGGTATCTCGCAAATCCTGCCTGCCGTTGGTTACACAAACAAATAGAGAGTGAGTTTACGTGCTAGTCCTTCACGATCAGTATGTTGTGTTGACGCGACTGTGGGCCGGCGTTGCTGCGGTCCTGCTTATTGGGATGATGGGCGTGAGCATTGCCACTGGCGTTGCCCAAGAGCCGTTCGAGATCGTGCGCGATCCTGCTCTATACCGAAGCGATCTTCTTGCCTCGTCGCCATGGCTGAAGGTCATTCTTGCGATGGATTCACTGTTCATCATCGCATACGCCTTGTTCTTCCTGTGTTTTGCCCGTGTGGCTCGCCAGTATGGCGATGCCGGGATGCTGCGACTCGGAGTCATAGCGATTCTGGCCACGGCGATCCTCGACATCATCGAAGATCAGCACTTATTTGCTTTAACCGATAGTCTTCGCCTCGGCGAGGACGTGAGCCTCGAGATGCTTCGGATGCAGCACGTCTTGAGTCAGACGAAGTTTCATCTGAGTTACATGGCGACGGTATTCGTCGCGATGGGATTGCCCCGCCGAACTCCCGTTGAGCTGGCCTTTGCCTTGGCAGTCGGCGTTCCACTCCCGCTCCTTGGCATCTTCCGATGGGTTGCCCCGGCTGCGTTTCAATTTCCCCTCGTCGTGGCGCAGTGGCTGGCGTTTCTCGCAGGATTTTTGGGGGCAGGATTGATTGCTGGCCGGTTCGCAGCCGCCGAATCAGACGGCCGGAGCGAACCAAGTGATGCAACGGACTCGCGATAAACTCTGCCACCCCAAACCCAGGTCTTACATGGATTCTTTCGTTTTTTGTAGACGGAGCTACGCATCGCTTCGAAATCCAATGGGGCGTTTCGTCGACTGGGGCTCATTGCCTGGCATGCTTCGAAATGGGTTGCGATCTGGCGTACGAATCCCCGGCGTCAAAGAAGGGACATACGGGCAAGCCAATGAGTCCACGGAAGTCGCGTTGGCCAAATACCGGAAGTCCATCGATCGATTGGGGCGAGGCGATGCTTGCCTGCACGATAGCCCCGCCTTTGGCCCCATGTCGTTGGAAGATCGAATCCGCTTGAATCTACGGCACGCGGAATTGCACCTCAGTTTTTTGGATTACGGAGGGAGTGATCCAGCAGTCTCCTCGGCCGATCGAGTTGATCAGAATGTTGCTGCGCGACATCCGTATGCTCGGTAGGATCCTGGCCGAGATCGAACAACGAGTGAACGGGTAGCCATCGGCCGAGTCTGGCGAAGGCCGAGACGACCCCGGGGAGGTGGCGTCGATCTTGAAGCGGTTGAGGATCGACGGATCGATGTGGATTGACTTGGTGTGGAAGTTCAAGAAGTACTACCAAGGGAGCGCTGCCGGGATGCCGGACTCGTTGGCTCGCGATGCATCAGCGCATCAGCACCGCTGGCGACGCGGCCAGCGGGCGGTGCGTAGGATCTTTGCTTCGGCCGGGTGGCTCGATGAGCCACGGCCGTCACTGTGTCAGCCCGTCGGGCTTAGGAAGCCGAAACCTGGCGCGTGGAGCCCTGTTGCCATCTGCCCAATCCACAACGTGTTCGCTGGCAATGCGATGCGTGGGTGGCACGCGTTGTGCTTCCTCGCCTGCGGCTACGGGTTAAACGAGATTTCCTCGCCTGCGGCTACGGAGTCAGGGTGTCCCTCGCCTGCGGCTGCGGGTTAAACGATGCGGGGGGCATAGTGGGCTGGTTTCCAAGTTTGTGTGGGTCCGCAATAATCTGCGACGAATTCGTTAACCTATTCTCTGACGAATACGTTTATCCAAGGGTGTATCATTGATGAGTATCTCTCGAAAGACTGCGTTGATCACTGGAGCCTCCTCGGGGATTGGCAAATCACTTGCCGAGAATTTCGCTCGAGACGGTTACAATGTGATCCTCGCGGCCCGCAGCGTCGACAAAATGCAATCGCACGCCGCCGAACTGCAATCTCGACATGGTATCACCGCATTGGCGATCGCTGCCGACTTGGAATCCCAGGATGGAGCAACCCGCCTGGTTACTGAGATCAAGGATCGAGGGTTGTTTGTGCATATTCTTGCGAACAATGCGGGCTACGGAGCTTTCGGCGAGTTCAAGGAAACGGCTCTCGAGTGCGAGCTTGCGATGATGCAACTGAATATGAACGCAGTCGTCGTCCTGTCGAAGCTGTTTCTTCCCGACATCCTCGCGTCGAAGGGCAAAATCATGAATACGTGTTCGACCGCCGCCTTTCAACCGGGTCCCTACATGGCTGTGTATTACGCCACCAAGGCTTTTGTGCTGAGTTTTTCGGAGGCGCTCGCTGCCGAATTGGAAGGAACGGGAGTCACCGTGACGGCATTCTGTCCAGGCCCAACCGAATCGGGCTTTCAGGAGAAGGCCAGCATGCATGACTCCGCGCTGGTCAAGAACAAGAAACTTCCGACCGCAGACGAGGTTGCCAGCCTAGGTTATCGTGCCATGCAACGAGGTCAGCGGGTATACATACCTGGTATACGTAATTGGATCATGGCGCAAAGCGTAAGATTCACGCCGCGCGGGTGGGTCACCAAACTCGTTAAGGCGATGTCGAAACCTATTTGATGTTTTGCCCCAGGATGCTCGACCTGCTCATCAATCGTCATCTCAGCGAGAGTGCTAGAATGCTTCTTGGTTTACGAACTGCTATCTATCCGGTACGGGATTTGGCTACTGCAAAGGATTGGTACACGCAAGTGGTCGGGCGATCGCCGTACTTTGACCAGCCTTTTACGTTGGGTTCTCTGTCGGTGGATTCGAGCTTGGCTTGATACTTGACGGTGACGCAGCCGTAACTGGGCCGCAGCCCCTTTAGGGAGTTTCGGACGCAGAGACCGCATGTCCTTCAAGCTTTGGGGCCATAAGAAAACGCACTGGTCGTCGACGGAAATGCGACGACCAGTGCGATACGTTGCTACCGCTTTAATTGTGCGGTGGGCCAAGAGATTCCAACTCGTTCAGCCGCTTCAGAGCTTCGGCCGCTTTGAGCGTCTGATAGTTGATCCCCGCTGCATTGAGGCTGCTTCCCTGTTGGAACGGGAATTGAGGGATTGTCATCAGGAATTTCTTCAACTCGGCCTGAACCGGCACGAAGAGCCAAATGTTGTCTCCGTACCAACGGAGATACATGGCGGATTCGTGCGGCATTTTCTCATAGGGATCCGCCTTGAGGTTCACGATGAGTGGCCAACCGGTCACGACGCGTGTTCCGGTAGCGATGTTCCCTTCCATGGAAGCAAAGTTGACCTTCCAGTCATTCCAGCGGACGGCGTTCATTTCGCCACCTTGACCGAAGTAGAAGATCTGTTCGCGTGGCCCCTTTTCAACTTCTCCTTTGAAGAAGGGGATGAAGTTGTAGCCGTCGGCATGGACTTTGAAGGTTTTCCCATTGGCTTTGTGGCCTTGCTTGAGCTTCTCGACGATATTGGGTTCGCCCGCGGCGGCCAGGAGGGTCGGTAGCCAGTCTTCTTGAGAGAAGATTGCGTTGACCGTGGTGCCGGGTTGGATCACACCGGGCCAACGGACGAGCATCGGAACGCGGAAGCCGCCTTCCCAGGTGGTTCCTTTCTCGCCGTGGAACGGAGTAATCCCCCCGTCGGGCCATGTCGCGGTCTCCGCACCGTTGTCGGTTCCATAGACCAGGATGGTGTTGTTAGCCAGACCGAGATCATCCAGCTTCTTCAGGACGCCTCCGACGAAGCCGTCGTGTTCGACCATGCCGTCCGGATAGAGGCCGATACCGGTCTTGCCTTGGGACTCTTTCTTGAGGTGGGTCCAAACGTGCATGCGGGTGCTGTTGTACCACAGGAAGAATGGCTTGCTCGCTTTCGCGTTGCGATCCACAAAGTCCATGGCTTTCGCGTGAACTTCTTCGTCGATCGTTTCCATTCGCTTCGAGGTCAACGGTCCGGTATCTTCGATCGTCTGGCCTCCTCGACCGTCTGATTTGCAATAGAGAACACCGCGAGGTCCATATTTCTTGCGGAACTCGGGATCCTTGGGGTAGTAATAGGTCTCGGGTTCTTCTTCGGCGTTCAAGTGATACAGGTTGCCGAAGAACTCGTCGAACCCGTGAAGCGTCGGTAGGTGCTTGTCTTGATCCCCGAGGTGATTCTTTCCGAATTGACCCGTCGCATATCCTTGCTCTTTGAGAAGATCGGCGATGGTCGGTGTCCAATCGGGGATCCCGTGCGGGCTGCCGGGCATTCCGATGGTGAGCAAGCCGGTGCGGAATGGATGCTGTCCGAGGATGAACGAGGCGCGACCCGCAGTGCAACTTTGTTGTGAATAGGCATCGGTAAAGAGTGCGCCTTCCTTCGCGATGCGATCGATGTTGGGCGTCCGATATCCCATGATGCCATGGTTGTAGGCACTAATGTTATGGACTCCGATATCGTCACCCCAAAGGACGATGATGTTCGGTTTCTTGCCGGTCTGGGCAACGGTGGTGGACACCAGGCGATTGTGGTTCGCCAATAGCTTGCGATCGGCAGTCGTCAGGCTCAGCGCCTCGTCGTTGGCGAGGGTGGCGTTCGATGACACTGGGGTAGGGATCGACGATCCCTGTTGGGTAACCGTCGCGGGTGGCGACGAAGTCGCCAGGCCGATCGCCAGAACCAGCCCGCCTAGTCCCGCACTGAACATCAATCCAGTATGCTTGGAACAGCAACCGAAAAATCTCATACTTCTACTCCACGAAAACAAGGGATGTCACCTCGAAGGCGATAGGATGCCGTATCGCCACTTGGCCTGAAGTATAGAGCGCAGCACCTCGACGTGCTCCAGGATTAGTCGCTTTTATATTGTTTCGGCAATAGCATTCAGGAATTTCGTGGGTTCACACGTCCGAACCAGATCGACTGCAACTGGCGTTCGCGTTAGCTTACGGAACGGAGAGGATCGCTGGTGTCGAAGACCGCCCGTTGAACGGGAGTGGGTTCTGCTGGATGCGGTCGTGGAGAGATTGGGTTGAGGTCCGACGAACTTAGAAGACGGCGTTGATGCGCACGCCGTAGACAAACGCATCTTCGGCAAGCCCGCTGACTTCGGGTTTGATGTACTGGACATCCGGGCTAATCGCCATCCACGGGGTGGCTTGGACACTGTAGAAGAGTTCTACGCCGGTTCCGTCGCGCGGACCAAAGAGGGCTTGTGGCAGCGGACCGAATTCGTTGCTTGCCCCAATGTAGTACCACCCGAGTCCGAATTTATCGCCGCGGTCCTTACGAAGCGGGCTATAGCCTCCGAGCCCAGCGCTCAAGAAGTATCGAAGCGGCGTCGGGTTGCCATCGCTGATCGAAGCGCGGTAAAACAATCCGTATCCTCGTTCGGGTCTATCCGCAAACTGCGTGAAGTATTGATCGCCACCGACATAGATGGTGTAGGCGTTTGGTAACGTCGGAAAACCGGGGACCACCGGTTGGGGGTATACGCCGGGAGGAGGTTCGTTGAAGCGCAGGTCCGTCTGGTCCACATGTTTCCAGACGCCTCCAACGTGAATGTCACCTTTCTTGTCGAAGAACTGCGTATTCCGTTTGATCTCTCCTCCCACGATCACTCCTTGCGAGAATAGATCATCGATTTCAAAGAAGTCTCGAATTCGGTTTTGTGGATCGAGAACGTAGGTCGACATCCTACCCCACTCGCGGGGCAATACCACACCGGCGGTGAACGAACTGTAGGGCAATCCCAACAAGAAGGCCGGGTTCGCGATCAAGGCTTGGTTGACGAACTGAGTCGTCCCATCGCCGCCCGCAAAGTCATCCTGATCCACGCCACCAACCACGTCGATTTTGCCCGCATACACAACCAATTCTGGCGAGAGTGGCTGAGTCACGACGAAATTGGAAAGGAAAAGCTGACCCGGGTCCTGCGGTGTTGGTGGAAGAAGGGCTGGGAAGACCGCTGGGGGAAAGGCACCTGTTCGCAGCGAGACATTCCCGTACTCACCGTACCAATGCTCCGCTCGCGCCAACAAGGTCCCCTTGGGTAATCCCCCAAACTTTTCCAAATCGAAAATTAAGTCGTATTCTCCGCGTCCGGTATACTTGAAGGTATCGCCGAGCCCCAATAGCGGAACCGGCGGGGGCGTTTGAATTCCCCCTTCCACGCCGAAGCCAAAGTGGGTAGACCGACCAGCAAAAGTGATACCCGATTCCTGGAGCGCACTCCTGCGACCACCCCAGTCACCCGTGAGCGTGTCGCGAGTCCAAATACTCTGTTTGGCTCCATAGACGGAAAAGCCGTCGCAACCGTCGGAGTTGAGTGAGTCATCGCACGACACGCGGGATTCTGTGTCGCAAACAGCTCCGTCTTGTGCGAAAGCACTCGATCCCAGGGGGAGAACCGCCTCCAGCGAGGCTACAGAAACAGCGATCCAAAGCCGAACAGCATCCTTGCCGCGAATCATTTCCAAGTGCTTCCATGCTAGTTCACCGATTTGGCGGGCAAAACCGTTGCCACGCGGCCACTCGGACTTATCGTTGGTATCGGCGACGCGGTTTCTTCGAGGCAAGGTAATTGCCGCCCGTTACCCGTCCCTGCCGGAGCAGGGACTTGAGAACCCGCTACAACCGTTAAGGTACCTGCCGTCTGTAAGTCTTGGAGCAGTTTGCCGAAGGGCATTTGGCCAAAGAAGTTGCCGGGCTGCTCCGTATCTCCTCGCGAACCGATCTCTTCGCGAACCGCGGAGGGACACAAAATCCAGGTCATGAATTTCTTGGGAATTTGCTCGACCGCCGAGCTGGTCCAGAGCGCCATTCGCTATGGGTTGATTTCGCCACCTTGAGCAGTTGCAGTGAGGCCTAGGTCGCCATTATTTCTTCGAAGCTAACAGACACTGCCGACAAAAGTGAGCCTGAGGCGCTAGCCGATTTTTTGCACGTCGAAAGAACTCGGCTAGCGCCTCAGGCTCATGGAAACGCAAATTGACTTTTTCGACTGTGTCTCAATACCCCTTGGCTCGCTCTTGCCCTTTCGTGCGTGTGCCTAGGTTCACCTATGGATAAACAGACGGTGGGTGTTAAGCTATCGGAACGTTCAAAAGCCCCGCAATGGCCTCGGGGGAACGCATTTTCATGATAGGCCGAGGGCTACGTGAGGAATTCGACGTGATGAAGAAACTGTTTTTCCAGGCGATACCGATCGCCGCTGCGGTGCTATTTGCAATTGCACCGCCATCTGTTCAGGCGCAATCGAGCAAGCCGAACATTCTGCTCATCATGAGCGACGACGTTGGTCTTGCCAACATCAGTGCCTACAGCATGGGGCTGGCAGGTTACAAGACACCGAACATCGACCGAATTGCTAAGGAAGGTATGCTGTTCACCGACTATTACGGCGAACAAAGCTGCACCGCGGGTCGTTCGGCGTTCATCACCGGGATCCATCCGGTCCGCACCGGGTTGACCAAGGTTGGCTTGCCCGGCTCGTCCATTGGCATTTCGCCCAAGGACCCGACCCTGGCGGAGTTGCTCAAGCCGTACGGCTATGTCTCGGGCCAGTTTGGCAAGAATCACCTCGGTGACCGCAACGAGTTCCTGCCGACCGTCCATGGATTCGACGAATTCTTTGGCAACCTGTATCACCTGAATGCGGAAGAAGAGCCAGAGAACGAAGATTATCCCAAGGACCCAGCGTTCCGTGCTCAATTCGGCCCCCGAGGCGTACTCGACACCAAAGCGACCGACAAGGATGATCCGACCGTCGACCCTCGCTTCGGTAAGGTTGGAAAGCAAACGATCAAGGACACGGGGTCTCTGACGCGCAAGCGCATGGAAACTGCTGACGAAGAGTTTCTGGATCGCACCAAGAAGTTCATTCGCAAGAATCACGAAGCTGGCAAGCCGTGGATGGCCTGGATGAGCTCGTCGCGCATGCACTTCTACACCCACCTCAAGAAGGAAAGCCAGGGAGTGACCGGTCTGGGACTCTACGCCGACGGGATGATGGAGCACGACAACCACGTCGGACAGCTGTTGGATCTTATCGACGAGCTGAAGATTTCCGACAACACCATCGTCATCTACACCTGCGATAACGGCCCGCACTTCAACGAGTGGCCGGACGGGGGCAACACTTGGTTCCGAAGCGAGAAGAATTCGAACTGGGAAGGTGCCTACCGTGTGCCAGGCTTTGTTCGTTGGCCGGGCAAAATCAAGGCAGGGACCGTTTCGAACGAGATCATGTCTCACCAGGACTGGGTGCCGACGTTGATGGCTGCCGTGGGTGAGCCTGAGATCAAGGAAAAGCTCAAGCAAGGTTTTAAGGCCGGGAATACCACCTTCAAGGCTCACTTGGATGGCTACAACTTCCTCCCCTATTTGACAGGTCAGGCCAAAGAAGCGCCGCGCAAAGAGTTCTTCTATTTCAACGACGACGGCCAGTTGGTCGCTCTGCGCCGTGATCAATGGAAACTGGTGTTTGCCGAGCAGCGCGCTCGTCAATTGCAGGTTTGGACCGAACCGTTCGTCATGCTGCGGGCTCCGAAGTTATTTAACCTTCGAACCGATCCATTCGAGCGTGCCGATACCGACTCCAACAACTACAACCGTTGGTATCTCGAGCGAGCATGGGTGGCTGTTCCATCCCAGGTCTTAGTAGGACGATTCCTGCAAACCTTCGCAGAGTTCCCGATGCGTCAGAAGCCGGCCAAATTCAACGTCGAAGACGTGATGAAGCTGATGTCCGAAGGACAGACCAAGTAAGACGCTTGGGTGCGTTGCAGGCAATTTCAAAGCGGGATGGGGAAATTACCCATCCCGCTTTTTTATGGTGTGTAAGGGGCAACAGTATGAGAAAGTTTCGTAACAACTCGGTGGGCCCAAGTGAGTTTCGTTGGTAGCATGTTGACTTTGGCACGAACCCCTGTCTTTGAATAGGATGTGAATTCCCCATGCTTCGTAAGCTCTTGGAAATCAGCAGATATCTAATGATCCTGCCGATCGTCGGCTCGCTGATCCTTATGCTCAGCGTAGTGATTTCCGGATTGGGAATGGTGCTGGTGAAGGAGTGGGAACTCGTTCAGCAAGGGGAGTATTCGGAGAGAACGGCAAAGCAATTGACACTGACCGTGATCGAAGCCATCGATATGTTTCTCGTGGGAGCGATCAGTTATCTCATAGCGGTCGGTCTGTACAGCTTGTTCATCGGCGACAAAGAGGACCCGTTATTCAAGCGGTTTGAAATCGGCAGCCTCGCCGACCTTGAGAACAAGGTGATCGGCGTCGTGGTCGTGGCGATGGCCGTCGGATTCGTGGGAAAGGCGTCGGATGCACCGGGCGCTGTTGCGGTGATGCAAATCGGAGCCGGTATCGCCGTGGTGATTGTGGCTCTCGCCGTCTTTGTCCGGTTCTCCACGCCTCCGACAGAAAAGAAGTAACGAACATTTATTGAGAAAGGTTTCAAGTTGATGGATGACACTGTTTCTCGTCGCGGGTTCCTGGCTGGGACGGCTGGGTTGACGGGCGCAACGCTCATGTTGGCTACGGAACGCGCGATGGCGGCGGACGGGCCCAAAACAGTAACGATCCTCCACACCAACGACCTTCATTCCAACTTCATCGGTCTCGGCCCTGCGTCGGACTACACGCCGTTCCAACTCAACGATGACACCACGCGAGGAGGATTTGCTCGGCTGTCGGCATTGATCGCGCAGCGGAGAGAGGCACGCAAGGATCTCGGGCCGGTTCTCGTCGTCGACGGCGGCGACTTCAGCATGGGGACCGCGTTCGGCGCGGCAACTCGTGAAACCGGAGCCGAGCTTCGGCTCATGGCCCGCATGGGTTACGACGC
>JBKDPB010000023.1:0-11657 GCA_046342615.1 Planctomycetota bacterium | reverse complement strand
CGGTGATGCTCCTCGTACCGTTCCTTGAGCCCCTTGAGGATCTGAATTGTCTCGTTCTTGGAGGTAGGCTCGACGATGATTTCTTGGAACCGACGAGCCAGAGCGTTATCCTTCTCAATGTACTTGCGGTACTCGTCGAGCGTGGTAGCCCCGATGCATTGAATCTCGCCTCGGGCCAATGCAGGCTTCAGGACGTTAGCGGCATCGATCGCTCCTTCCGCACCCCCAGCACCGACCAGCGTGTGGAGTTCGTCGATGAAGAGAATGGTGTTGCGAGCGCGACGGACTTCGTTCATGACGGCCTTGATCCGCTCTTCGAATTGACCGCGGTATTTGGTCCCCGCAACCATCATGGCCAGATCGAGGACCACAATGCGCTTTTCAGCCAGGATCTCAGGCACCTCGCCGTTCACCACGCGTTGGGCGAACCCCTCCACGATGGCCGTTTTTCCGACGCCAGCCTCGCCCAAAAGAACCGGGTTGTTCTTGGTTCGTCGGCAGAGTACTTGCGTTGCCCGTTCGATCTCCCGCTCGCGGCCGATCACCGGATCGAGCTTGCCCTGTCGAGCCAGTTCGGTCAGGTCTCGGCCGAAACTGTCCAGGGCCGGAGTCTTGCTCTTGCCACCTTTTGTCGACGTTCCTCCTTCGCTCGCTGAACCGCTGCTGGCGGGTTCGCGACCACCGCGCTCGACATCGGAACTCTCCATGCCATGCCCGAGAAGGTTCAAGACTTCCTCTCGGACATCTTCCAGTTTCATTCCCAGGTTCATCAGCACCTGGGCTGCGACCCCCTCCTGTTCGCGAAGCAGTCCGAGCAGAATGTGCTCGGTGCCGACATAGTTGTGGTTGAGGTTTCTCGCTTCCTCCATCGAGTATTCGATAACCTTCTTGGCCCTGGGGGTCTGAGGCAACTTGCCGATCGTGACCATCTCCGGTCCGCTCTGCACGAGTTTTTCCACTTCGAGTCGAATCTTGCGCAAATCGACGTCCAAATTCTTCAGGACGTTCGCAGCAACACCGCTCCCCTCCTTCACGAGCCCCAGCAGAATGTGTTCAGTACCGATGTATTCATGGTTGAACCGCTGAGCCTCCTGATTGGCAAGCTGCATTACTTTTCGGGCGCGGTCAGTAAATCGTTCGTACATAGTCATTGTTCCTTTTCAGTTCGGCACACGATAGGATCGTATCGTATTCGCTCGCGGAGACTAGGTCTGTCTTGAGGGCCGGGTCAACGCGTCCAAGCTTTGCACACAAGGCTACGCGCTCATGCGACCAAGCTCCATCCGACGCTATTTCGAGGAAGGTTCGCTGGAAATCTAAACGCAACCCTACGAATTATAGGATTAATCCGCAGAGATCAAACGGGAGGATTGTAGGGGATTTTACAGGCTGTCGGCGTGCGAACGCACTTTTTGCAGGCGGGACAGTTTTCTCTCCCGCTCAATTTCTTCCAGCCATGGCAGCCCGCAGTCGAGCAGTGCCAACTCGTCCAGAAGCGCCAAAGCCTGCGAAAACCGACCGGTCCGACGCAGGACACTCGCCATCAGTAGGGCAGCCTCGGCATCCATGGCCCCCGCGAGGCAGTAGGGTGCGATCGACCGCTCCGCCTCGTAGTAGTTGGCCTGCAGGTAGAACGCTTGGGCAAGAATCAGCGCGTCGTCCGGACACCCCCTACGTGAAGATCGCGATGCCAGGAGACCGCACGAGGCGTTGTGCACCAGTGACAAAATCGCTCCAACCCCAGCGACGCTCCACAAAAGCATCAATCGCCACGGTGAGAGCCACAACGGCCAGATGGTTGTTCCGATCCAACTGATGCACAGCAAACATCCAAACAGGATTGCAATCAGGAGCGATCGTAGATCTCCGTGTCGCCAGGCGACGAGCCACCCGGGCCATAAAGAGAACATGAATCGTATAGGAAAAACCATGAGCTCTCCTGGTTCACCACGGCGGCGGCCGTTGGATATGGCAGCGCTCTCGAACGACCGCGCCCCCGCGTCAGGTCCTACCAAAATTCCACGAACATTCGCAAGAGCGGTGCCAAATTGCCGTAGACGCGCCGCAGCCAAATTGCGGAACATCCCGGAATCCATCCACGAGGATGGGCCGGTGCTGCTGACATTGAACAACGCGAGAAAAACCATGAGAATCGAAGCTATCGTGCGTGGTCCCAATCCACCCTCTCACCCGAGACTCCCTGCCAAGCTCGATTTTCGCACAGGAATGGCCTGCCTCCTCCTGGCGTTCCTCGGTTGCGGTGTCTTGGGTTGCTCCAGTCCGCAGAATTGCGCACCCAACCCAGGCTACCCTGGCTACCCCGCCTACCCGGCATACCCCCAGGGATACACCCTTCCTTCGGGTACCACGGTTCCAACCGTTGGGGCTCCCAACATGGGAACCGCAGCCGCACCACCCATGATGGGCCAGCCCATACCCGGGAGCGTGCCTGCGTACCCGACGATGGCTCCTGGCCAACCGATTCCTCCAGGTTATTCGACCGGCATTCCCGCGCGGTAGCGAACTCCGTAGCCGCTCCGTGGGCAAGGCTCTCGAGCTTACGGCTTGCCCAACGACTGCTTTAAGAAAACGTTCGAAGGACCGAAGTGGCGTTGGAAGGCATCTTCGAATGCGGATGTCGTTAGTTGTTTGATGGTCAGATCGAACTTGCCTTTGAGCGGTCCCGTTTGCATTTGGCGAATCAATCCGAACCCCAAGACAGCTTCGTCTTCATCGTTCATTTTTCCATCGAGAATCGTCTGCACATTCTTCAGTTCGTTGATGACGATGGGTAAACGCTGCGTCCAAGGTTTTACTCTTGCATCATTCATCCCGACAGAATTTGCCAACGCATTGCGCCCCACCCCCTCGGCAAACCAGCGCGGTGCGCCATCGTGCGATGCGACCCAAACACTGGTCATTTGTTGAAGAAGGGTCGACTCGTTGAGTTTCGGATCGCTCGTATCGTTGACCATAACGACATAGAGGTCCGGCGTTGCTTTGCGCCAGTGGGCGGACCATTCGGTAGGGAGACTGCGCTTTTCGAGCATCTTCCCCATTTCGCTGTAATCATAACGGGACTTGAGAGCGAAAATGGTCAGGCCGCCTTTGACGAAGGGCTCCTTGATGCTCAATTTCCAAGTTCGCTTGAGCGACTTGGACACCTGCTGCGCCTGGGCAAGAATTTTTTTGGCGCTTGCATCGCCTATGTTCCCCAGGACGTGAAATTCGTCGTCAAAGGCTTCATCTGGTTCGGTTTTGGGGGCGATGATCTGCCAATTCGCTCGAGCCCGTTCCATGCGGCGTTGCATGAGTTCCTCATGGGTCGCCTTTGCGGCGAAAGCCTTTGCGATGACCGAATCGAGTCGAGCGTCGCGGCTGTCGGCATCAAAGGTAGCACCCTCATCGATCCACGTTTTGACAAGCGCGATCTGGGCTTCGCTGAGCGGAGGACGTCCTCCGGCGGGCATGCGCTGGCCGGAGGTTCCCATAAGCTTCTTGACCAGGAGACTCTCATCCCCCTTGCCCGGCTCGACCATCGGGCCAGAGGTCCCTCCCTTCAAGAGGTCATTGAACGTGTTCACGTTCAAACCGCCGCGGACATTGGTGGCCGCGTAATGGCAGCCATTGCAATTGCTGACCAGAAGCGGAGCGATATCGCTTGAGAAACTGACCGTCTCCTTGCCGGTGCGCGGCTTGACTTCGACGGGCTTCTCCGAAACAGGAGGCGGGTTCGCGTTTCGACCCAACGTCTTGATCGAAGCCTTGGGGTCGGTCGCATCGTATTTGGCGCCCTGCTCGACCCATGCCTTGATCAAAGCCAATTTGTCGGCCGGAACACGGTTTCCATTGGGGGGCATTTGGCCGGATTCGATCACGGATACCAGGGGACTGCTGACAGGATCCCCGGGAAATAGAACCAAACCCGCTTTCGATCCCTTCATCAACTGTTCGTAGGTTGCCATCGTAAACTCGCCACTCGACTTGTCGACGTGACAGCGACCACAATGTTCGACCAAGATGGGTGCGACCTGTTGACTGAACAACACCGCGTCTCCTGATGAGTCGGGAGCCTTGTCGGTCATCTTGTCCTTCTTGGTTGGAGAAGCGGATCGAACGCGAGCCTGGATCTCTTTCCACTCCAGAAGCGGCTCAAACTCAGCACCCTGGATCGCCAGCGAGTCCATTGCGGACCGGAGTTGTCGATGAATCCGCTCCCATTCGGGAAGTTCCTTGCGTTCGCTGGAGAGGATCAGCGACTCGATCACCTTCAGGCATCGTTCGATCCTCGCGGCGCTGGCGTCATACTTCTCGGATTTGAACTCCTCGCCTGCAAGCTTGATCTGCTCCCGGACCTCGACCAGAGTCGTCGGGGGAGCCGCCGGCTCAGGATCCTGCGACCACGACGCAGACATCAGGACCCAAAATGCCCAGGCGAAAGCCGTCGCCCTGCGAGCGCGACGCATCGAGGCGAAGGAGCTTCCTGGATTTCCATCGAAACGTGGGGTTTGCATGCGTACTCCGGGAATTGAGCCCCCTCAACGATCACTCTATTGTCTTTAACGCTCCGCCGCGCGGAAAGTGCTCTTGGCGAAGATATTTTACGGCGAAGATATTTTAGGCCCCCTTTCCGCTCAAACCATGGACCGGCTACAGTTTCTGCCGTCCCATCAGCGCATCGGCAAGGATCTCCTTGTTGGTGAATTCCAGGACGCTCCCGCTGGTGACCCCCCGCGCCAGACGCGTCAACCGAACCGGAAACTCCGCCAAGCGATTGGAAATGAACAGGGCGGTACCATCCCCTTCGACATTCGGATTGGTTGCCATAATGACTTCGGAGTAATTCCCAGTCCGCACCCTGTCCACCAGCGGTTCGATGGTCAATTGGTCCGGACCGATACCATCCAGGGGTGCGATCCTGCCCAGCAATACGTGGTACATTCCCCGGTAGACGGCCGATTGCTCCAGGGCCATCAGATCCCTCGGTTGCTCGACGATGCACAGCATGCTTGGATCCCGCTTGGGATCCTGACAAATGCCGCACAATTCTTCCTCCGCCAGATTGAAGCAGACCGAGCAGTAGCGAACATTTTCCCGGACCCGGCGAATCGCTTCCGCCAAGGCCATGGCCTCGGAAACATGGACCCTCAGCAAATGATACGCCAGCCGCTCGGCGGTCTTTTTGCCGATGCCGGGCAAGCGACCCAGTTGGTCGATCAAATCGGTGACGGATTGGGAGATCTCTGGCATACGCGGACACGTCGCTCCTTACGACGAATTGGCCTCGTTGATAACATACCATAGACGGCGTTTTTCCATACGTCCCTCCGCGACCATCGTTGAAACCACTCCCCATGTCTGTGCTTCTGCAAATCCGAAACGCACACAAACGCTACGGCGACCAGATTCTCCTCGAGGATGCCGAATGCACCCTGACCTCCGATTCGAAGGTCGGCTTTATCGGCCGAAACGGTGCCGGGAAGTCGACGCTGCTGCGCTGCATTCTCGGGGAGGATGAGCTGGATTCAGGCGAAATCATTCGCCATCCCAAACTGAAGATCGGCTACCTGAAGCAGCACGATCCCTTCCTGCCGGGCGAATCGGCGCTGGAATTCCTGATGCGAGATAGCGGCCAGCCCGATTGGAAATGCGGCGAAGTTGCCGGGGAATTCGAAATCAAAGGAAATTACCTGACGGGCCCCGTGCAAGCGCTGTCCGGGGGTTGGCAAACTCGCGTCAAGCTGTCGAGCCTGCTGCTCCACGAACCCAACCTGCTACTGCTCGACGAACCGACGAACTTCTTGGACTTGAGAACCCAAATCCTGCTCGAACATTTCCTGAAATCCTTCAACGAAGCTTGCTTGATCGTCTCGCACGACCGCGCGTTCCTGAATGCGACCTGCGACCACACCCTCGACCTGTCGATGGGAGAACTGACGCTCTTTCCGGGCAAAGTCGACGCGTTCCTCGATTACCAACAGGAAATCAACGAACACGACCAGCGCGTCAACGCCACCATCGCCGCGAAACGAAAACAACTGCAGGAATTTATCGATCGCAATCGCGCTCGAGCGAGCACAGCGACACGGGCCAAATCGAAAAGCAAAATGCTGGATCGCCTCGAGATGAAGGATCTCGCAAGCCAACAAGCCCGAGCCATCATTCGAGCGCCGCAAGTGGATCGGCGGCAGGGACCTGCGGTTCGATGCCGCGACTTGGCCATCGGTTACGGCGAACGGATCGTCGCGAAAGAGATCTCGCTCGAAATCGATCACGGCATGCGGGCTGCCATTGTCGGTGACAACGGCCAAGGGAAAACAACCCTGCTGAGAACTCTCGTCCAGTCCCTGCAACCTTTGAACGGGGACGTGAAATGGGGACACGGAACGGAGATCGCCACGTACGCCCAACACGTCTACACGAGCTTGCCCGAAAACAAAACGGTCTTGGAATATCTGGAGTACGAAGCCATCCCTGGAACCAAGAATCAAACCATCCTCGATGTTGCCGGCGCAATGCTCTTCCGCGGCTCCGCGGTCAACAAACGCGTCTCAGTCTTGAGCGGAGGCGAACGAGCACGGTTGTGCATGGCGGCCATCCTTCTTGGAAAAGCCAATATCCTCATTCTGGACGAACCGGGAAACCACCTCGATGTCGAAACGGTCGAAGCCCTCGCCGATGCGCTGATCGCCTATCAAGGCACCGTCATTTTCACCTCCCACGATCGACACTTTCTGAAGCGGGTCGCTACGGCCTTCGTCGAAGTTCGCGACGGGACAGTCGTCCATTATCGCGGAGACTATGAGGCCTACCTGTACATGGTCAGCCAAGAAATTGACGACGAGGAATCCCGCCGGCGCGCGGAAAAAGGTTCCTCCGCAAAATCCGCCGCAAAAGCCCCACCCCCAAAAGCTGCCTCGGCACCGGCTCTCGATGAACGCCAACTCCGCAAACAAGTAGGCCAGTTGGAAAAGCAAATCGCCAAACTCGATGCGCTGAAGAAATCGATCCACGAACGTTGGATGCAAGCCGCCGATCCGACGGAATCCATGAAGCTGCACGAGGAACTAACCGCGATCCAAAACGAATTGCACGCTGCGGAAACGCGATGGACCGAACTGCAGGAACAACTCGAGTCGTTCTGACGGAGATCGCCGGTGCCCTCGAAAGACAATCCCGTCATGGCGTTCAAGTGGCAGCTTCGCAATCTCGATGACTGCCGCGCGATGGCGCAATGGCTCGCAGAACAAGTCGCCAAACAAAGCCCCACGATCCTGCCGCTCGCCTTGGGTTTGGTAGGACCGCTCGGAGCAGGCAAGACGCAGTGGACCAAATTCTTCGCGCAGTCTCTCGGGGTCTATCCCGACGACGTCTCGAGTCCCACCTACGTCTTGATCCATCGCTACGAATCCAATCCCCCGATCTACCACGTGGATGCCTACCGCGTGCACGATGAAGACGAATTTCTCGAACTGGGCATCGAAGAGCTCTTCGAAGAACCGCATATGACCATCGTCGAGTGGGCCAATCGATTCCGCAATCTCATGCCGGACAGGACGATCTGGATCACATTCGAACTCGACCCGAACGATCCGTCCGGCCGCACGGCAACCATCGAGTGCGGCAAAAAGGGACCGCGTCTTGAACCGCCCCCCTTTTGACGTTAAAGCTTGAGAAAGATCTGTTTTTTCTCCAGCGATCGCAACATCAACCAGCAGAGTGTGAAGAAAACGGCGAATCCTATCCACATGCCGACGCCAGGAATATCGCGAGGCATGAAACTCTTGACGGTCCCTTCCACCACCGAGTGCAGGAAGTAGCCGATCAGCGCGTTGACGCCGAATGTTCGAAATACCCCGAACTCCCAACCCTGCAAGTCGGACACGACAAAGAACAGCAGATAGATCGCGAGACTGAGTCCCGCCGAAAAAATCAAGTACGACGGAGAGCCGACCTGCTGGCTCATCATCCAGTAATTCCATTCGCGGTACCGGGAACTGTGGTCCACTGTCGGTTTACCGCCCTTCCCCTCGTTGGGATCGCGAGCATGCGGTGGAGGAACAAACGGCGGTTCAGCGACGACCTGCTCCCAATTGCCCACACGCACCTCACTCCACCACCGCGACAACCTCGATGCAGCAGGGAGGACTCCGTCGGTCGCGAGAACAGGCATCGGTTTCGGTGCCGCATCGCTATCTCCCGAAACGTCGTACCAACGCGTTCCGCAGGACATACCCCAGCCGACCAGGCACAACAACACGGACCAAACCGCCATGCGCCCGCACGTCCCCGTCGCGGTCAACACTCCTCGCTGATAGCGAGCGACCCAATCGTAGGCAAAGGTCCCGACCAAGAGGGGCACACTCCAGGTCAGAAACCCGAGCGGTCCGCCATCGATCCCCCGATGCGGCGGCCCGTTATGCCATTGAAAATAGAAGATGTCATTGAACAGAGCGTGGAGCACCACGGACAAGATCAAGTAGCCGATCCGCCATGAAGCGGACGCTCGGATCACCGGCAGGACCCAAACGGAAGCGACCGCGATGTGCATCAACGTTTGAAACCAATCGACCTTGAACTGCTTGCCAACAGCGCCCCAAAAGCCGATCGTCTTGAACGAATCCCATTCGAACGTGATTCCCTGAGGCAGGAACGGTGCGCCCCCGTACCAGAGGATTGCAATCACCGCCAATGCGAGCGAACGCTGCAGCGCGTGGAGATAAGTTCTCGTGAGCCCCTCGGTCTGCGTCCGCCGACTCCAGCTCAATCGCATCGAAAAACCGACCGCAAAGAAAAATTGCGGCATGATCGTGTCGGCATAACTGCAGAAAACCTTATGGTGACCGAACAAGTAGGGAGCCGCATAAAACGCACCCAGAAAGTTCACCAGGAACATCCCTGCGATGGTATAACCGCGGAATTGATCCAGCGAGCGGAGACGCTGCGGTTTCGATTCGGGTAACGATGCGGAGTGTATCAAGGCAACTCGGGACGGTTGGGTTTGATTTGCCACTGCTCGTCGAAGAAATCGGCATCGGCGATGCGACCCGGCCAGCGAGGACCGGGAGCTTCACTCAAGTCGATGACCGCCCAGTCGGGCAATTTGGGAACCTGGCGTGCATTGTTGAGGTAATCGTACTCGCGATAGGTGAAGCCGCTATTGAAGACGATATACCGATCCGGAGACTCGGGATTGGGGTAAATCATCACCGGCATGTGCGATTTGGCATCCCAGGATTTGCCGCCGATCGCCAGCGATGCTGCCGACCAAGCGACTGGCAGCTTGGGAAGCACTTGGGCGATCAGCGGATTGCTCCGCGGGTCCCCCCACAAGATCAAGTGATACTTCTTCATGTCGTCCGGTGTCACGTCTGCGGCTTGCTTGATTCGCACCTCACCTCGCATCTGCCGATGCCATTCGCGTACCGCTCGATCGAACTCAGATTGCACCCAGCGCTGCGTTTCGGGATGAAGCCCCTCGCCCGCAGGAGGCACGAAGAGGAAGGCGTCCAGAAACGCATCGTCGATCGGTCCTTGCAATCCGTGCCGTTTCCGGATCGCATTCGAGGTTGATTCCACGGGAGAAACCTGCTCCCATCGGTCCGCCGTTCGACGAAACGTCGCCGAGAAAGACCGATCCGAGCGGACTGGAACGAACATGGCGCCGGGGCCGCCAGAGGATTCCCTTTCGGATTCCCGGATCGCGATGCGTAGAGAACGGTCCGGCAATTCACCGATATCGTACTGCAAAGTGAATTGCTGGACTCCGCCATCGACCTCGACCATGGTGTCTCTTTGGGTGTGAGAAAGGGAGATAGTGCTGGGGACCCAGTGTTCGGTGAGCGCATCGATCGTCAAGTTTTTCGCGCGATTGTAGCGCAGGCTACAAGTCGTGAAGGAATACGATTGGGAGTCGAATTCACTTCGGTGTCGATCGATCAATTTCAATCGACGTTCGATTTCGCGGCGTGATTCGGGTGCGACTTGATGCCCGGTATCAGGAGCGACGATGTGGGTTAGTTCGAAGCGAGCGATTCCCGGTAGGCTCCATGCAGCCTGGGCCATGATATCGGCAGCTTGTTTCTGTTTGTCGAGGGCACCGCTATAAGCGATCGTAGGGAGCATCCGTAGATTGCGGACCCAAACCGGGCAGTCATAGAGTTGCCACAATTTTTGTTCGAACCAGTAGGGCTGCAGGGTCTCGGACTGGAAGACTTTCAAGAATTCGGGAGTCTCCGAAAAACCGGCTCCGGGGTTGGCGGCGAACCAGCGGTCTGGATAGTGGACGGCGAGATGCCAAGCGGCGGCACCTCCCATCGAGAATCCGCGGATGGCGATGCGATCGGGATCGATCGCATATTCGCTCTTCGCATGCTCGATTGCTTCGAGCGTATCGATTTCGCCGGCGAGCTTGTTCGCGTTGCAGTATCGGCCGAAGGGATGGATCATGAGGACCCCGGGTTCCGGGAACGGTTCGATCTGGGTCAATCGCGTTGCGAGGAACTGCAGTTCGAGTCCTTTCTCGCTTCGACCTCGGCACCACACATCCGCGCGATTCTCACCGTCGTCGGGAAACTCATTCATGACCACCCCATAGGGTTGCACGGTGCCATCGAGTTTGGAGCGAAATCCGCGCACGGTTGCGGATCGGTTGCCTGTTTGCCTCCAGACCGGATTCTTGAAAGCCAGGGCCTCGGCTCGAGCCAACCCCTCTTTCAACACCGTCTGAGCTCGATCGACATCGGCAGCATCGAAGAAGCCATCTTCGGTGAGAGCGATCGAGACTGCGCGCTGAAAGATCTCCACATCGGGAAGGTACTTGTTGATCAACGGGTCCTTCGATCCCCGCAAGGCCTCGATCTTGGTTTCGAGCTCTTTCAGGCTTTCTTCAAGAGCCGCCCGACTCTCAGCGGGAATGGCCATCCCAGCAGGCGGGATAGGCCGAACACTCTGCGCTTGATTGTCGGCTGGTCCATCACCCAAGGTGCGGTCCGCATCAACAAGCGATAAAAGGCCGCAGCAGAGCAGCAGACGGATCGAGCGCAGCAGCCCACTGGCTGGCAAACAAGAGGTCGATTTCATGGGACTTTGGAGGCGAAAGAGATCAGATCAACCAACCGGCGAGTTCCGATGCTCGTTGCACTCGGGTGATCGCCAGCATGAAAGCAGCGGTGCGCAGCGAGACTTTGCGAGTCACTGCTTCTTGCCACACCTGTTCGAAGGCATCAGACAACGTCCGGTCGAGTTCTTGCCGTACTCGATCGAGGCTCCAGCGATAATGCTGGCGATTCTGGACCCATTCAAAGTAGCTGACCGTGACCCCGCCCGCATTGGCCAAGATATCGGGGAGGATGGTAATGTTGCGAGCGTCGAGAATCTCGTCCGCTTCGGGATCGATGGGGCCATTGGCTGCTTCGATGATCGTTTTGGCTCGGATTCGGTCGGCGTTGTCCTTGGTGATCACATCGCCGAGGGCGGCGGGGATGAGTAGGTCGACATCGAGACCGAGGAGTTCCTCGGCGGGGAGTTTTTCCGCGTTGGTGTAGCCCTCGAGGGTCCCTTTGTTCTTGATCACGTAGGAAAAGAGATCGGGGATATTGAGTCCTTTGTCGTTGAATAAGGTTCCGCTCAAAACGCTGACGTCGACGATCGGAAAC
>JBKDPB010000022.1:0-12048 GCA_046342615.1 Planctomycetota bacterium | reverse complement strand
TTCAATATCCTCGATCGCCCACTTGGCTCGAAATGGCGCATTGCCTGCGCGGGTGTCGGTCGCTTTGTAATTCTTTTTTTGAAAATCGTTGTAGCCGAGCAAAACGATCCGCTTGCCGCGGACCTCGAGCACCAATCCACTCCGCGCAGCCGTGATGTTCTCGCCACCTCCGAAGTAACCGATGTCGGCCTTCTTCAGCACATCGAGGCATTCCATCAAACCATCCGGCCCGAAATCAAGTGTATGGTTATTGGCGACGCTCAGCGCCTGAAAGTATTTCTTCAAATAAGCGGGAGACCCGCTGGCTCCGCGGAAGACGTACGGTTTGTTGACTTGCTTGCCTCCTCGACCGAGGACACACTCCAGGTTTCCGATGGTCACATCGGCGTCGAGAAGCAGCTGAGAACATTGCTCGAACGGGTCGACTCCTGCCGAGATGGCATTCCCCGGCCCGCCGTCGAGCATGATATCTCCCACGAACAGCAACCGAATAGGACGATCTTTTTCATACTGCTGAATTTCCCAGGTTGTCATCTCGGCAAGGACGCGAAACCCCAGATTCACACAGCGCGTATCGACGGAGTTCCAGTTCCGAAAGCTCGAGCGAGCCCATAACGGAAACGAGTTCCAAGCCCCTCCGCGTCGAACCTTCACAACCCCCTGCCGCGGACCCTGGGGATCCTGGGTCTGGGAATAACGGTAGTAGTTCTCATCGTACCAATCCGCGGTCCACTCCCAGACGTTGCCGTGCATATCGTAAATACCGAAGGAGTTCGGCGCATAGGAGGCAACGGCGATCGGAAAAGGATTCTCGGCAGGATCGATTTCCAAATCCTGCACAGACTGACGTATCGTTTCAGGACGAGGCGCGAGCGTACGGGCTTTCTCCAGAATTTCGCGAGGAGTATTCCCGACCGAATAGTAGTTGGACGTCCCTCCGCGATTGGCGTATTCCCACTCCGCTTCCGTTGGCAGACGCACCATGCGCCGCTGCTTGTCAGACAACCAACGACAGTATGCCTGGCAATCTTCCCAAGTGACATTCACCACAGGATGCATGTCGGTTTGCGGGTATCCAGGGTCGCGCCAAGTGAACCGGATATCGCGCCCCAGGCATCGTTTCTGAGCCGCGTCATACCCCCAGCCACCTGCGCCATCGACCTCGGCTCGAGTCCGGTAGCCGGTATCTTGGACGAAAGCCCGAAACTGCCCCACGGTGACCTCGGTGCGCCCGATGAGGAACGGTTTGCTGATCTCCACCTGGTGCCGGGGATACTCATCACGAAAATAGTCGGCATCGCGCCCATAGTCGGAAAAATCCTTGGCTAATTTTTCCGCTGGAACCTGCGAACCCATCATGAATCGACCGGCGGGGACGGTGATCCACGTCACATCGCCTCCGGAGGCAGATAACACAGCGTTGGATGCATTGTTGCTTTGCGCGAATCCCGTACCTTGAGGGATCCCCATCAGCAATGCAGTCAGAGCGAAAAAAGCGTTGACGCGAACGGTGGTGATAAGCATGACGGCATTCCCTGGGTCAATCATCGCGAGGAGCTTTTCCCCGGATTTTAATTCCCCACGGCGCGTTTTTCGCGTGCGCAGGATGCCGGCGGAACTTTTTAACCGAAATCGCTTCTTACTACGATAATTGCAACAGGTTCAAGCCAACAGAACCGGTATTTCGCATCTACCCCCTTGAGAATTGGCATTCAGGACGTGACACACGCCACTCTGGTACCCGCAGAGGCCCATCGCCGCCTGGAGGCGGCAGGAGCTGCCTCGCATCGCATCTGGCTGTCGATCGACTCGGACATCCGAGCCGATGGCCAACCCGCAAAAACCTGGTTGATCGTGACGGACCGGGAAATCACCGTGTTCTCGGAAAGCCCTTCGGGCGGAGAGGTTTCGGAGGCATCCTCAGGGCTTCGCATCGAGCTGGAACAGATCCTCGAGGTCCGAACGCGAGCTGCGGTTGGATCCGGATGGCTCCAAGCTCGCACGGTCGACGGATGGGTCGATGTCGTGCGGTTTTCCAACGCCATGGCAAGCCGATTTCACAAGGTGTCTCGTCGACTGGAACGATTTCGCGAGCAGGGCTGGGTGTCCGCAATTGAACACGAGGAACCGCTCGATCCCCCGCGCTGCCACGGGTGCGGTTTGCGGCTCGAGCACGCGCATGACGAATGCCCGAGGTGCCTGCAACGGGGGCATATTCTTCGTCGCGTCGGCGCCATGCTGAAACCGCAATTGCGCGGAGCAATCGTGCTGAGCGGATTGACCCTCGTAGGAGTCTGTGCGGAACTGATTCCACCCAAGCTTCAACAGTACATGGTCGACGAAATCCTCGGTAGCCAGAGCGCCGCCACACCGCCTGCGGATTTTTCGAAAGCATTGCTCGTCGTCGTGCTGGCGTTAGCCTCGACACGCGTCCTGCTCTCCCTGGTCGCCGTGGCGAAGGGACGAGTCGCCACGCTCATCGGGACAGGGCTGACGTCGGCGCTGCGCGAACAGATGGTTCAAAAACTGCAGCGACTGGCAGTCGTTTACTACGACCGACATCAGGTCGGTTCGACGCTCAGCCGTGTCGCACACGACAGCGAAGTTTTGCACGGCTTGATGCATCAACTCACAGGAGGATTCCTGCTCCAGATGGTGCAACTGGTGGGCGTGGGCGCAATGCTCTTGTGGATCAATCCGAAACTAGCGCTCTTTACACTCATTCCTGTACCTCTGGTCTTCCTGGGGTCTTGGGTGTTCTGGCAAAAGGTCTATCCAAAGCACTTCCGCCTGCGCGATGCGTCTACCAAGCAGTGGTCGGTACTCAACGGGATGCTTTCGGGAATTCGAGTGGTCAAGGGATTTGCTCAGGAAGACCGCGAGTACCAGCGTTTTCAGAGATCCAACGAGCATTTGCAACGCTGGCGATTGTGGGTCGACCTGACCAACGATCGATACGCAGCCACCATGTCGCTCGTATTCAGCCTCGGAGGACTGATCGTCTGGTACGTCGGCGGACGGGATGTGATTGGCAAAGAGATGTCGCTCGGCCAGTTGATTGCGTTTCTCGCCTACCTGGCCATGTTCTACGCCCCTCTCAGCGCTCTTTCCAATTTCACCACGTGGCTGACGAGTTTCCTGTCAGGGAGCAAGCGGGTACTGGAATTGCTCGATGCCCCAAATGTCCTTCCCGAGCCGGAGTACCCGACCCCTTGGGAGCAAGTCGAAGGACGCGTCGAGTTCGATCAGGTGACTTTTGGCTACGATCGCAACCAGCCAGTGCTGCAGAACGTATCGCTCAGTATTCGCCCGGGTGAAATGATTGGAATCGTCGGACGGAGCGGCTCGGGAAAGACGACACTCGTGAATCTTCTCAGCCGCTTCTACGACGTGCAGGAAGGAAGTATCCAAATCGACGGTATCGATATTCGGCAGTTGTCGAGCACCCAATTGCGCGAACGGGTAGGGATCGTTTTTCAGGATTCCTTTCTGTTCCGTGGAACGATTTGGAAGAATCTATCCTACGGCCGTCCCGATGCGACGATCGAGCAAGGGCTGGAGGCCGCCAAGGCCGCAGGCGCCCACGACTTTATCTGCCGCCAGGGATTGGCTTACGAAACGCTGCTGGGTGAATACGGCGCAGGGCTGTCAGGGGGCGAAAAGCAGCGTTTGTCGATCGCTCGCACTCTTCTGTACGACCCGCGTATCCTCATCCTCGATGAAGCCACCAGTAACATCGACGCAGAGTCGGAGCGCATCATTCAAAAAGCGCTCGCACGATTGATTGCTGGCCGGACCACGCTGGCGATCGCGCATCGTTTGTCGACCCTCCGCAATGCGGATCGCATTTTGGTGTTCGACCGCGGCCGGTTAGTGGAACAAGGGAGCCACCACGAATTGTTGGTCCGCGATGGTCTCTACGCTCGTATGGTGCGGATTCAAACCCAAGTAACCAAATCAGCTCAGGTCGATCAACTGCTGGCAGCCAGCGAAGAGCAAAAGGAGGCTGCATCGTCCTCGACTTCCGAATCATCTGGGACCTCAACCTCTACCCAGGATGAAATCGACGAAACACGGCTGACCTGGCTGGATCCCAAGACGCATCGCTTCGCGACGGGCGACGTCGGACAATTGCTGGTCCAGCAATCGGTCCCTGTCGACACGAAGGCGAATCGACCTTGCAATGCATTGAGCGAATGCAGCGGCTGGTTCATCGTACGAACCTTTCCTGCAACGCACCCAGAAGAGTACCTCAGCGTCCGGGGCTGGAATGAGCAAGGGGATGAGATCGAATTAGGAATCATGGCTCGTTTGTCCGATTGGCCTACCGCCGATCAAGCCGTGATTCGACGAGCCCTGCAACGGCGATATTTGCTGCGAACCATTCATCGCGTCCATCGCGTTGACTTGCGGCACGGTTTTTTGGAGTTCCTGGCCGACACGGACGACGGCAAAACGGAATTCCTCATGCGTTGGAGTTCCAGCCAAGCCGTGGACTACGGGGAGAATGGCAAGCTGATCATCGACACGGAAGACAATCGCTACCTGATTGCGGACACGAACCATCTGCCACCCGCGGATCGCGAGCGGTTCGAACAGTATGTCTACTGGTGAGCCAGTGCTCGATTTTGGGTTACCGAGCGGATGCCCGGTAGTGCCTGGCCGCGGGTGATTGCGCAAGCTCGCCAGCTTTGACGAGCCCTCCCTGCAGCACAGCGATGAACCGATCTCGGTTTTCCAGGATACGGATATCGGATACGACATCTCCATCGACGACGAGAACGTCGGCGAGCTTACCCGCATGCAGGGTTCCGAATTCGTCGAATCGTCCCATGATCTCAGCTCCCGTCTTGGTCGCGCAGCGAATGGTTTCCATGGGCGAAAAACCAACGTAGTTGACGAAAAAAGAAAGCTCCTTGGCGTAATCTCCATGGGGATTCCAGCCGAACCCGTAGTCTCCTCCCATTCCGAGCCGTCCACCCGCTTTCAAGATCATTCGAGCACTTTCACTGCCTCCATCGAGCGTCTCCTGGTGTCCAGCGATGACTTGAGGTGGCAGACCGAACTCCGGCCCTCGTTCGATACTCATCAACTCAAAATACAGCGCAGGGACCACCGGGACATTGCGGGCGAGCAGCAGATCGAGCGCTTCTTGATCCATAAAGGTTCCGTGTTCAATCGTATCGTAACCCGCGCGAAGCGCATTCTTGATTCCTTCGTTGGCGCGGCAATGGCCGGTCACCTTCATTCCGTGATTATGCGCCGTCGCAACGACCGCATGCATTTCTTCAAAGGTCATACACAGCGTGTGGTGGTCGTTGACATCGGGCGAGGCCGCATCGCCGGTAGGATACGTCTTGACCCATTCCACGCCGTCTTTGACGAGCTTGCGAACTGCGGCCCGGGCCTCATCAGCACCGTTGATCAGGAGCACCAAACCCTCCATCCCAATTTTCCGGAAATCCGGGTTCCAATCCATCAATCCGCCGACACCGCAAATCTCCCGCCCGCTTGCCGCCAGCCGAGGTCCTACAATGAGATCATTCTCGATGGCTTGCTTGAGCCACACGTCGATATTGAAGAGACTTCCACCGCTGCGCGCCGCGGTATATCCGCATTCGAGCGCGAGCTTCGCATTGGCAGCTGCCAGCAACGTTACGTATTCGACAGGATACTTGATATCGAGATCCTCGAGCGCCGCAACGTTGAAGTACGTGGCGTGGAAATGCGATTCGACCAATCCAGGCATGATCGTCCCACCTCGAGCATCAATGCGAAGCACACTTTCAGCCGGAAGATGTTCCAGAGAGGGGGCCGACTCGCTCTTGCCCACGTACGAAATACGACCCTTATCCGCGATCAAACAGCCATTGGGAATCGGTGGCGAATCATCCCCGATGATCACGGTGCCGTTGGCGATGCAGAGCGTATCCGTTGCAGTTTTCATATGCGTCTCCCCGTGCGTATCCCCGTGCCTTATTCCTAGGAATCTAGGAAAGTATGAACGCAATTGCAAACGTCCTGACTGCGAAGCCAGTGCAAATTGTGACCGGAATTCTTGAAGAGAACAGGAACCGCGTCGACGAGCAACTCGCACAATCGATCCGCATCGCGTTCGGTGAGCATTCCTCCCGATCGTTCGTCGGCGCGGAGAATGAGAGTCGGCTGGCGAACCCGCGATGCGGTCCTGCACCAATCCCAATCGTCCAGCCATCGATTCTCAATCACCGGCCGAACCACCCCCGAATCCATTTTCAACATGCAAGCGGCCATGAATCGAAGCGATGAGGCATCGCGTTGGTCCCCCAAACGCTGGGAGATACCGCTGCTGGGGTCGGTCAGAATGATATCGGCGAGCATTGCAACCTGCTCAGCTCGGTTTGCACGAAGGAAAGGTTCGTGATTTCGAAGCTGATGGACCTGGGAAAAGTGACTCATCCATATCGTCTCCGCGATCCTCTGCCCCATGGTATCCAACGGTGGGTCCTCGAGGACGAGCTGCTTCACGCGGTCAGGGCGCTCGGCCGCAGCATGCAAGGCAACCATCGCGCCGAGCGAATGACCATAGAGAACAAAAGATTCTACCGGATAGCCGTCGATCCAGGCGATGATCGCGTCGGCATAGTCCTTGACCAGATAGCCAGCTGGATTTGGATCGCTCTGCCCGTGTCCGGGCAAGTCCAACAAGGTCAACGAATAGCGCGATTCGAGCGACGGCAAGAGAGGCGTAAAGGTTTGCCAACGGCGGGTGAGTCCGTGGAGCAGGACGACTTCGGAACGGCCGTGAAATCGTCGTTCGTGGTGCAAATGCATGGCCTAAATCTTGGCCCCGGCGCCCTTGGTGAACGCCATGAATGCGGATTCGAGGTTGATTTCCTCAGCAGCGAATTTGCAAAATGGAATGCCCCGTTGGATCAGGTCGCTCGCGAGCGTTGAGAAATCCTCGATATTCGGTTTCAGAGTCACTCGCAGCATGTGATCGGAAATCTGGACGGAGTCGACAATGCTCTGTTCTTGCATGGCCCTGGCTGCGGGCTCGAGCTGATTGGACTGGGTCGGTTCAATCAGCACCACAGTGCTCGGTCTCACTTGCTTGATAATCGTGGCAACGTCGTTGCTGGCGATCATTCGGCCTGCATCGATGATGCCGACTTTATTGCAGACATCCGCGAGTTCGGGCAGGATGTGACTGCTGACGATGATCGTCTTGCCCATGGCTCCGAGTCGCCGCATCAAGGCTCGCATTTCGATTCGAGCTCGCGGGTCCAAACCGCTCAAGGGTTCATCGAGCAACAATACAGCTGGGTCATGCAACAGGGTTCTCGCCAATCCGAGCCGTTGCGTTTGCCCCCGAGACAGGGTGTTGGCATATGCATCGCGTTTGAAATCGAGATCGACGACTTCGAGCATTTCGTTGCAACGTTTGCGTCTCAGTTGCGGACCGATCTTGTAGGCAGCGGCAAAGAATTCCAGGTATTCAATGACGGTCATGTCATCGTAAACGCCGAAAAAGTCCGGCATGTAGCCGACCAGTCGGCGGATCTCTTTCGGGTGCGTGTAGATCGAGTAGTCGCAGACGTAGGCCTCCCCTTCGGTTGGCTCCAGCAACGTCGCAATGATACGCATGGTTGTGGTTTTGCCTGCTCCATTCGGGCCGATAAAACCGAACAGATCTCCTTGGCCAAGATCGAGATCAATGTCTCGAATGGCATACATGTCATCGTATTTTTTGGTCAGTTTGATCGTTTTGATCACGGTGGAGATCCATCAAGGTCGGATGGGAATCGAATACTCGCGAGTCGGAGAAGTCGAAGGATTATTGTTCTGCACCTTCAGGCTCAATCGCACGACGGTTGTCTGCTTGCCGCCATAGGCTTGGACAGGGACCTGGTCGCGCCGCGAAGTCCAGTTGGCAACCGGTTCCGCGATAAAACCGAAGATGACCGCGCGCTCGAGCTTGAGCAAATCCGAGCACTCGAGATTCGCCAGATAGCGGTTGGTCAAACCAGTGTAGGTGGCTCCCCCCGCCGACCGATGGAAACTGAGAAGCTCAGCCAATCGCTCGACACTGGCCGTGTCATTCGGATTCCATTCAATCCCTTGCTCTTCCCCAGCAACAAATGCTCGTCGCTGGAGCCTGCGCGTGATATCTTTGGGAATCATCGTGGTAATCGGAATGCGTTCGCCAGGACGTATCCTCGCAGGGATCGTGTAAGCCCGGCCAGCGAAATAGAGGGTGGCATCGATGAGATCCACCGCCAGAGGATTGACGAATGAACCTTGGAGCAAATCGTCCTTGCCCAGAACGGTGGTCAACGCGTTTCCGGCCGAAGGTATCTCGATCGACTCCTTCCATTCGCTGACGAGCGCCTTGGTTCCAGCCGCTGGGAACCCTAGACCATTGATTTCGCTGGATGACGCTGTCGCGGCAGCGAGGATTTCATAGCGGGGCAATCCCAATTGCGTCGTAACATTGGAATCGAATCCTCCGAGACCTTTGCCAGGCTGGCCGAACCAATCGATTCGATTCGGTTGTGGCTTGACGCCTTCACCTTGGGTAGGCGACAGCGATCGATGATCGGCCTGGAAATCGTAAATTCCACGCCGCCCTGCATAGTAGTGAATATACGATCGTCCATAAAGCATACTGGTTTGGTCATCCAGATCGATGATCTCGAGAGCATTGATGCTCGGAATGCTGGGCTTCCAACTTCTCGCGAGAATTGCAGTCCCTATCATCGTGGCTAACGAAGAAGCCAACAGAGTCCACCATGTCCAACGCGGTTTCTTCCACCACCGCGAAACAACGAAATAATCGATCGGACCGATCATTAAAGCCAAGAGCGTCGCGATCAATACCAGTTGGCCAAGATTCCCTAAGCGAAGGTTGGAAAAGGAATCCAGAGTGGCGTTCAACTGCCCCGTCAGTTCCTCATAGCTCTGAAACGCCTGCCTGTTCGCCCCCTTATCCGACTTTTCCCACGCATCCCGCAACAAGTACTTCACGAGAGGGTTTCTTGTTTCCCAAGCGATCAACTCCGGCGAGTCAATCTCAGTCGCAAGCCACACGACACTCCCCATTCCGTAGGCCCACCTCGCGATGAACGGGATTCGAATCCGCTCGCCGGTCAACGTCCCGACATCCACACGACCCTCCCTCAATCGAAGCATCGCGCACGAGAGCGACTGCAAAGGTTGCTGTGAACCCATCAACGATTCAATCGGTCCTGGTTCGCAACCATCGGCTGTCCCCACCAAGTCTCCAGGGAGCATTGCGAGGAGGTCGGGATACTTGGCGAAATCCATCGCATGACTCCCCCAACTCAACAGAATCTGGCCGCCTCGCTGAGTCCACGCTCGAATCGCTTCTCGCTGCGACGCCTGAATTCCAGCGTTGATCGCAGGACTGCTAGAACAGAACAGAAGCACATCAACCCCCGAATAGGCCTCCGCCCGAGTCGGTAGATCGTCGGGTTGACTCACTTCCGATACCGAATACTCGCCCCACGAGTTCCCAACAGCCTTGACGGTGCTCTGCCGCAACCGAAGATCGCGCCCGACTCCCACGACCCATGGCTGGTCCGCCGGAAGGGAAAGCCCTCGTTCCGATTCCAGTAACGACCGATCGAGAAGAACCTGCTTCTGGCGATCCGTTACTTGGATTCGAATCGGTCGATTGCCGCGTCCATGTTTGGCGATGATTTCGATCTTGGCCGACGGGCTGCCAGTACCAAGATCAAAGCCCCAAGCCGGATCGCGATACACGATCGGCACACCGTCGCCATCGACGGTTTGAATCGACAGATGCCCCGCGAGCGGTTTCGACGACTCGATTTCAATAATGTGACGTGTCGGAAATCCGATCTTCCATATGCCGTCAATCCCGGAGGAAACCCGACACGTTATCGGCTCGCCCTCGTCTCCCAAAGCGAGCGATGGCCACCAAAGATAGGTAGCCATCGCAAGCATAATGCTTGAAATCGCGGTTCGCAGACAAGTCACCAACAACGCGATGCCTCAGTCCAAACGCTTCACACGGAGATTTCGAAAGTAAACTTTGCTGCCAGGATCATGCGCTTGCAAAGCAAATGTCCCTTCATCCAACTTGCGGGTGAAGTCGGTCCCAGCCTTCTGATCATCGGGCTCGATGTATTCGACCAAGGTCTTTCCATTGACCTTGAGGGTTACCTTCTTGCCGACAACGATGATTTCCTGAAGGTACCATTCGTTGTCTTTCGCCGCAGGCTCAAGAACATCCTTGACCGCATACAAACTGCTCGTTTTGCGAGGATCGGCTTTGTAGGACAGGTTCACCTGGCATTCAAAGCCATACTTGGGCCAGCCGGATTCCTGGTACTTGGTGTGAAAGTAGATCCCAGCATTGCTGTTGGGCTCGGTCATCACTTCGGCTTTGAAATGAAAGTTCTTGAAGGGCTTCTCGTCGCCAACATAGAAAATATGGCTGCGCTCTCCCTTGCAAACCAACACCCCATCTTGGACCGACCAACTCGACGCGTTCTCATTGACCTTCCAACCCTTCATCGACTTGCCATCGAAGAGGCTGACAAAGCCAGTTTCGTCTGCCGTCTTCGTGGAATCTTGAGCCAATGACGGCACGACCGCCAGGCAAGCCAACAGCATCGCAAAAGCGTTACGTATCAACATGAGTGCCACTTTCGTTTTGAGAGAATCTACTTGCCTTTAACATCGCCGCCAGGAAGCAAACCAGCCTTCATCCGTTCACCAAAAGTCTGGCCCTGCCCCTGTGCTTTCATGTTTTCAACCTTCTTCAGGATCGCTTCGACTTCCTTGCGAACCTCTTCGGGCTGCTCCTTGAAACGCTTCGGGGGGAACGTTTTCTTCAGAAGTCCAGCATCCTCGAGTGCTTCGCCATAGGGATTGTGCTTCTTCTTGTTCTCGCCATCGATGTGGCAGACATTGCACTTGGCTTCCCCTGCCAGTTTGATGAAATCCTCCTTGTCGCTCGAGTCGACGTAAACTTTGGTCCAGGTTTCACTGAATTCCTTGATGGCGAAAGCGTTCGGCGAGACCAGCAAGGCGGTCAATCCAACAGCGACGTAGATCAGCAACTTTTTCATTCCAGAAGTTTCTCCAAGTACGAGGCGGGATTGGGAATCCGTATGACGCAACAGATTTACCCAACAGATCCTCATCGGGCATCTGGGATCTAGCGTAGATTAAAATACGGTCTTGCAACAGTGTCAAACCACGGACTCCCCGAGGACCCCAGAATTAGCAAACAAAATAGAACTCCAACGCGCACTGCCCTGCCTATCTCCCCCCAGCCTCGGTCCCCCGAACCTACTCGTGCAGCTTGCCTCCAATGGCATGACGGACAGGAATCCGCTCGGCCTACACTCCTCCCCTCCACTGTCTTGGAATCCTTTTTCCCAACATTTCTCTGCCCCTTGCTGGATTCCTCCTCTTCCGATCCTTGCCCATCCGCGTTCAACCTCGGTTCCCTCTCACCCCGACGCGAACCACGCTCGTGCCCGCCGCTGGCCGGGATGGAACGACAGATCCCCCTTCACCGCCATCTCATGCATCCGATCGGCTAATACAATGCATGTCCTTGTTCTTCTACTTCCCGGAAGTGTCTCTCGCAGAGCCGCAGGGACGCAGAGTCGGACCAACATCCCATACGGATGGCTACTTGGGATGCATTGGAAAGGAACTACTTTTTTCTATGCGTCTTCGCGTCTCAGCGAGAGCCTTCGCGGCTACGGCTGCTGCCCGGTAGCTGAAGTCGTTCACCGTTCGGCTCATGCAATCGACCAGCATCAAGTATTGGCCAAGGGTAAATCCTTCCTTGATCCCTTCGCGGATCGAACCAAGAGTCCGTTGGTCCTCGATCGGGATCAGCCAGTGCGATTGCTCGATCCCTTCGCTGACTCGCTGGGCTGCGACGCTGCCGGTCCGAATCTGCGCGATGTCTTGCAAACGACCTTGCGCGATCAAGTGTTCGACTCGTTCCTTGATGGAGGTGTGCGGGGAGTGTTCGGGCAAACTGCAGATGCCTGCCGCAAC
>JBKDPB010000021.1:0-9190 GCA_046342615.1 Planctomycetota bacterium | reverse complement strand
TTTTCTTCCTCAATCTCCTTGAGATTGCCTTGGTAATCGCGCGAGATGTAAATCGTATGGTGAGGAAGCTGGTCATAAACGCGATTGACCCCGAGATACATCATGAACGTCGAGCAGGAGAATCGCTTGGTCTCTATCTTTTGGTCCGTCCAGCGCGACCGAAGATCGTTGGGGACCAAGTTCTGCATCGCATGAGCAAAGTCCGCGTTGACGACAATCGCGTCGACATCGTAGGAACCCCGATCCGTCTCCACGCCAACCGCTCGCTTGCCTTGCCATTTTATCGAACGGACCGGCTCGTTGAGCCGAATATCGCAGCCCAGCTCCCGGGCGACGCGAGCCATCTCGCGACTGACCGCCCCGCATCCTCCATAGGGATGGAAAACGCCATACTCGTATTCCAAAAAGGACAAGATCGAGAACAAGCTCGGGCACCGAAACGGGGACATCCCCAAATACTTGGCTTGAAAGGAAAAGGCGATCACCAACCGGGGGTCGCGGAAGTACGATTCCAATTCTCCCCCCAAGGACTTCCAGGGTTTGATGTATTGAAGTGCGGACAGAAGAGCGGGGCTGAGATAATCCGCCAAACCGTTGAAGGGGCTTTCCAATATCGGACGAAACTTTGCCAGTTTGGTTCGATTGTTGTCCATGTACTTCTTCAGCTTCCCAACATCCTCGGGGGATAGCTTGGCGATTTGGCGATCCATCGCGTCCAGATCGGGGGTGCAATCCAAATGCCCGCCGGCACCAAAGGCCACCCGGTACTGGGGATCGAGCCGCACCATGGGGATTTCCGTGTCGATGTCTCGGCCGACGCTTTGGAAAATCTCCTTCAGAATTCGCGGATAGAGGTAAAACGTAGGGCCGACATCGAATTGGAACCCACCCGGAGCGGTCAGCGTCGAGCAACGACCACCCACCACGTCCCGCGCCTCCAAGACGGTCACGTCGGCACCTGCGTGGGCCAATTGCATCGCGGCCGCCAATCCCCCGGGGCCCGCTCCCACTACGATCACTTTTTTCCTGGACATCGCGAATTCTTTTCGTCGGCTGTGTCTTTAAGGCCATTTTGGCTAGCGTGTTATAGCATGGCGGCAAGCTTTTTTGGTAGCCAAAGGTCCATTTCAGCACTTGTCGAAAATTCCGGGGTTGGCTACACTCTGGCCCTCTGTCACGTTTATTTCAGGCCGAAGTTTCGCACGTTTGATTCGCATGGATTCCTCACAATACCCTTCAAGACGATCCCCAGCTGGCAAGAAATTCGCGCGGAAACGAACGCGGGTAAAGACAAAGGTCAAGAAGCGGGATCCGCTCTTGGTCGAGGGCAAGCGTCCCCGCCCGATGTATGTCGACTACAAGGATATCGAGCTGCTCTCCAAGCTCGTCAACCGACACAGCCGCATTGTCAGCCGCCGCAAGTCCGGCTGCTCGGCCACAAGCCAGCACGCCGTTGCCGAAGCGATCAAGCGGGCTCGGTTCATGGCTCTCATGCCTTATGTCGGCGAGTAGCTCCGGCCCCTTTGTCTGGAACCGTCGCGTCGAGTTTTGCGAAACCGATGCTGCTGGAATCGTGCACTTCTCCTCGTTCTTTGTCTATATGGAACAAGCGGAACACGCCTTGTTCCGGGCGATGGGGACTTCCATCTTTCCAGCCGATTTCCACGTTGCTCGCGACCTTGACCCGCCGTTTACTTGGCCCAGGGTACGATGCGAGTGCGAATACTTTGCACCTGCTCGCTTCGAAGACATCCTCGAAATGCACGTGTCCGTCGCGCGACTCGGAAACAAGAGTATCACCTACAGCCATCAGATGCGGGTTGCAGACAAAGTGATCGCTCGCGGTCGCATCACCGCTGTTTGCAGCAGCCACGTTCACGGAAAACTCATCGGATGCCCGATTCCTGCCGCAATGCGAGAGTCCTTGTCGAGATTCCTGATACCCTCGATCGATCCTTCTAACTAACACGTCGCGGATGAAGTTTTCTCGCGTTGCCCTCGCATCGATCGGCTATGTCGTTCCCGAAGTGGAGATCACTTCGGATTGGATTGAATCGGAACTCCGGGACGTTTACGAACGACTGAAACTCCCCCCGGGCCGACTGGAGGGTATGAGCGGAATCGCCTCACGGCGCATTTGGAAAGAGGGAACACGTCTCAGCGACTGCAGCATCGCCAGTTGCCGCGCCGCCATCGACGCGGCCCAGCTCACCTGCGAACAGATCTCGCAAATCGGCTGCCTCATTCACGCGAGTGTCTGTCGAGAGTATCTCGAGCCTGCAACCGCATGCCGCGTCCACCACCATGTCGGCCTCGACGAGGCCTGCTGGGTGTATGACGTCAGCAACGCCTGCCTGGGAATCGTCAATGGATGTGTCCAGATCGCCAGTCTCATCGAATCCGGATCGATTCGAGCAGGGCTCGTCGTCGGGACCGAGGATTCACGCGGACTGATGCGAGCCACGCTCCGGCAACTCCAAGCCGATGAAGGGCTCACGAGGCAATCGATCAAGCCGGCCTTTGCATCCTTGACCATCGGATCCGGAAGTTGCGCGTGGCTCCTCGTCGATCAAGCGTGGTGGGAGTCGCTGAAGCCCCCCCCCCACAGGGAGGGTGCCAAACTCCTTGGCGCCGTCGCACGAGCCCGAACGGAATTTCATGAGCTGTGCCAAAGCGACACGGATCAAGCGGGCTCGGGAATGCTCCCCATCATGCAAACCGATTCCGAACGACTCCTCGAGGCCGGCGTAGCGACCGGGGCCGCGACATTTCGGGAGTTGCTTCGAGAACTTGAGTGGACGGTGGACCGTGTGGACGCGACCGTTTGTCATCAAGTGGGGGCAGCGCATCGCCGGAGGATCCTGGAAGCCCTGGAGGTCCCGGTTTCTAAAGATTTTTCAACCTTTCGCACCACCGGCAATACCGGTTCCGTCGCACTTCCGACGGCGTTCGCGATGGCGATTGAGGCCGGTTTTGTGGATGCGCGGGATCAAGTCGCTTTGCTGGGGATCGGTTCCGGGGTCAACTCCGTCATGCTGGGCCTCGAATACCGCGATGTCGCCGTGCGCGGTGTGGGCCAACCCGCTGCGCGCTAGTCGAACCGACCGGCGGCTGACCTTTCGGTTGGGCAAGAATTGCCCTTTAGGGAAATTGGGCAAAATTTAACGCGCCCAACCTTCCATTGTCTGGTTGAAGAGTTACACTTCGCGATATCTCTGGCTCGGCAATGATTTTTCGTTCATCGATCCAGACGCACATCGTGAGTGAAAGGTCGCATTTGCGACCGTCGGTATTTTCTGGCCGAGTTGGCCGCTGGTTTGTTTTCTTTGAGGAGTTTGAGATGAAATTTCGCCGAGGTCTTGTCCTTGGGCTGGTAACCATGTTAGGTGCCAGTGCAGCTTACGCTGGTGATTGCGGATGCGGTAACAGCGCTCCTGCAGCGAACCCATGCGCAAGCGGTACAGTTGCTAACGGAGGAGTCGTTGGCGGAAGTGGAGCGGCAGGATGCGGAGATCAAATCACTTACGTCGAACGAACCGTGATGGTTCCGACGCAAGTGAAGGAAACGCGCACCGTCACCAAGACGCTGTCGCGAACGGAAGAGCGGGAACGCAAGTACAACGTTACGAAGCAAGTTCCGCGCACCGAGACGAAGACGCAAACCGTTACGGTTATGGTCCCCAAGACTGAGACCGTGACCTCCGTCGTCAAGAAGCCGGTCACCAAGCAAGTCGAAGAAGAATACCAAGTGCAAGTACCTCGCTCGGTCACCGAGCAGGTTCCCTACACCGTGACCAAGACGGTTTACGACGACGTCACCAAGACCGTCACCGTTCAAGTGCCAAAGACGGTCACCGAGCAACAGTCCTATCAGGTTCAAGTACCTTCCTACGTTGACGAAGTCGTCAACTACACGGTCCAGGTCCCGACCTACGTTGACGAAGTTCAGAAGTACCAAGTCTCCGTACCTGTCACCACGACTGAAGAAGTATCCTACGTAGTCCAAGTCCCTCACTACACGGACGAACAAGTTCCGTACGAAGTCAAGGTACCGGTCTACACCGACGAAGTCGTGAACTACACGGTTAAGGTTCCTTACACCGAAGCTCGCACCGGAACCCGCAAGGTTTGCCGACGCGTACCTGTCGTCACCATGCGAACCGTCACCAAGGATCATGGATCCTATCAGAACGTGATGGAAGAAGTTCCTGTGAACAACGGTTGCGGTAACGCCGCCGCTGGCAACGGATGCGGCAATGGTTGCGGCGGATGCGGCAATGGTTGCGGCGGATGCGGAAGCGGCTGTGGCAATGGCTGTGGTTCGTCGGCCGCCGGCGGCGACGGATGCGGATCGGCAGCACCAGCCACCCGCACGGTATGTCGACGCGTCTGGGTTCCGAACGTGGTAACCCAAGAAGTGCCTGTGACCACCTACAAGAACGAAACCAGCGAAGAAGCGTACACCTACAACGTGACGCTCTATCGCGATGAAGTTCGTCAGCGAACCGTCAAGAAGTGCTCCTACACCACCGAAACGCGGCACCGCACCGTTCGCAAGTGCTCGATGGTCAGCGAAACCCGTACCAAGCCGGTTACGAAGGTTTCCTACAAGACCGAAGATCGCGAACGAACCGTGAAGAAGTGTGTGATGACCACCGAAAATCGCACCAAGACCGTCAAGAAGTGCGTCACGAACACCGAAACCCGCACTCGTCCTGTCACTCGCACGGTCATGGCCACCGAAGAGCGACAAGTAACGAGCAAGGTTGCCCGTCAAGTGACTGAGCAAGCCATGCGAAACGTCACCAAGACGGTCATGGACACGGAAACCCGCAAGCGGATGAAGAACGTCACCGAATACGTTGACGAAACTCAATCTCGCCAAGTTACCAAGATGGTTGCTGAACAGCAGGAAAAGTCCTACCAAGTCACGGTCTATGACAACGTTACCGAAGAAAAGGTCGAAAAGTACCAGGTAAGCGTTCCTTACACCGTGGATGAACAAGTCGAAGTGACCGTCTGCAAGATGGTTCCACAAACGGTTACCGTTCCTGTTTGGAGCAACGGGTCGGCTGTCTACGCTGGTTCCGCAGCAGGTGCCGGCGCTGCTGGCAACGGTTGCGGTAACGGTAGCGGTTCCGCCAGCGGCAACGGCTGCGGCGGATGCGGCAGTGCCGCCAAGGCTGCTCCCTGCGGATGCAACTAATGGCGACTGCGATCCGTCTTCCTAGGCTGAACGATCGTTAAAAACCGAAACGGCCCGCGTCTGACGCGGGCCGTTTTTCTTTTGGGTGAAATGGCTACAATACATGCCGCGTTTCCTTCTTGACGCCCTCGCGTTCCGTCTCATTCCTTGAAAAACATGACCTCTCCTTCCAAGTCCGTAGATCCGTTCGGCGCTCGCGACACGCTTTCCACCTCCCAAGGGCAACTGGGAATCTACCGATTGGACAAACTTGAACGGTCCGGAGTTGCTCCCATCTCCCGGCTTCCATTCTCGATCCGAGTGCTGCTCGAAGCCGTCTTGCGACATTGCGATGGGTACCAAGTTACCGAGCAGGACGTGACGAACCTTGCACAGTGGAACGCGAGCAAGCCAGCCGAACTGGAAATCCCCTTCAAGCCCGCTCGCGTCGTCCTCCAAGACTTCACGGGCGTCCCCGCGATCGTGGACCTGGCAGCGATGCGCGACGGCATGCGAACTCTGGGCGGAGACCCCCAACGCATCAACCCGTTGGTTCCCGTTGACTTGGTGATCGACCACTCGGTTCAAGTCGATTACTTCGGGGCGGCGGACTCGTTGAGCCGAAATGTCGAAGTCGAATTCGAACGAAACCGTGAACGCTATGAATTCCTTCGGTGGGGCCAGCAGGCGTTCGACAATTTCCGCGTCGTTCCTCCCAACACAGGAATCGTGCACCAAGTCAATTTGGAGTTCCTTGCCAAAGTCGTTTTCCAAGGGACCGATCACGCGGGGCGCGTCGCGTTTCCCGACACCTTGGTCGGCACCGATTCCCACACGACGATGATCAATGGACTCGGCGTTCTAGGATGGGGCGTGGGTGGAATCGAAGCAGAAGCCAATATGCTTGGACAACCTCTCTACATGTTGATGCCGGAAGTCGTCGGCATGAAATTGACAGGACGTTTGTCAGCCGGTGCGACAGCAACAGATTTGGTTTTGCGTGTAACCGAAATCCTCCGCAAGGAAGGGGTGGTCAACAAGTTTGTGGAGTTCTTTGGCGATGGCGTGTCGTGCATGTCGCTCGCGGATCGCGCCACCATCGCGAATATGGCTCCTGAATACGGAGCAACTATGGGATTCTTTCCTGTCGACGGCGAAACCCTCGCCTACTTGAAGCGAACCGGACGAACCAAGGATGAGATCGATCTCGTCGAACGTTACTGCAAGGAACAAGGATTGTTCCGTTTGGATCACGGGCCCGAACTGCAGTACACCAAGGTGCTCGCCCTCGACCTGTCGACCGTCGAACCCTCGCTCGCAGGCCCCAAACGACCCCAAGATCGCGTCGCATTGACCGCAGTCAAGTCGTCGTTCCGCAAAGCTCTGGCCGCCCCTGTCGCCGAACGCGGATTCGGGTTGCCTGAAGATCAATGGAGCGCTTCCGCAGCCGTCAAAGACCATGGACACAGCGAGCCGATCGCCCACGGATCCGTGGTGATCGCTGCCATCACCTCCTGCACCAATACCAGCAACCCTTCGGTGATGCTCGGTGCTGGATTGCTGGCCAAGAAAGCAGCGTCGCGAGGGCTGAAGGTCAAGCCATTTGTGAAGACCAGCCTTGCTCCCGGGTCGCGCGTCGTTACCGACTACCTCGCCAAAGCCGGGGTCCTGGAGTCGCTGGAAAAGCTCGGCTTCAATGTGGTCGGATATGGCTGTACGACGTGCATCGGAAACAGCGGCCCTCTGCCGGAACCTGTTGCCAACGCAATCACGGAAGGGAATCTCGTCGCGGCAGCGGTCCTCAGCGGCAACCGCAACTTCGAAGGTCGCGTCAATCCTCACACGCGCGCCAATTATCTGGCAAGCCCACCCTTGGTCGTCGCTTACGCGCTCGCTGGCACGGTCGACATCGATTTCGATCGCGAACCCATCGGGCATGATCCCTCAGGAAAACCCGTTTTCTTCCGAGAAATCTGGCCAACGGCCCAAGAGGTCGAACAAGCCGTTCAGTCGTCGGTCTTACCCGAAATGTTCATCCACCAGTACTCTGGAGCATTCACATCCAACGAGAAATGGAACGCGATTCCGGTGTCGGCCGGTGGACAATACCAGTGGGACTCCGCCAGCACCTACATCCAACGTCCACCCTTCCTCGAAGGAATCACGCTCGATGTCGGCACGATTCAACCGATCCGCGGTGCTCGTGTTCTCGCCGTTCTCGGGGATTCGGTGACCACCGATCATATTTCTCCAGCAGGTTCCATTTCCAAGAGCGGCCCGGCAGGCAAATACCTCGTGGAACAAGGAGTCGCGCCGCAGGATTTCAACAGCTACGGCGCTCGACGCGGTAATGATCGCGTCATGGTCCGAGGCACCTTTGCGAACATTCGGATTCGGAACGCCATGGTCCCCGGTGTCGAAGGTGGCGTCACCAAGTACCTTCCGACCGGCGAAACCATGAGCATCTACGATGCCTCCATGAAATACCAAGCGAACAAGCTTCCGTTGGTGATCCTGGCAGGCTCCGAGTACGGCACGGGTTCTTCGAGAGACTGGGCCGCAAAGGGAACGCTCCTTCTGGGTATCAAGGCGGTCATCGCGGTATCGTTCGAACGCATTCACCGTAGCAACCTCGTCGGCATGGGAGTCCTCCCTCTGCAATTCATGCCCGACCAAACGGCCGCTTCCTTGGGCCTGACAGGGGAAGAGGTACTCGATTTCGAGGGACTGTCCGACAGCCTGAGCCCGCGAAGCCAGTTGACCGTGAAGGCCACGCGGCCCGACGGCTCGACTTTTCAGTTCCAAACGCTGGTTCGGATCGATACGCCCGTCGAGATCGACTACTTCCGAAACGGCGGAATTCTGCCCACGGTACTTCGCAAGCTCGCTACTTGATCTCCGAGAGCACCCCCGAAACCTGCAACGTCGGGCACCGCCCCCCTCGAAACCGATTTCCGACCCAACAAACCCTTTCAGCCGCCCGAAACCTGCGAATGCGGGCGGCATTTGCCTCAAGGTCGGTCATTGCCCTTTGGGGACGTGCGGTTGGAGTTGCCACGCGACGGGTCGTCGCGAGAATTGTCCAGGTCTGCTACATTACAAGGCCTTTGGCGGGTGGGTTTCGAGCACCAGGGGTGTTCGAGCACCAGGCGTGCTCGCTCCATCAACGCGAAACGCCATACCCCGCGCACCGGAGAACCATCCGAACAAAACGATGCACCGAAGCGGCGGGTCGGTGCGATTTTCAATGGAACGATCGCTCCCCCCGCTCAGTGATCGCGACTTACTACCACGGAGGTGTACATGTTCTGCAACGGGATTGTGGCAAGGTTTTCCAACCTGCATCGGCTTTGTTTGCTGGCGATCTTTTCCCACCTGTCGGTGCTGGTGTGCGGGTCGATGCTTTCGGCTCAGCAAACGGTTCCCGCAACACCGGCCAGTGCGCCGACCAATGTTCCCGCAACTCCGCCCGCTGGTCCCGGCGCCTCCGGAATCGATGCATCCGGGTTGGAACATGTGGCGATGATGCATCTGATCGACTCGATCGAGCCATACTATCCGAAAGGCGAGTTAAAGGGGAACGCGATCCTCGCTGGATCCACCACGATGCAACTGCTCGGCAAAGCATGGTCGGATCGATTCCACCAGTTCCATCCAGATGTCACTTTCACGCGAGGCAAAGATGGAAGCGAAGCAGCCATTCGCGAGATCTCGGAAAACCCCTTGGTCATCGCGGGAAGCAGTCGTCCACTGACCGATGCAGAATTGCAATCGCTCAAGAGCGACAAATGCAAAGAGCCGATGGCCTTCATCGTCGCACTTGATCCCCTGGCTCTGTACGTCCATCCGGACAACCCGGTTGCCAGTGTGTCTGTTGAGCAATTGGAAGCCATCTTCAGAGCACCGGGTACAGACCGCCCTCACGTTAAGACGTGGGGCGACCTCGGACTCACTGGCGAGTGGAAGGATCGCCCGATTCGCATTCACAGTCGGAGCGAGATCAGC
>JBKDPB010000020.1:0-48083 GCA_046342615.1 Planctomycetota bacterium | reverse complement strand
GGACCTGGCGGACCCGAAATGCGTGGCCCGCGGGGCCCCCGTGGACCGGGGGGACCGGGCGGAGAACGGCGGCCTGGACGACCGGAGCAACGTCGGCCGGATTCGGATCGACCGGAGGAGCGGCGACCCGACAATTGAGCTGCTTCCAGCGTGTCGCTGAGAGGATTGCAACAACGAGAGTCACCTCCCTTGTGGTGGTGACTTTTTTGTTTCAGCGTTGCGTCGTCCACTGCGGATCGTCGAGATTGCACGTGACGACTTCGATATCCCCTTGGCGTTGCCCGGGAAGGAGCGCGAGCATCCCGACGTCGGGATGGGCTTGGCAAAACGCGATTGCGCGATCGAGGCCCATCACATACAGACCGGTTGCCAGCGCGTCGGCCCAGGCCGCCGAGCGGTGCAACACGGTAACCGACAAGGGGCCTTGGGCTGGCCAACCGGTTCTGGGATCGATGATGTGTCCGTAGCGGACTCCTCGAAAGTAGAAATATTGGTTGGCGGGACCGCTGGTTCCCAAGGCGCAATCCTGCAGAACGAGCGTACCCAGCACGCGTTGGGTTTGTTCGGGATGATTCACAGCGACTCTCCAACCGGGTTGTTCCTGGGAGAGCAGTTGTCGACCATGAGCTCGGGCGCTGCTTTTGCCCCCATGGATCACAAATTCCTCGACACCACGTTCGAGCAACAACGCCGCAGCCTGGTCGATGGCATATCCTTTCCCGATCCCTCCGGGATTGACTGCGATCTTTTTTTTGAAACCAATTGATGCGCCGAAGTTATCGATTTCAATCGCGTCGGAACCCACCAGTTCCAAGGCCGCTTGGATCGCTTCCGGGGTTGGCATGGCTCCTTGACGGCTCGAGAATCCCCATGCCTCAGACAGGGCAGACGCGGTGATGTCAAATGCGCCTGCGGTCTCGCGGTGGACATCCAGCGCCAACCGCATCATATCGATTGTCGGTAGCGATACGCTGACGGGAGTTTCCCAAGCCCTCGCGTTGAGACGACTCAAATCGCTTGTAGGAATATAGACGCTGAGGATTTGTTCCAGGTCGCTGACGACTTCAAGAGCCTGGGTCGCAGTTTCTGGTCCGTCTGGCGGGTGGTCCGGATGGAGAAGTATTTCGAACTGGCATGCCATCGCTCGGCGTGCGAACTCCAACCAGATCGATGGCGGCATGCGATGATAATCCCGTCAGCGTGGTCTCGTGGTGTTTCCCGGTCGTCGTGCTCGATCGCGAAGCATGCGTTTGCTTTGGCCGGGATCCATCAAGTCGATTTCTTCTCGCGTCTCGCGTCGCATGCGATCGTAGGTATCGATCAAGCGTTGATTGTTGTTGATGCCATCGGGGACGATCCAGGAGGAGACGACGATCAACTGATCATTGCGATCGATTCCATCGAGCAGTTTCTTGGCAAACGGGGACATGGTCGCCGCGAGGTTGGCGAGCAATTCGTCTTGATTTTCGAATCGAAAACCTTCTTCGATGGGTCGGAGGGAGTACAGGGACATCAGCATGGTTCGCACATCCGCCTCCCGCCGCAAGAAGGGCATATTAGCGACCAGCAGAGGGAGCAATTCATTTCGGCTCCATTCCTCGAGCGCCTGGGTATCTTCGGGGGGCAAATCCGCGGCGTAGAACATGGCGGCGCGAAAGTGCAGTTGCTCTCGCAGTGTCTTGATCCGCTGTTCTGCATTTGTCCCTTCGAGGTCTTGTCGTTTCGAGTTCGGCAAGGCATCGAGTACATGTCCGACAACACGGATCGTCTGGTTGACGGTATCGGCGTTGCCTTGTGCATCGACTTGGGTTTGAATCGCTTCGAGACGCAGGACGGTTTCCCGGGGGAGTTTCAGCAGTTGTTCTCGGCTGTTTCCGAGCTTCGCGATTTGAGCTGGATTCAACGCTTGAACCCAGGCTCGTCGGCTCCACAGCGAGGAGGGGACCAAAGGGATCGTCCGATCGGAGTAACGATCCGAGAGGTATTCGATCAGTTCACGATCTTTGGCAAGCTCCTCGGCGACCTTCCACTCGGCGACATCCTGCATGCCGGGCAGGTTCGCCATGAGGGCCAGGTTGGACAATTCCTTTCGGGCTTGCAGAATCGCGCCTGCGCCTCCGAGGGTGCTTCCCGCCAGCGTCAGCAATAGGACGGGAACCAGTACCTTCGGCCAAGCGAACCAGTTTCGTTCGGCGGTGGGAGACGAGATTTTTGGAATGGGTTCGGCGGAGGATCGTTTGACTTCATCGACGACCATCGCAATAGTGCTTTGGGTGAACGCCTGGTTGTGCGGCGTGTCAGGGAGCTCATCGAGGAGTTCGTACGCATGTCGCAATTCAGCCAGTCTTCGGCGGAGCCCTTCGTCGTCCACCAATTTCTTCTCGAGCGTGGCCGACTCCTCCGCGGTCAATTCGCCGTCGAGATAAGCGGTCAATTGCTCGTCGAGTTGTTCCGGCGCGCTTCCGCTCATGGCGTTTCCTGATTCTCTGAGGGAGCTGATGCTTGTGGTGGCGTTCCGCCTTGGATGTAGGGATCGAGGAGATTTTTCAAGTTGACTCGGGCTCGCATCAACAGCGACTTGACCGCTTGCACGCTCAAGCCCATCGTCTCGCCGATTTCCTGATAACTCATCCCCTCGAATTTACTGAGCAGGATTGCTGTTTTCTGTCGTTCGCCGAGGGCTTCGAGGGCTTGGAGAACGATTTGCGCCCGTTCGTCCCGATCCATGCGCCGCACGGGCTGAAATCCGCTCGGTGCGATGGCGATATTTTCGATCAGGAGTCCTGCGGTGGAACTGCTTTCGGCCTTGGACAATTGAAATTCGCGCCGGACCCCGGAATCGCGCACGAAGTTGGAAGCGACGTTGTGGGCGATTCGATACAGCCAAGTTGAGAACTTGGCCGTCGGTAGATAATTCTTTCGGGACTTGTACACGCGGAGGAACACATCCTGAGCCAAGTCTTCGGCTTGCTCAGGGCTGCGGGTCCAACCGCTCATGAACCGAACGATTTTGCGTTGATATCGATCGATGAGCATTTCGAAGGCCACCGCGTCATCATCGCGCACTCGCAGCATCAAACCGACATCCGGGTCGACGCGTGCGTTTTCAGACGGTTCATTCGAGCTAGACAAAATCGAGTGCCGCAAAAGCGTGGGGGATATCAATCATCAACACGGCTCGTCGGCAAAGGTTCTGCCCGAGGGGGCAGACATTCCGGCGACCTCTCTATTCTAGGAAGACCGGAGTCATCCGTCCAAAGGTGGATTCCTCCCAGGGTATTTCGGTCTCGCACATGAAAATGCTTCCAGCGTTGGGGGATTCCGCGCGCCGCGATGAGGGCATGTTCTCCACAGCCGTTGTCATGACCAAAGCTGCGTTTCCGTTGTAGGAAACCCATTGGGGACAAGTCACTTGGGGGCTTGCGTCCACCGTCCACACCTTCTCCACTTCACCCGTCTCAAAGGAAACCTGGATGGTCCGGCCCTGTGGGGCGGGTTCGGGTTGATAGAGGGAAATGATCGCTGAGCGGCCGTCCGGCGTCATGGTCATGCCGTCGGGGACCCCCGCCTCCGTCCGGAGGTCGATGACCACGCGTGGCTCGTCGCTCGTCCCCGAGAGGAGATCGATGGTGTATTTCACCACTTGCCTGGTCGGCGAATCGATGTCGTAGAGCAGGATTCGATGCTCATCGACGGGAACGACGCATTTTCCATTGCTGCAGATCTGGTCGGACCGCAGTTGGAATAACCTTCGATCGGACCGCCGCCAAAAATACAACCCCGCCTTCTTGGTCTTGAACTCCAGATCCTTGGTGCCAAAGATCAAGTTTCCATTCCAAGTGATTCCATCGTTGACGATCGTGCCGGTGACGCGGGCATCGATTCCTTGGATAAAGGGTTTCCAGACTGCATCGCGCGGTGAATAAATGCCGACGCCGCGTTCGCAACCGACGACGAAATTACCTCGGTCGGTCACGAAGGCGAATCCAGGTCGACCGGGAAAAAGGTAGCTGGTATTCTTCTGCGACCGCAGATCGTAAATATTGAGCGATCCGCTATTCGCGTCAGGACCATGCTGGATCGCGACCCAAGAGAAGCGATCCGGTCCGCAAGGATAGGGGCCTTCGGGAAGAAAGCGAAGGGCTTCGTTCCCGGGGTCAAACAAAAGTCGGGCGTGGTTGGCAATCATGCTGTTTCCTTGTCGAAGGCCGAGTCAAACGCGCGGCCGCTGGGAGAGAAATCGATTCCTTTCACGAACGAAGCGGCTTCGCGAGCGCCGAATTCACGATCCATCCCGCTATCCTCCCATTCGACGCTGAGCGGACCGGAGTAGCCGATGTCGTTCAAAGCGCGAATGATTTCCTCAAAGTTGACGCTGCCGCGACCTGGGGATCGGAAATCCCATCCGCGTCGAGGGTCTCCGAAGTTCAAGTGGCTGCACAGGATTCCCGACTTGCCATTGAGCTTGGTGGTGGCGTCTTTGACGTGCATGTGATAGATGCGGTCGGGGAACGCGCGGATGAATTCAACCGGATCAACTCCCTGCCAGATCAAGTGACTCGGGTCGAAATTGAATCCAAATTCGGGCCGATGATCGAGCGCTTCGAGCGCCCGCTGGGCGGAGTAGATATCAAATGCGATTTCGGTCGGATGCACCTCGAGGGCAAACCGCACCCCGCACTTGGCGAACTCGTCCAAGATCGGATGAAAGCGTTTCGCCAGAAGATCGAAACCATCATCGATCATCGATTGCGGCACGGGTGGGAACGAATAGTTCAAGTGCCAAATGCTGGAACCGGTGAAGCCATTGACGACTTTGACTCCGAACCGCTTCGCCGCGTGTGCCGTCTTCTTCATCTCTTCGACGGCGCGCTCATTGACTCCGGCCGGGTTTCCATCTCCCCACACATATGCAGGCAAAATCGACTTGTGCCTCGCATCGATGTTGTCCAGAACCGCTTGACCTACAAGGTGTGCACTGATGGCGTGACATTGCAAGCCGATTTTCTCGAGCATGGCTCGACGGGCATCGCAGTACCCTGGGTCCGAGATCGCCTTGTCCACCTCGAAATGATCGCCCCAACACGCCAACTCAATTCCATCGTAACCCGCATCCTTGGTGAACTGAGCCATTTTCGCGATCGGTAGATCGGCCCACTGGCCGGTGAATAACGTAACGGGTCTGGGCATAGTACTGAATCGCTCCAGGAGAGTGAGAGAAAAAATGTTTGGCTCATGGAAAGAAGCCGGGAGGCGTTAAGATACCATCCCTGTTGCCGCTTGGGAAACTCCCCAAGCCACCCGATCTTTTTGGGAGGATTTGCATTACAATCAGGGGAGAAAAACCTCAACTTACCGCGAGTGTTCGCCAAACAATGGAAAAGTTGTCGCCATGCCTCCGTCACGTAGCCAGCGTTTCTCGTTCCTCCTATTTCTTCTAGGGATCCTGGTTGCGTCCCCGAGGGCTTTCAGCAACCCTTCCACATGGGAAAAAGAGGTTGTCCCCCTCCTCACCCGGTACTGCGTCGGCTGCCACGGTGCTCAAGAACCCGAAGCGGAATTGCAGATGCATACCTTTTCTGCGTTGCGCCGGGGCGGTGTCTCAGGCGCCGTTGTGGTGCCGGGCAAGCCGGATGAATCGCTCCTGTGGCGACGGATCACCGGGATCGACGAGCCCAAGATGCCGCCGGAGGATTCTCCTCAACCGAACGACGAGGAGCGGAAGATCCTCGAAGCTTGGATTGTTGCCGGTGCGAAAGGAACGGATGCTGCCATCCCGCTGAGCGATCGATGGAGCTTCCCCCGATCCGGGGCATCGTTCGCGGGTGAGTTGCCGATCACCGCCGCCGCCTTGGTCGGTCCGCAAGGAGGCTTGCTGATCGGACGGCCTGGGATCATTGAATGGCAGCAGGTCGAACAACGGCGCAAACTCAACCTCGACATCATCGGCAAGGTAACCCAGATCCGAACCTCGCGCGATGGACGATGGGTCATGATCGCTTCGGGGATTCCAGGCGTTGGAGGGCAGACCATCCTTCTGGACGGCGAATCGATCGCCGGCAGCAATCCCACGCCGCGCGTCGAGCGTCGATTCGAGGGTCATCAAGACATCGTCTACGCCGTCGCAATCAACCCTTCGGGCACCATCCTGGCAACCGCTGGCTACGACCGCATCATCCATCTCTGGGATGTTCCGACAGGCGCCCTTCTCCGGTCCCTTCAAGGGCACAATGGCGCTGTCTACGATCTCGACTTTGATGAAAGCGGCCAGGTATTGGCGAGCGCGAGCGCTGACGAGACGGTCAAAATTTGGCGTTTGGACACGGGAGAACGGTTGGATACGCTCGGCCAAGGGGAGGCGGAACAATATGCGGTCCGGTGGATCGGAGGCAAAGGGGCCGTTATGGCCGCAGGCGCAGATCGCCGCGTTCGCGTCTGGAAATTGCTTTCGAAAGACAAACCGACGGTCAGTCCGATGCTGCGGTCGGTTTTCGCCCATGAAGAGCCTGTGAATCAGTTGAGCCCATCCCCCGATGGGCGCTGGGTCGCCACGGCGGGTGAGGACCGCCTCGTCAAAATCTGGAACGCTGAGAACTGGGACTTGATCGCGACGCTCGAGCCTCTGGACGATATCGCTTCCGCTCTGCTCTGGAATCGCGACAGCGATCGATTGTCGACGACGACACTCTCCGGTCGCGTCGTGGAGCGCGATGTTCGATCCGCGATCGATCGGGCGGGCGCGGAGCCCGCAGCGCCAGGGCTGCCCTCTCGCAATATGGCTTCTGCGCCGGTGAACGAAACGGTCCCGACCATCGCGGAGTCGCCGAGGAAGCGGTTTCCGTCGGACCCGCAACGCTTGCCGATCCCGTCCATGGTGTCGGGGGCCATCTCGAGCGATGACATGCAAGGCATGCATGCGGGCGATTGGTATGCCTTCGATGCCAAGCAAGGCGACGAATGGATCGTTTCGATCGATGCGGCGCGCAGCGGATCTCGCCTGGACAGCTTGATCGATCTGTGCGATGCCCAGGGGGAACCGTTGTTGCGAACACGCCTGCAAGCGGTGCGAGAATCGTACTTCACGTTCCGAGGAAAGGACTCGATGAATATCGACGACTTTCGTTTGCATCGGTGGGAGGACATGGAGCTGAATCAATATCTTTATGCAGCGGGGGAAGTGGTCAAGCTGTGGCTCTATCCTCGCGGTCCCGACTCCGGCTACAAAGTCTATCCTGGCTATGGGAATCGCTTCACGTATTGGGACACGACCGCAACCACGCATGCGCTCAATGAACCCGCATGGATCGTGGAAGAGATCGCGCCCGGGAACGAACCCAAGTCGAACGGACTCCCTGTGTTTCCGGTCTATTATTCGAACGATGATGATGCGACGCGACGCGGTGGCAAGGATTCGCGGTTGCACTTTCAGGCGCCTCGCGATGGAACGTACATGGTCCGCGTCCGCGATGCGCGCGGGCAGGGCGGTGACGAGTACAAATACCAACTCCATATCGTACGGCCTCGACCTCGTTTTCAATTCCGAGTCGAACAGGGAGAGATCGCGTTGCGACCCAGCGTGGGCTGCGAGTTCTCTGTCGCCGTGGAACGCTTCGACGGCCTCAATGGCCCGATCGATATCGAGTTCGTCAACCTGCCGGAACCATTGCTCGACGCGGGCAAGCTGACCGTGGAATCCGAGCAGGGGAAGGCGATCGGCCAGCTGCGGATGGCCGAGGGAGCATTGGCTGCCCTCGGGCCCGAGGTCGATTTGACGCTGCGCGCTCGTGCGTACCACCGAGGGGTTGAGATCGCTGCGGAATCCGAGGCGAAATTGAAAGTCAAACTCACCGACAAACCCGCGATGGCTCTCAAAGTGATCGCGCGGGATGCCGCGCCCGATGCTCCGCCGCTCCAGGAACTCCGGATTCAGCCAGGTACGACCGTATCGGCGATGCTGGTGATCGAACGCGGCGAATTGCAGGGGGACCTCTCGTTTGGCGGAGATGACAGCGGTCGGAATCTACCCCACGGCTGCTTCGTCGACAACATCGGCCTCAATGGCTTGCTCATCCCCGCCGGCCAATCAACCAGGGAAGTCTTCATCACCGCGTCCCCAATCGTCGCTCGTGGAGCAAGGATGTTTCATCTTCGAGGACAGGTCGATGGCAATCCGACGACGCTGCCGATTCGGCTCGTCGTGGAGTAGCGGCGCGATGTTCTATCTGCTGATCTACGACGTGGCGGAGAACTACATCGAACGGCGTGCTCCGTTCCGCGAAGCCCACCTTCTGCTAGCCCGCGAGTACGCGGAGCAGGGCCTGCTGGTCCTCGGCGGCGCTTTGGCTGACCCGGTCGATGCCGCAGTCCTTGTATTCGAGACCGACACCATCGATCCAATCGAAGCCTTCGTCGCACGGGATCCGTACGTTCAGCAGGGATTGATCCGATCCCATCGCATTCGGCTCTGGAACGTCGCCATCGACTCCCGCTGACAGAATCAGGGTCCGGATTCCAATTGTTCTCGCATCCTCTCGAGTCGCTTGGGCGAAACACTCACGCGAGTTCCAAGCTTCTGCGCATGGATCGAAACCCTCAGCTCTTCGATCATCCACCGATACTCCAGCAGTTTCCCCGACGGCTGCCATCGAACCGCGTGGTTGGGCTTGGAGATTTTCGCCGACAACGCCTGGATCCGATGGGCGTAGTCGCGCCATGCCTCGGCTGCATCGCGATCGAGTTCCTGGTCCTTGCTTGCGCCAATCGCTTTGAGTTTCTCGATCCTCATCCCCATCGCATTCAAGTAGCGAGGAAACTCGCGAAGGTAGACCCATGGCGTATGAAACGGATGAGAATCGTCGAGCAGTTCTGAAATCTGTGCGTCGATGGCATTCAAGCTTGAGGCGTAAGCGGCTGGGGTCGATTCTCGAAGCTTGCGCACCTGCTGGTATGCTTGCGAAAACTTGGGGATCCATCTCCCGAGTTCCGCGGCCGCCAAACCGATTTGCTCGATACGGCGGACCGAGATGGCTTCGTAGTCCAGCTTCGTTCTCACGCACGGCGAAAACGATTCCCGGCTTTTCGACCAGTCGATTTCCACCAGCGCCAACCTGGCCATCAGGTACGAGACCCAATCCGTCCAAGCCGTATTGGACCAGCGATTGGATACCCACAAGCAGGCTTGATTCCAATGGGGGAGAAACGCGATCTGGCTTCGAAGCTCGCGGCGTTCCATCATGGCGACGAGCCGAATCCACTGCTGCCGCAGCATTTGTTCCGCAAGGTGCGCATCATCGACGACGCAAGTTGAGATTCCTGCGTCCGAGAATTGCAATGTGGGATACCTTTCGACGCGAACGCCGCCGACGGTTTCGATAATCATTGACGGAAGCGACTCGATATCCCAACGCTGCATGGATGCGCGTTGCCAGGCGTAGTTCGTTGCCGCTGGTTTGGAATCGAGCTCGAGAAGCTTTGCCGGAGCTGCATGCTGCTGGATCGCGCTCAAGTCGCGCGAGGCGAGTTCAGCGTCACCTCGCGCATCGATCAGTTCGATGCGCATCTGCAAGTGGACAGGAAGACTCGCGAGATCAAAATCATCGGGGCGAATGGTTTCGCCGAGATGCTCCGAGCACCATTGGCAAACGCTCCTCCAAAAGGGTTCGCGTCGGGCCTGGGCCGCTTGCATGGCTGGCAGCATGACGCGCACGGTATCGGGGATCGGCACCAATTGCCGGCGCAGACGTTTCGGCAATGACTTCAGAAGCGCCGTCAGTTTTTCCTCGAGCAATCCGGGGACGAGCCATTCCAATTTTTCCCGGTGCAGCTGGCTCACGGCCGCGTGCGGCACCCGAACCGTCACTCCGTCGGCATCGTCTCCGGGCTCAAAACGATAGGCCAGCGGGAGTTGTGTGACGCCGAGCTCCAACCGATCCGGGAAATCGCGATCGATCGACTGGCGATCGAGGGGAAGCGCAAGGGCTTCCCACGACAGGAAAGGAGGCTGGTCGGTTGCCCGCGGCAGCGAGCGATCCCATTGCTCCAACGCGACTCGGTCGACAACGTGCTCGGGGATGCAGTTTCGATAGAACTCCAACAGTGCATAGGGATCCACGACACAATCGCGGCGTCGCGTGCGATCCCCGACCTGTTTGATCTCCAGGAGAAAGCGTTCATTGTGCTGCCAAAACCGGGCTCGCGATACCAGTTGCCGTTCCGCCAGGCCGTGTTCGATCAATAGCGACCTGGCCAGCTTGGGATCCAACGGAGCCAAGGGAACCGCGATTCGAGGCACCGCAGGCAAGCCGAACAGGGAACCCCGACGCATGACCATCGCCGACCCCTGATTCCGACTGAAATGGGGGCTGTCATAGCTGTATCGAACGCAATGCGCGCCCACGCGTTCAATCCAACGCGGGTCGATTCGAGCGACGGTTCTCGCATACCGCTGCGTCGTCTCGACCAACTCGCCGCTGACCATCCATTTTGGTTTCGCGCTTCTCAAGCCCGAGCCGGGCCAGATCTGCAACTCCATGTTCGACGCGCCTCGATATCGGCCTTGGTCATCCAGCATGGCGACTCCCGATAACATGCCGCTCAGGATGGCCATGTGAATCGCATCGTACCCTTCGGGAAGCCGTTGTTCGTTTTGATCCGCAGGGTTGGGTTCCGTCCGCAAAAAGCGTCGGGAAGAGATGGACCATTTCGCATCGCGACATTGATCGGCCAATTGACGATGCACATCGCTCCACTCGCGCAACCGGGGTAGGGATAGAAACTGATCGCGCAGCGCGCGTTCGAGCCGCGAGCGGCCGAGCTGTTCGCGAAGCCTATGATAGAAGTCCCAGATCTTCAAGAAGGAGACAAAATCACTGTTGGGATCCCGGAATTTTTCATGAGCGGCATCGGCGGCCTGCGCCTGATCCACAGGCCGAACACGGGGATCCTGGGACTCGAGGGCCGCCGCGATCACGAGCATCTCGTGCAAGCATCCGTTTTCATTCGAAGCCAGAAGCATGCGCCCGATGCGGGGGGCGACCGGCCAGCGAGTCAACTGTCGACCGACGGAGGTCAATTCCCCTCGCTCATCGATGGCTCCGATCTCAGCGAGGGTTTGGTTCCCTTCGCGAACGGTTTCTCCGCGGGGCGGGTCCAACCAGGCGAGCGATTCGATGTCGTCGACGCCAAGGCTTTTGGTATGAAGAATGGTCGCCGCAAGGTCGCAACGGCGAATCTCGGGTTGGGCAAACGGGGGACGAGCCACGTAATCCGATTCATCGTAAAGTCGGATGGCAATTCCCGGACCGAGGCGTCCGCAGCGACCGCTCCGCTGGTTCGCCGACGCCTGACAGATCGGCTCGATCGGGAGCCGTTGAACACGGCTTTTCGCGGCGAATCGCGATACGCGCGCCGTTCCGGTATCAATCACATAACGAATACCTGGAACGGTCAAGGAGGACTCGGCCACGTTGGTGGCCAGGACGATCCGCGTTTTTGCATGGGGTTGAAACACCCGCTGCTGCTCGGCTTCCGTCAGCCTCGCATACAATGGAAGAACTTCGGTTCGATCGGAGAGCCCGCGGCGCGTCAAGTGGCCGCGAAGTCGCTTGTGCGCGTCGCGGATGTCCCGTTCGGTGGGAAAGAATGCCAGGATATCACCCGAACCTTCGGCAAAGAGTTCGTCCACCGCATCGCAGAATCTCGCGAGGATCGACGAACCGAACTCCGGCGCATCGACTTGTTCAGAACCATCCGCCGAGTTCTCCCTTTCCTTGGTTGACATCGCGCCTCGATAGCGGACTTCGACCGGATAGCTGCGTCCTTCGACCATGACAATTGGCGCGGGCCCGATGGCATCGCAAAAATGCTGTGAGAAACGTTCGGCGTCGATCGTTGCGCTGGTGATCACCAATCGCAATTCGGGGCGCCGCTGCAGCACCGGTACGAGGTATGCCATCAGCAGGTCGACGTTGATCGATCGTTCATGGGCCTCGTCGATGATGATGCAATCGTAGGCCTCCAAATCGCGATCGCGATGGATTTCGGCCAGCAGGACTCCGTCGGTCATGAGCTTGACGATCGTCGAGTCCTTGAGCACATCTTGGAATCGGATTTTGTAGCCGACCCCTTCGCCGAGCGCGGTTCCCGTTTCGTCGGCGAGTCGTTTTGCGATCGATCGCGCGGCCAAACGCCGGGGTTGCGTGTGGCCGATCCAACCGTAACGCCCCAATCCGGCAGCAACACAGAGCTTGGGGAGCTGCGTGCTCTTGCCGGATCCGGTCTCTCCGCAGACCACGATCACTTGCCGATTTTGGATCCAGTCGATGATCGCATCGCGATGTTGAGCGATGGGAAGTTCGGGATCGATTTGGAGATCGAGTGCGAACCGCTCTCGGAAATCGAATCGTTCACGCGCTGCGGCGAGCGATGTATGCCATCGCTCGATGTCATTCGATCGCCGCTGTTCCGGCACCCGCTGCAACCTTTGCCAAGAGGTCAACAGTCGGCGATAGTCATGCCGCAGGAGGCGATCCTGGGCAAGCTCTGCGGGGCTCGGCAGGCTCATGTGCGTTCCCAGCGCACCGCACATGCTCGAGCGAGCACGATGAACACCATGGCGCTGAGGGTCAGGACGCCGAGTTCCCATTCGATGTCTCGCAGACCCAGATCGCGCCAAAACACTTTGTTGTAGCCTTCCAGAGCCCAGGCATTGAAGGTCACCAGTCCCACGCGCTGGATGCTCTCGCTCATCAAATAGCGAGGGACCATACTTCCACCCAGTGCGCTCATGGTCAGAATGACAATGGTCGAGACCCATCCGAGCTGCGTACGCGATTTGCACAGAGAGGCCAGAAAAAGCGCAAAGCTTGCTGCGGCCCCTGCCGTCACCACCGTCATCGCCGCAAACCCCTCCCAATGACTCAGCAGCTCAATGCCAAAAACCATGCTGCCCCACAGGAACATCAACGTGATCTGCGCGGCCCCGATGCATGTCAGGTAGACCCACTTGCCCAGCAATAACTGGTCCATCGTCAGTCGACTGCACAGGAGTCGATCGAGGGTGGAGTTCTCGCGTTCCTCCAGAAGCGATCCGCTGGCCGTCGTCGCACTAAAGAGAACGAACATGACGGCGATCCCTGCGGCGTACATCGAAATGATCGGGTTCGTCTTTTTTCCGCCCAACACATCGACGACTGCAATCTCGGGGGGCTTGGAAGCGATCGGAGCCGGATACGGAATGACCTTCCCATCAAACGAGGCAGGCCGCACCATCTCGGCATCGGCCGACGCGGCCGTCATCACGGCGCGTTGCACCAGGGCCGCCACCACCTGCGAGGCAACTTGATCATAGGTATCGGTCATCACGCGGATCCCAGGCATGGATCCACCCGCCTCGATGTTCGGTTCGAAAAGGATCGCCGCGGAAACCATTCCTCGACGAACCAAGTCCTCAGCCGTGGCGAGACTAACCGTGCTCGCATCGTCCTCCGCCGATTCCGCCTGGCTGAAAAAGGGACGGGACGTGCGCCGATCCGCCAAGCGGAGCGACGGCTGCTGACGCAGAAGCTCCGTCGCCCGTTTCGAAATCGACGTCTCCGCCGTGTCAGCGATCGCAACCTTGATTTTCGGCGTACCTGAGCCGGATCCGCCGCGCGAGCCGAAGATGACCGCGAAGATACTGAAAAAGATGATCGGTACGACAAAGGTCAGCAATAGCTCCGAGCGATTGTTCTTCAATCGCCGCCAGCTCGTCTGAACAACCGTCCAAATCATGCCTTCACACTCCGTTTGAAAAAAATAAACGATGGGGTTGCTCCCCCGTCGCCTTGTCGGATCTTACTCGCGCGAGGAATCGAGGGGTATCTCAGTTCTCCCGATCAAGGATTCCCCGGAAATCGCCCGGACCAGATTTGCTACAATACCGGAATCGCGACCGAGATTTGCTAGCAAGAGTTTTTTCCTGGATGCTATCGATGCGAACAACCCGCACGAGTCGAGAGATGTTGGAGGCCGCCAAGGAGTTGTGCCAGCGGGTGGATTCGCTCCGTTTTTCGACGCCGGTGGAGTACATTTACAATCCGCTGCAGTACGCGTGGGACCCCTATCGGTGTTATTTGGAACGGTTCGCCAGGGGACCCAAGCGTGTTTTTTTTCTGGGGATGAACCCCGGCCCGTGGGGGATGGCCCAAACAGGGATTCCGTTCGGAGAAGTGTCGGCGGTGCGCGAATGGCTGAGGATTGACGCTCCGGTCGGGCGCCCGCAGCGGGAGCATCCCAAGAGACCGATTTTAGGGATGGACTGCGAGCGGTCGGAGGTCTCGGGGAGGCGGGTTTGGGAATTGTTTGCGGCGCGATCCGAATCGTCCGACGCCTTCTTTCGTGAGCATTTCGTGGCAAATTACTGTCCGCTGGTCTTCATGGACGATGGCGGACGGAACGTCACGCCCGACCAATTGCCTGTCCAACAAGCGAGACCACTGCAAGAGGCTTGTGATTGGCATCTGGGCCGAACGCTCGAGCTGCTACGTCCCGATTTTCTGGTGGGGGTGGGGCACTATGCCGAGGCATGCCTCAAGCGAGTGTCCCACGAAGGATCGGGGCGGATTGTGCGGATTTTGCACCCCAGCCCAGCCTCGCCGGCAGCCAATCGGGGCTGGGGAACCGCCGTCGAAAAGGTCCTAGCCGAAACGGGGGTTTGGCCTAAAAAAAGCTGAGAATCTCGACAAATTTGAGTACCATTGCGTATCGGCTCCATGTGCAGATTGATATTCTACGCGGAGTGGCGGGAACTTTTCGAGGGGACAGGCCCTCGGAGAGTGACAGAGAATCGATATACCAACTATGTCCACAAATCCTGACGACCTCCAAGACCTCCTGAACGGCCTGCTCGACGGTGTTTTAACCGACGAAGAGCAGCGACGTTTGGAATTGGCGATGAAGGAGGATCCGACCCTCGAAGCCCGTCTGAACGACCTGCAAGCCTTGCGGAACTCGTTGCTCCGTGGTCGCAGCGTCGGTAGGCTTGGTCCCGATTTTTCGAAGGGCATCGTGTCCGCCGCTCGGGAGCGCGCTGAGATGATGGGAGATCGGTCGCCCGCGTGGTTGCGTCCGCCAGCCCAACGGTCCGCCGACCGGGTCGCTAAACGCGTTCCGGCACCCGCGGAGCCCCGAGTTCGCTTGACCCTGGCGTCGGAATCGGACACGGCGTCGGCAACCGACCTTCCTTCGGTTTCCCAGCGAGCTTGGCGAGTCTGGATTCCCGCTCTGGCGGTTGCAACGGTCGCAGCACTGACATTTTTTGTGGCTGGTCCCCTGCTCTCCCCACGGCTGCCTGTCCAGCCGCTAGTGATGGAGTCCCCGGAACCCCGAAGCCTGGAGGTCACCGAGAAGGAAACCAACGAACGTGCGGTCGAACTACTCTCCCCGAAGAATACTGTGGCTGACAGCAATACTGTGGCTGACAGCAATACCGTGGCTGACAGCAATACGGGAGCGGAGGCTCGCGGAAGCGAGCGTCCGGGGCTGACCCCGGAGGAGTCCACCTCCAGGTTGGCGGATTCCGCCAATCCGAAAGCGCCCATGGACTCGACCGGCGAGTCTGCTGGAGAACATGCCTTGGCGGCCGACACACCGAAGTCGCGCGAACCATCTGAGGCGCTCCCTCCTGCCGTCCGAGACATGCTGGAGTCGAAAGGAGTCAAGCCCGACGAAGCGGTCTTCACGCTGGTCGCAGAAGTGGTCGTGGATGCCGTTTCCCGAGAGGATGACGCGCTGCGATCCCTGATGGACGAGTTCGATATTGTCCACACTGACGATGTCAACTTGAACGATGAACAGCTTTCCTCGTTGGTTTCCACGAAGATGGTTAGTATGATGGCGGGAGTCGACGTCGCGAAACGCGAAGAGTCGGTACAGGTGTTCTTCGTCCGAGCCAAGGCATCGAAGATCGACGCGTTTTTGACCTCCGTTCAAGCCCAATATGAATCGTTCCCAGGCTACCACCTGGACATGTCCTTCGACCCTGCCGTATTGAAATTGGTCAACCAGCTCCAGCCGATCGCTACCACCGATGATTCGGCTCGTCGGTTGACGTTTCACGGCAAAGACAGCTTAGGCTTGGTCACAGCGTTTCCGTCGGGCGGGCGGGATGTTCCGTATCTCGATGTGGAGCAGCGAAAACGAGCGACTGGCAAGTCGATTCCCAAGTCGGACTTGAATGCGTATCTTTTGCTGCTTGTGAAGTCGGCACCTGAAAAGGGTGTGGAGTAACGCGGGCGATCGCTACGTCTGCTGCGTTCTTGGAACGCGGCGACGATGACGTTGACAGCGAGCGAGGTCTGTCGGCTAGTACAGGTGTTCAACACACAACTGCGACCAGGTCTCCAACGCCCGATGATCGCTCTTGATCTCGTCGACCGGGCGAAATCCTGATTCGAGCAAGTGGTTTTCCCGCGGCTGGACCTTGCATGACGACAGCTGCATGATGTGGACAATTCCGAGATGGACTCGCCCAACCTCGGTGGTGTCGTCGTAGATGAGCCCCACGATTCGATCGTTTCCGCCGCATCCGATATCGACTTCTTCCGACAGCTCCCGTTGCATTCCGGTCCGATACCAATCATTACCCTGGGCATCCTCGACTGAAATATGGCCTCCGATGCCCACCGACTTCAGAGCGTGCAGCCGTGCCTCCCCCTGCCCCTTTCCTCGCGTGTACTGGAACAACCGGGTTCCATGTTCGTTGTTGCACTCCAGGATCACGTAGGGGATCAGCTGTTTGAAGGACGGATCGGTTTCGACGAGGCTTCGAGGTCGAAACGATTGGTTGGAGCGGTCCAAAAGGGCTGGTAAATAGCGATCGATCGCGGTGGTAAACCCGGAGAAGCGACCTAGCTGATCCAGTAAGTTGGCTGGTACAACCAACACTTCTTCGTCTCTTGGCATGGCACGTTTTGCCTGAAAAAAGGGGGGAGTCGATAACCGAAACCACCGGAGGGGGTAACCCGGGTTCCCTTATAGACTCGATTTGCGATACGATACACGGTTTGGCAGTTGCTGGCTATTCGCTTTTCTCACTTGAAATACTTGGTACGAACGGAGATCGGACTGGTGACTTCATTAACTCGAATTGTCGTGATGATTGCTGTGGCGATGGCTGCGGCAAGTCCTTTGCCCTTGCGAATCCAGGTTGCCCAAGCGGATGAAGGGTTGCGCAAAGCGTCCGACATGCTTCCGGCAGAGACTCAAGCCTTTGTTTGTCTTCCCGATAGCGAGGCGTTTTTGGCCAACTGGGGCAAGACGGAGCTTGGCAAACTCGCTGCGGACGATCAGCTCAAGGATTTTTGGGTCAGCCAGCAGGAGAGCATCCGCAAGCGGCTTTCGGACTCGGGGTGGCAATTGAATGTCAAGTTTGACGACTTGCGGGACATTTGTTCAGGCCAAGCTGCGATTGGATGGATCGCCCGCCCCAACGCAACCGAGAAGCCCTATTCCATGGGGATTGTCATCGACATCCTGGGCAAAGAGGCCCAAGTCGACGCGCTGATGCTTCGTATTGAGAAAGAAATGCAGGGGATCCAGGCACAAACAGCCACGGTCTCCCTTGGGGATCTGACGGTCAAGCATTATCGCATGCCGCCGGTCGCCAATGACAAAAGGGTTCGCGATTCGTATTACGTGGTTTCAGCGGGCCAGTTGTTCGCCGCCGACGACATGGAAACCATCAAGGAACTGGTGGCAGCGCAGAAGACGGCTCCCGCGGAATCCATTTCAAAATCGCCGCTGTACCTGCGGGTCCAGGATCGAATTCAGCGCGACGCGCACCCAGCCGAGCTCGAGTACTTCGTTCGCCCCTTCGGCTTTGCAAGGCTGCTGCGCGCCGTCTCCGCCAAGTCGACGCGCGGCCAAGTCGATGTTCTCAAGGTGCTTGAAGAACAAGGTTTCGAAAGCATCTTGTGCGCTGCTGGATCGGTCCAGTTCAGCAAAGAGGACCTTGACATGCACCACCAAGGGTTCATTCTGCGGGATGCATGGACAACCGAATCGGCGGAGATTTTAGATTTCCCGAACAACAAATCGCTGGTCCCGCCTCCTTGGATCGATCCGAACTCTGCCAGCGTTTTGGGGTTTTCGTGGGATTTCAGCGAAGCATTTCCCAAGTTCAAGGGGTTGGTGGATGGATACATCGGCGAAGAGCAATTCGAGGAAATCCTTAAGGGAATCAAGATGGATCCCAACGGTCCGCAAATCGATATCAAGAAAGAGATCCTGCCCTACATTGGAACGGAGTTTTATGCGGTCACCGAAATCGTGCCTCCGATCACCCCCGAGAGCAAACGCTCGTTGATCTGTGTCAAGCTCGATGACCCGGACAACATGCTGCGCGGCGTTTTGGATCGATACTCGAAGACCGAGCCTGGCTCGAGCATCGAGGATATCGGCGATTACCGAGTTTGGAAGTTCTCGAACGAGGAAATCCAAGAGGAGACGCTGGACTTTGACTCGGGATCCAGTTCGAAGTCCGACGATCCTGGCGCGAAAGGCGGGGCGAAGGCGGATGACGACGAACCCTTGCTCAAGCAGTGGGCCGTCACGCTGATCGACGGCTGGTTTGTATTCGCGTCCAATCCAGATAGTTTGGCCAAGGTCATTGAGCGAGCCAGCCAGGGGAATTTCCAGCATCCTTTCGAAGCGTTGCCGGAAGTTCGGGCATGCCGCGCGATGCAACACAAACTGCTCGGTAGCGCCGAGATGAGTTTCTCCGAAGTCGATCTGTCGGAACGCTCCTTTGAGATGCAATATGAGTTGTTCCGTCAGAACATCTTGCCTCAGTCCCGTTCGTTGCTGGCACTCATCGCGGAACGATTGCTGAAAACCGACAAAGCGAAGCCGCAGCAGTTGCAGGGAAGCAAGCTGCCGCCATTCCAAGCCGTGAAGCAATTCTTTACTCCCGCAGGCTTGGTTGTCCGTACCGAAGAGGATGGGTGGGCCATCGATGGCTTTATCCTCGGAAAGAAGAAGCTATCGGAGACCACCGAGGCAACTCCATGAATTCGAATGCGATGCGAACCCTGACTCTCGTTTCCCTGGTGATCCTCGGGCCCGTTTTCGGCTCCTTGAGCTCGACGGCGAGGGGACAGTCGGCTGCCATCGACGCGGCGACCGCTCGAATTCATGCCTCGGTTCTCGCGGGGCATATCCAATTCCTGGCCGACGATTTGCTCGAAGGTCGCGGACCAGGCACGACCGGGGATGCCATCACCCAGCTGTATCTCGAAACGCAATTCAAAATCCATGGCCTGCAACCGAGTCCCGGCACCAACTCCTACCGCCAACGCGTGCCGATGATCGGCATTACCAGCCGCCCCGCAGCGACTTGGCGATTTCCATCCAACAAGCCTCAGGAGCCATCCAGCGAGTTGGCGTTGAAGTACTTCGACGACTACATCGCCGTTGCGGGAAAACCGGAAAAACAGATCGTGATCAACGAACGCGAGCTGGTCTTCGTCGGCTATGGGATTCAAGCTCCTGAGTACGACTGGGATGATTTCAAAGGTGAAGATCTGCGCGGCAAGATCCTCGTCATGATGAACAACGATCCGGAACGCGATCCGGATTTGTTCGCTGGCTCGCGACGCCTCTACTACGGGCGCTGGGACTACAAGTACGAGAGTGCTGCTCGCCAAGGAGCGGCCGGAGCGATCATCATCCATACCACCCCTTCGGCAGGCTACCCGTTCACGGTCATCCAAACCTCCTGGACCGGCGAGGAATTCGAACTTCGCAATTCCGCAGGTCCACGGGTCGATATGAAAGGTTGGATGACCGAGGATGCCGCCCGCTCGCTCGTCAAGTTCGCTGGCCGCGATCTCGATGCACTCCGCGAGGCCGCGGAGCATCGCGATTTCCGCCCACTCCCCCTCGGACTGAAACTCACTCCAGAAATCCACACCGAGGCGCGCGAGCGCGATACGGCCACTGTGATCGGCTTCTTGCCCGGTTCCGATCCCGACCTCGCGGACGAACATGTCGTCTTCATGGCCCATCACGACCATATCGGTATCGCGATGGACAGGGACGCAAAGGGTGACAATATCTACAACGGCGCCATCGATAATGCTTCGGGGACGGCAGCTCTTTTGTCGATCCTGAAGGCGATCTACGAAAGCGGTATTCGCCCCAAGCGATCGCTGATGTTCGCCGCCGTCGGCGCGGAGGAACAAGGACTGCTGGGATCGAAATACCTGGCCGAAAACCCTGTTGTCCCGAACGGAAAGCTTGCAGCGCTCGTCAACATCGACGGCATCAACTTCCTCGGGCCAACCCGCGACGTCCAAGTGATCGGCTTGGGCAAAAGCTCCATGGACGCTTTGGTCGAAGCCGCTGCTGCCAAGCAAAATCGAAAGGTCGTCGGAGACCTCGAGCCCAGCAAAGGCTACTACTATCGCTCGGACCAATTCTCGCTCGCCAAGGTTGGCGTCCCGGCGGTCTATCTGCATTCCGGGCATGCTGTGCGGGGAAAACCTGATGGCTGGGGAAAAGAACAACTTCAAATCTGGACCGAAAAACACTATCACCAACGCTCCGACGAGTACGACCCCGACTGGGATCTCTCCGGCGCCGTTGAGGACATTCAACTGCTCACGCATGTCGGATTGGCTGCCGCCGATGCCGATCCCATGCAGTCCTGGAATCGCGGAGATGAATTCGAGGCGGCCCGCATCCAAGCCATCCAAACCGCGAAATCTCCATAAAAGCGTCACCCGCTGCCTCTTCCTGCAGGTCCCCGAACAGCCCCGCCGCGGGGGTTGCACTGGTTTTTGGATTTCTTCGTAGAATTTTTCTGAAAAATCTGGCAGCTTTTCGGCGTATTGCACGCTCCTAAGGATGTCCGCATGGGCGGCTTCTCATGGGGGTGCACGCCCGCCCCCGTGAGAGCGCCCAAGGGGCTCAGAAAGCGGCCGTCACCGACGTCATTCACGGTCCACTTGTTATGCCGACTTCTCCGGATTTGCTCGCACTCTATCAGCGGTTTGATCGATTGATGGATCTCGCGCTGGCGGACCAGCAAGCCGAGCTGGAGTCGCTAAAAAAATCGGGAGACCCTTTCGCCCTGCAGCTCGAGGGGATGCTGATCTACCATCGGCACCAAAGTCCAACCGAATCTCTTTTCTCGGTGGACGAACTGGTGAGCGCGGTCAAGGCGGAACTCCCTTGGAAGATCGCCTCGGATGTGTCGTCCGACAACCTCGTGACCCGAGATGTCGCCTTGATTCGAGAGCGCAATGAACGCGATAACGTCCCTACGGTGTATTGGTCCCCCAAGCGGCCCAATGAATGGGGGAGTGTCGAAATCCGATTCGAGTGGAATACCGACTCAAATCCTGCCCTGGCGATTTTTGAGCCCAGTCTTCATGTGCTTGGAGATTATGATGCGACGGCAGCGGGCGAACTCGCCGTTTCCAGCGAGGCTACAGGCAATCGCTGGGTCGACTTGGCGGCTTTAGGCCCTGGGAGAAAGAAGTTTTCCCTTCAATCTGCAATCGATGTCACTCGATGGGTTCAGGGCTCCCAATCGATACGGATTCGATACCGCGTCAAAGCTGGCCGATTGATGTACCATCCCACCCCCAATGATCCTATTGGTTTGGCAACTGCTCAGTGCCTTCGTCAATTCGATCCGGTGAACGGTTATTCGGCGCGGCTTCAATTCTGGACGAGTCGGCCAAACGGTGAGTGAATGGAATCGGCCGCCTCGTATTTGTCGGAATCGTCGTGGGCTTCTGCCCGCGAGATCGCTTCTGCCAGAAACGCTTTCACGAAAGCCCAGCGACGCGCAGCGGTGCGGGGACTCAGTTGGAGAATCTGCGCGATCTGCTGAAGGTTGTAGCCCTCAAAAAATCGCAATCGAACCATGCTGGCGAGATTCGTGTCGATGGATTCCAATTCCTCGATCGCTTCGATCACCACGGATAAACGGGTTTGAACCGAGGCGTCACTTGGGCGTTGTATGCGGGTGCGATACACCTCGCACACCTGTTGCCAGCGAGTTTCCCGGATGGAGCGGCGACGACCGTGATCGACCAAGGTCTGCTTGGCAATGGTGATCGCCAGCAACCGTAGTGAATGCTCTTCGTTTCCCGAAAGACCGCCTCGCCAAGCAAGCAGCTTGGACAGTACTTCGTTGGCGAGAGCGGTGGGTTGCAACGTGTGCGATTTGGACTCGTGGGCCATCAGAGCGCCGGACAATTTCCGAAGCCACGGGTAGAACCAGTTGAGTTCGCGTTGAATGACCTGGGTAAGCATGACCGTTTCGTTGCCATGTCGTTTGTGAATTTGACTAGGACAAAGGATAATTGCTTTTGCCCCAAGAACGCAAGATATCTCCGATAGCTGCGTCAAAATCGGACCCGAACTCAAAAAACAGGGATCACTGAACGGTCAGGCCCTCGTTGCGGCGTTGGATCCACGTCCTGACCTCAGGGAGTTTCCCGTAGGCATAGGCCAGCAGAGCGATGGGGTGAATGGTGGGCTTGTCTACGCCCTGCTCCATTTGCAGTTTGCACGATGTGCATTCCGTGCTGCCGATTTGAGCCGCGGTCGATTGCATGGAGCTGACCAGGCCCCAGCCGACCCGGAGCGATGTCCGATAGGTTTTGCGCTTCATGCCATAGGTCCCTGCCATACCGGAACAGCCCGCGTCGGCATGCTGCACGGCCAATCCTGGGATCAACTGCAGCAAACGCATGCCCGTGTGGTCTGGATCCAAGGTCCGCAGATGGCATGGAGTGTGGTAGATGAGAGAGACGTTCAAAGGCTTTAAGTCGAGTTCTAATTCGTTGCGCGTATGCATTTCCCAGAGGTAGATCCCAGCTTCCTTGGTGTTGGCCGCGACGACTTTCGCGTCTTCGTGGTCGAGCAATTGCGGATATTCATGCTGCAAGCAGAGCGCAGCGGTGGGTTCAGTCGCGACGATCGTATATCCCTGGCGCACGGCGTCGGCCAGTAGGCGGATCTGCGGCGCGATCAACGTGCGGACCCGATCGATGTCGCCGTGCGCAATCTTGGTCATCCACGTCACGGTTTGCCAGGTCGGCACGTAGACTTCGACTTTTTGATGTTGCAGGACGTGAACCAATGCCATGCCGACCAGCGGGTTGTTCCAGTTCGCGTATTGGTCGACGAGATAGAGAACTTTGCGTCCTGCTCCCCGATTGGGTCGCGTCAGTCGCTGCTTCACGGCCCACTTCATGAAGGACTGCTTTGCAATCTTGGGCAATCGCCTACTGATCGCGATGCCGGTCGTCCGCTCCAAGAACCACCGCATCACTCGGTTTTCCAGCGCCCAATTGGCGAGACGGGGAAATCGACTTGCGATCGCCGTCAGCACATCCATGCGAGACAGCAATCGATCGGTCCAATCGAGCCCATGGGTGGCTGCATGCTGGGCTTTCAGTTCGACCATCATGCGAGGAACATCTACGGAAGCCGGGCAATCCACGCGGCATTGATGGCAATGAAAACAAAGATCCGCGATGCCTCGCATGTCGTCGCTTTCAATATGACGCAAAGGGATGCGGCCGGAGAGAATTCCGCGGAGCAAGTTGGCTTTCGCTCGCGGCGACGCTTCTTCGGCCCGCGACAAGCGAAACATGGGGCACATCCGTTCCGCCGGTGCCGTGGTCCGACATCGTCCGCATCCGTTGCATGACGCAGCGGTGGTTTGCATGGCGTCGGTCGAGGACCAGTTCAGAATAGGAAGCATCGATGCACTGGGCTTCTGCTGCGGGTCGGCGCCGGCGGGCGCACCTCGCGTCGCGAGCTTCGGCTTGCTGGAACGGTTCCCTGCGCGGCGGTAGTCCGCCTGCACTTTGAGGACGGAATGCGGCCGCAAATTATCGATGGCTTGCGGCGGCGCGTCGGTGATCAATTTGCCCGGATTGAGGATGCTCTTCGGGTCGAACAGTTCCTTGATCCTTCGACAAATCGGGTACAAGTCTCCGAGTTGTTGACGAACGTAGTTGGATCGACTGAGTCCCACTGCATGCTCGCCGGAGATGACTCCGCGAAAGTCGATTGCTTTCTGATAGAGGCGATCGGCAATCCGCTGCAGCTTGGCCATATCCTCGTCGGAGTTCGGATCGAGGAAAGGACGGATTTGAATATGCCCTTGAGCCGCGTGGGCGAAGAGGGTTGCAGTAACCCGCTCCATCTTCAATGTGTTTTGCATTTCGACCAGAAATTCCGGCATGCGATCGGGAGGAATCGCGATATCGTCGAGGAACGGCAACGGTCGCTGGACACCCGGGAGTTGGACCAAGCGAGGGACAATACGCCGGCTAAGCTTCCAGATGAAGTCCCGTTCCTGATCGTCGACGATGATCCGAGACTGCTGCGTCGAAGGAGCTCTCCGCACGATGCGTTGCACCAGCGATCCCAAGCGTTGGCGCACCTCGACCGCATCGTTCCCTTGTTGTTCGATCAGCAACAGAGCTTCCGCGCCGCGCGGCAGCATGGCTTCGTAGCGAGGGTCGAGTTCTCGAGCGATCTCGATAAGGCGACGGTCCATCAAATCGCACGCGGCGACTTGGTCTCGCCGCGCATCGATCGCGGCGCGGGCTGCAAATTCCAGTTTCTCGAAAAACAGCAATACGACGCCGCGGGCCGCGGGAACAGATTCCACGCGCACCGTCGCTTCGGTGATCACGGCGAGAGTCCCCTCCGCCCCGGACTGAAGGCGCGCCAAATCGACGGTGTCCTGGTCGATGACCGACTCCAATCGATATCCGCACCCGCGCGCAACACCGCGCCAGGGCGGATTTCGGATCGAAGCCAAATTGGCATTGAGCAATTGCCCCACCTCGGAGGCGATGAAATCCATGCGAGGATTTCCTGTGTCGGGTCGTTGCCACGAAGTCTTGCGAAGCAGCGCTTGCTCTCCATCGGCTAGAACCGCATTCATGGAAACCACGCTATCCCCTGCCGTGCCGTATCGGAGAAAATGGCTTCCGAGAGCATCGATGGCGAGCAGACTGCCGACCGTCGTGACCGATCGCGTGGGAGGATCGATCCCGAGGATCAGCCCTTCTCGCTGCAGCGTGCGATTGAGATCGGCCAGCGTGACTCCAGGCTGAACGCGGACCGTTCGGGCATCGCGATCGATTTTCAGCAGACGCCGCATAAATCGCGAGAAATCAAGGATGATGCCAGGGCCCAAGCTCTGGCCAGCCAAGCCGGTCCCACCGCCTCTCGGGAATAGCGGGATCGAGTTCTCGGATGCGTAACGCACGCATTGCGCCACGTCGCCGGCATGGCGAGGACGCACCACCGCGATCGGCGGGATTTCATAAAGGCTGGCATCGCTCGCATACAGTTGTGTGTAGAGGGGATCGCAATAGACTTCGCCGTCCAGCACACCTCGCAAATCCGCTTCGATCCTGGACTGTTCGGTATCCATAGGCAATCCTAATTGCAAGCCACATCATGATGAGCGTTGTTGCATCCCATCACGATCTCATCGCTTCGTCGGGTGAGTACACGGGGATCACGTAGGGACCCTCGGGAATCACGGCGATGGTCCGATCCCCGGATTGAGCGATGCTCTCCTCGATCGCTTGCTCGATGGAATCGATCAAATCGACACAGGTCAGTTCGCGGTCTGCGGCTGGAATTCCTTCGCTGTACAGCGAGACGTTTCCGACCGAAAGCGAACGGAGAAGCATATGCGTTTGCCATCCGTCGATATCGGCCAACGGCATGGCTCGAATGCGTTCCAGGAAGCCTTGAGGACCAAGCCGTTTCAAGATCGCTTGGGATTCGCGATATTCGGGCGAGCCGATCCCCTCTTCGCAACGGCTGGCAATGATCATGCGGCCATCCTCAGCGAGAATCTGAAGTGGTGCGACCATGCCTTTGACGGTCTGATAGTAGGTCTTGTCGAGCGGGTAGCCGGCAGCGCTGGTCAACAGCGTCGCGAAGCGTCGAGGACAAGGAACCTCCGCAAAACGTCGAACCGCCGCGATGCTGTCGAGGTGGCTGGCTACGCAATCACCAAAATTGATGAAACTCATCCGCCTCGCTTCATCGATAATCGTGTTGAAAGCATAGGTCGGTCCGAGCATGCCGAGGATCTCCAACTGCCCCCGGTGCAACGGGTTGTTATGAAGATTACCGTTGCAGGCCAATGGATCGTTCATGAATCGATAATTGTGAAAGGTTCGGATGGTGGTTTCGCCTGCCACTCCCGGAGCAACGACTTTGCGGCCCCCAGAGTAACCCGCCATAAAATGCGGTTCGACGAGCCCGATAACGATCCGAAGATCGGCATCAACCAAGTGGCGATTCAGAATCACGGGAATGCCATCGGTTGGCGTCGCGCCCAAATCGACCATCCATGCCGAATCCCGAGCATAGTGATTCTCGATTCGGATGTGGTCGAATATCCATGGGTCTCCGACCACTTCCAGCATTTCGCGTCCGAGGTTCGGTCGATGCAAACCCGTGGCGATCAGGATCGTGATCTGGTCGGTGCGAACTCCTGCGGAACGCAATTCATCGATAATCCCTCTCAGGATGGGTCCGTTGGGAACGGGCCGCGTGATGTCGCAAATGACGAGAGTCACACGTCGTGCGCCAGCAGCGAGTTGGCTCAGTGGAGAGGAACCGACCGGTGCGCGGAGCGCCTCGGTGATCGCCGATGCGGGATCGGCCAGGAGCGGCATCGAAGGCTTGCGGATCACCGTGGGTTCGCACCCTTGAGGGAGCCGCACTCTCAGCTCCCCTTTGCCATAACGGATTTCGACTGTGTCTGCCATATTTACCTGCGTACGCCCCCGCGATCGGACCGAAAATCGTCCAGTGTCGAATGCCTACAGCATAGGGTTGTCGATCGGATTGGCAAAGATGCCTAGTTCGGTTCCATATTGCACATCATGATCGACTCGAGCCAATCGTGCCACTGACGGGTGGAAACCGAGTCCATGACTGGCTCACCGAGCGGAGGAAGGACCAGTTGCTTGTTCCCAGCCAGCCAGGTCAGGGAGCCGTTCCAGATACCGCTTTCGTCGACTTCAACGCGCATTTGGATCGGATCGGCGACGGTCCGTTCTTCGAAACAGGTTTGCAGATCGACCGAGGACAATTTATGCCACGTTTGTTCTCCAAAACGCGTCCCTTCGACCCATTGCAACACGGGCTGACGCTGGCCCTCGCGGGTGAAGCGAAGAGTTCGGCTCAGCGGAGCTGGCAGCGGTGAATCCCTGCCGATCAGGACTTTCGGAGGAGGTCCGAGATTCAATTGCGAATCTTGTACGATCATACCCAGATCGTAGCTCGTCGCTCCTTTCGCGATCGGCGAGCGAGGATCGATCGGAGGCATCAGGTACTTTGCTTGCAATGCAGCACCACGAGCCAGATCGGCGGAATCGATCCAAGCGATCTGCGCTTCGGGATGAATCATCTCCTTGAGCGGTTTCTGGATTTGGTCTAGCCACCGGATATCACCGATCAGGAGCAGAGACTCGATGGTCTTGGGATCGATATTCGCACGGCTCAATGCATCGGCGGCAAACGTACTGCAGTCCGATGCGAGGTCCCCCACCCACTCTTCGATTTGGTCGCGAACCAACGCACCTTCATAGCGACCCTTTGCCATGTCGATGATGAACGGAACCACATTGGCGTACTGCAATCGCTCCATGGCTCGCTCGATCGTGCGTTGCAACTGGGACGCGAGATTCAAATTCTCTCGCGCGCTGACACCGAATTTTTCTTCGATCACGGATGCCAACCGCTTGGCCGCGCGATCCTGCCAGCGGAGGATCCCCCGTTTCCAATCGCCGACCAGGGAAAGTTTTTGGACACCTCCAAAATCAGCGTGAATCACGGCCGCCTCGCACGCCGTGCCGCTGAGCATGACGGCGAGCATGGTCTTTTCCCAGTTTTCATCCCCCCGGGCGAGCGCGAGCTTCCAGTCAATTTCGACATGGGCGAGGGCGGCTGCCAGCGGTTTTTCGAGCAGCTGCAGAACCTCCACCCCTGCGATGGCGCATGCCGTTCGCGTGCTGATGCGATGCATTTGGTCGTAACACCCTGGGATCGTCACCACGGCATGGGACGCATTGGGGTGCCGAAATCGCGCGGCCAACGACAAATGCCTGATGACCGCAGCGACCAGCACCTCCGGGGGTACGCGTCGACCTCCAAAGGTCTTTTCCAACATCGGCAAGCCGTACCAACGCTGCAACCCGTAAAAGATTTGATCCGGTCGCTGAACGCGCTGTGAGACCGCTCCGGATCCGATGGCGATTCGCTCGGCATCGCTGAAAAGCATATTTCGGAGCTGGACCGATTCGGCGTCGACCGAAATCTCCTCAATCTTGTGCTCCGCATTGACGTAGCTGACCCGGGAATGGATCATGCCAAGCTCGATGCCAAAAGGCTCAAACGTGCGCAGGGATGTCGCAGTTCCGCGGCCTAAACTGGTCGGGCGGTCCAAAAGACCTCTCGACAATCGAGATGTATCCGTTCGCTTCGATACGGCAGCGGCAGGCCGTTCCATGAGGTTCAACTCATAGAGCTTCTCAAGCATATCTTCCGCCGATGGGCATCGATCCTCGACGCGTTTCTCGACCAACCACTGAAAGACGGAATCCAAGCGGAGGTCGATATCGCCTCGCACCTCATAGAGGGCTGAAGGCCGACGGTGAATCTGAGCCAATGCCGTCTGAATCGCTTCCCCCGTAAACATCGGGGAACCCGTCAACATGCAGTAGAGGGTTGCTCCCAAGGAATACAAGTCGGTGCGATGATCGACGAGTTCCGGCGTATTGATCTGCTCGGGAGACATGAACTCCACGGTCCCGACGATCTGCCTACCGCTCGATTCCTCGCGCACCGATCGTATCTCTCGCAAGACCGCCAATCCGAAATCGAGGATTTTCAATGTCCCTTCGGGCGTCAGCATCATATTGCCCGGCTTGATATCCCGATGGACGATATTCAGGGAATGCGCATACTGCAAAGCCGAAGCCGCCTGCCGGAGAATCGACAGCACATCGCCGGTCGATAAAGGCCCCTGGGTCCCGATACGGTGGGCCAGCGACTCGCCGCGAATGAGTTCCATCACCAAGTAATGGACCTTGTGTCCTTGCAGTTCCTGGCAACCCGCGTCGAACGCCGTCACGATGTTGGGGTGCAACAACTTGGCCTGGGCTCGCACTTCCGCATAAAATCGGTCGACGGCAGACGGATTGCTCGACAATCGGCCCGGCAAAATCTTGATCGCGACCTCGCGATCCATCGTGCGGTGCTTCGCACGATACACCTGCCCCATGCCCCCGGATCCGATCTTCTCCAGGATGAGGTACTCGCCCAACACGATCTCGATGGGAGGAGCCGAGGGATCTCTGACTAGCGGCGTCAACTCAAAGTCCCTCTCCTCGCCCGAATCCTTCCCGGATTCACCCGAGGCATCCAGCGAAAACTGCCGTGTCACGGCATGAGAAACAGGTTTTTTCGGATCATTCGGTGATGGTGCCATTCGCGAAATCGTTTCCTTAATCGGCCTTATAGAATAACCTACTGAGGCATGGATCGACCATGCCGAGTTTGCATCCCAAGCCTGAATCCCCGCACAAAATGAATTTCATGCCGGCCGCTGCGATCCTCGATTTGCAAGGGGTCAGCCTCATCCGAGGCTCCACATGCATTCTCCAACAACTCGATTGGCAGGTCGCACAGGGAGAGCACTGCGCACTGCTCGGTCCCAACGGCTGCGGCAAGTCGACTCTGCTGAAATTGCTCACACGGAATCTTTATCCCTCGGTGGTCGACGGGCAATGCGGAACGGTTCGAATCTTTGGCGAGACCGAGTGGAATGTCTGGGACCTGCGGACACGCCTGGGACTCGTCAGCTCGGAACTGGACCATCATTTCGCCACAGGTCGATCCGGGCGACTGACGGTGATGCAAGCGGTGCTGACCGGTTTTTTTTCCTCGGAACTCGACCCCGACCCGCTTCGCGTGACCTCGGAGATGCGGGAGCGAGCCGATGAGGCCTTGCGGCTGATGGAAATCGACGGCCTTCGAGGACGCCTCGTCGGCCAGCTTTCGACGGGCGAACGTCGCCGAGCGATGCTCGCTCGAGCCATGATCCACAAACCCTGTGCGCTGGTCCTCGACGAACCCACCGCAGGACTCGATCTCCGCGCGCAGGATCAACTCCTCGGTCGCCTAGACCACCTCGCGAATACGGGAACGACGCTGATCCTCGTAACCCATCACTTCGAAGAGTTGCTACCTTGCCTGAAACGCACCGTTTTGATGCAGGAGGGACGCATCGTCTTCGATGGCCCGACGCAGGAAGCGATGCAATCCGCTCGCCTGGAAAGTATCTTTCAATCTCGATTGCTCGTCGCGCAATCTCCGTCTGGACATTGGCACGTGCGACTCGTCCGCCATAGTTGACGCGCCCGGAGGTCGAGTCACTGAGGTGGTTCGATGGCCTGGGGCTCGCCCGCGTTGACTTCCTCCCATTGGATCGGTGCCGACATGGACGGCACTCCGATCGTCGAGGGATCAAATCCGCCGCGGCTCAACGGAGCAGGAGCCTGAATTTGCTCAGCATTGACGCGGGGAGTCAGGAACCGGCCCCGTTCGTACGCGCCCGACAACATCGATCCGTTGATTGCATCCTCGGTGAGGCTGACCTGGTTGTAGGTCAGCAACGAACCCTTCTCGCGATGAAAGTCCCTGACGGCCAGGTTGTAATCGACCAGGGCCCGAAACAGAGCGCTGGTACTCTGGGCGAGTTGCTGCTGAGCCTGCAATAAGAATCGAATGTTGTCGCGTCCACCTCGGAATCGCGCGTCGAGCACTTCCACCTGAGCTTTGTCGGCTTCCACGCGGTTGTAGTTGATTTGGAGCTGCTCGTAGCTTCGAGCGATCTGGCGCGCCGCCGAACTCAAGTCGTGCGATATCCGCAATTGCTGCTCTTCCAACACCGCCGTGTCCCTCGACAGATTGAGCTGAGCAGATCGAACTGCGGTCGATGCTTGACGCAATCCGACGGGGAACGACCATTCCAAACCCGATCGCCATTCCTGGAAGTTAAAGGACCCCAAGCTGTCGAAGAATTCATTGTTCCCAGTCAAATGGTCTCCTACCCCGCGCACGCGGTACTGGGACAGCGCATCGAGGCGAGCGCGTCGGTTGAGCCGAGCAGCAATCAATTCCAACTCGCGACGCTTGATGGTCCACCGTTGGCGACGGATCTCAACGCGATTGTTGATCGCATCGTTGAGCGCCGCCTGCCAATCGAACATGACCATCGCTTGAAGCGGATCGGTGCTCGGGCGAATCAAGCGGCCATCGGTCGCGGTGAAGCCGATCATATATCGGAGCGCTTGTTCGGAAGCATATAGCCCCGACGGCCCGGAAAGGGCATCGTTGACCTGCGCGTAGAATTGATAGAAGAACGCTCGTGCCTGAGCTTCGGAATCGCGTGCGTCCAAACCAATTTTCAGTCGCTCGCTCGCCTGCTGCCAAGCCCGCAGCGCGCTCTCGCGCCCAGAGATCAACGCTTCCAAGTTCCGATAAGAAAAGTACAAATCCCAATACGCTTTTTCGACATCGTTGACGAGCTGGATAACACCCGTCTCAAATTGTGCCAATGAGATATCGGTGTTGATCCGGGCGACGAAAACACCGCTGTACGAACCCACAGGTGCGTTCGGGCCTGCGATCAAATTGAACGTGGTCCCAGCCCCCTGCATCATGGGCTGCCGCCACTCCGCTTCCAAAGCGCCGGCAAAGATACTCCCTCCGCGATCGAATCGGTTGTAACCGACGTTGGATCTCATCGCGTAACTCGCCCCCGTCGCGGTACGCTTCTGGATCTGATTCTGGTATATCCCCTGGGTTTGGCCAAACCCGAGAACGAAGAGGTTCTGGAAATCACCAGGCCCTCCTCCCAGCGAAGGTGGATCGAACTTTTGCCAGTAAAGCTGCGAACTCACCGTAGCGTCAAATGCAGCCAGCGCGGCTTGCGTACCTCCCAACGGATTCAACTCCGTCAGTGCAGGATCAAACTCCGTGGTGGTCCCCCCCGGCGCTGGTACGACGGTACCACCGAGGTTTCGCAAAACCTCACTACTCTCGAGTGCCAACCGAATCGCGTCTTGGAGGCTCAAGTCGAACGAAGGCAGCTCGCTCGGGTTTTGGAGTGCCAACGGATCCACCGTCCGAATCGCTTCCTGCGATGGTTGAGACTCCACCGCGGGATATTCGATCTGCGTAACAAAATTCTGGTAGTACGAGGTGTCGGAGGAGTCTTTCCAAGCTCGAAATCGATCCACTGGAGCGCAGCCTGCCATCAAGGTCGATGCAATGCATCCACTCGCGACCCACCGCGTTAATGTCCCTCTGGAGATCGTGGTCATGCTATCCCTGCTAGCAAAGGAGGTTCAATGCGCGCGATCGGCGCAATCGATTCATCCGAGATATCGGAATGAATGGACCGCCAGCTGAGCAATCGGACCAAGCGTCACCGGACAAATCCCGAGCAATCCCGTCAGATCAAGAATGTTGCAAAGAAACTCGCCAGCTTCCGCAGCTTGCCTATTCAGACGCAGCGATGCCTGCTCGACGCCAAACGATCCAGGCCCCCACGATCGTCAAATTCAACCTAGGCGTTAAAGTTGACTCAAGCCTTACTGTCGGCGGGCCGATGCAAAGGATTATGGTGTACCAGGACCGTTCTGCGCGAAATCCGTTTGCCGATCCCGAGTCCTTCCTCGGCAGGTTGGCGGCTGGATTCACGCGCATTGCGAATGCCTGGGGCAGGGTGGTCATCGAGGGAATCGCTTCCCTGGGTGACATATCGATGTTCACCTGGAGGATGCTGGTTTGGATGTTCACGGCTCGGCCTCGGCCCGAAACCGTCATGCCGACCTTTTATTCCGTGGGTGTCCTGAGCTTGCCCGTGGTGGCCTTGACGGGCACCTTTATCGGAATGGTGCTAGCCATTCAAAGCTATCACCAATTTGAAGTCATGGGTTTGGAATCAAAACTCGGCGCGGTGATCACAATGTCCCTGGTCCGCGAGCTTGGACCGGTCCTGGCTGCGACCATGTTGGCGGGACGCGTGGGCAGCGCGATGGCAGCGGTGATTGGAACGATGCGGGTTACCGAACAAATCGATGCATTGACGGCGATGGGAGCCAATCCGATCCACTACCTCGTCGTCCCTCGATTTCTCGCCTGCGTTCTCTTGATACCCGCGTTGACGATTATGGCAGACTTCATGGGAATCGTAGGAGGCTATTTCTTCTCGGTCGTGATCTTTGGGGTGGATCATACTTCCTACCTGAAGAACAGCCGGGAATTCGTCGGGGGCTTCGATTTCTTCACGGGAGTCTTCAAGAGCTTATTTTTCGGGGCGACCATCGCTATCATCAGTTGCTATCGGGGCTTTCATTGCCACGCGGGCGCTGAAGGGGTGGGGAGGGCTGCAACGGCCGCATTCGTCCAGAGCTTCGTGATGATTCTGGCTCTGGATATCGTACTGAATATGTTTCTCGATGGCGTTTATTACTCGTTGTGGCCGGGTGGAGCGAAACTGCTGTGATGGATGACCAGCTCCTGAATGCGTTGGCAACCCAACGCCCAACCCCTCAGCGCCCATTGGTGCAGACCGAATCGCTGACGATCCGGTTCGGTCGCCAAGTGATTCTGAGCGACATGACGATATCCATCGCGCGCGGCGAAACGGTAGCGATCATTGGTGAGAGCGGTTGCGGCAAGACGATGTTCTTAAAATCCCTGGCCGGTTTGATTCCTGCTTCCAGTGGCCGCATCCTGTTCGATGGCATCGACATCTACTCGATGTCCGATGCCGAATTGACGGCGTTGCGCAAACGGTTTGGCTTCGTTTTTCAGAATGCCGCCTTGTTCGACAGTCTCAATATCGAGCAAAACGTTGCTTTCCCGATGATGCAGCATGGGGTACCGTCGGGGAAATCGTCGCTGCAGTTGATCGAACAGCGGCTTGCCGAGGTCGGTTTGCCTCGCAACGTTCTTCCCAAACGCCCTTCGCAGTTGTCGGGTGGGATGCGCAAACGCGTGGGGCTCGCCCGGGCATTGATCCTCGAACCGGAACTGCTTTTGTACGATGAACCCACCACCGGGCTCGATCCGATCATGAGCGACGTGATCAATGAACTGATTCTACATACCCAGCGCAAGTACGCGGTGACGAGCATCCTGGTCACGCACGATATGCATTCGGCCCGAAAAGTCGCGGATCGAGTGATCATGCTCTACCCGTTCTCACGGCTCGCGCCCGACGAACCTCAAATCCTCTACGATGGTCCCCCCGAACTCTTGGACGAATCTCCGGACCGTCGCGTCACGCAATTCGTCCGCGGCGAAGCAGGCGAACGTCTGATGGAGATGGTTGCTCAGGACAAAGCCGATCGCAGGGAGGGACTGTAATCGATCATGGATGACAACGGTTACCGCTTCGGCGTGGGTGTTTTGGTCTTGGCTTCCGCAATTGTCGGCGTCTTGTTGATCGCATTTTTCGGAGCCGTACCCAAGTTCTGGGTGGAGAAGTATCGCTTTACGGTGAATTTCCCCAGCGCACCGAATGTCAGCATCGATACGCCGGTTCGCAAAAATGGGGTTCTGATCGGCCGGGTCGCAAAGATCGATCTGCGCAAGCAACGAAACGGCGGTGTGGATCTGCTGCTGGAAATCGATCGCGAGTTCGAACTCCTCGCGGGTGAAACGCCTCGCATTCGGACCGGCTCACTCATCAGCGGCGATTCGATCATCGAATTCGTCGAACCCAACAGCGCCTCCCTTTTGGCTCGTTTCGATGGTTCGGCAGGCTCGCCCCGCGACGGGGTCTTGGATGAACGGGAAATGGCCGTCGCGCAAGTAGCCATCGGCGAACGCGAATTCGTGGCTCGGGGCGAAGTCGTCCCCGATCCGCTCGAGGCCGTTGGGGATCTGGTCGGATTGACCAATTCCATGCAACGCATGGCGGAACGCTTGGACAACGTGCTCGCGGTCGTTCAAGACATGGCCGGAGGCGAAGAGGGCTCGATTCGCGATGCAGCCCAGACGTTCAAGACGACGCTCGACAATATCAACAATACCGTGACCACCATCAACCGCATCGGGACTCAGGTCGAGCGTGCCCAAATCCCAGACCTCGTGGCAGAAGCTCTTAGCACGGTCCCCGATCTTTTCAAGGAAGCGCAAAGCACGTTGTCACAGCTGCAGCGAACCCTGAAAGGATTTGAGGAATTCAGCCTCCAACTCGAAACGATCAGCAGGGATTTCGAAGGGGTTGGTGAGAACGTTCGCTCCGCGATGGAAAATGCGGACAAAGCGATCGCCAATATCGCCGAGATCACGGAACCCCTCAGTCAACGCAGCGACGAAATCGCCGACAACGTCGTCCGTTCACTGGCAAATATCGATGCGCTGGCTGCCGATCTGCAGATCTTCGCTCGACGCCTGAACAACAGTCGCGGGACGATCGCACGCCTGGTCGACGACCCCACCCTGTACGGGAAAATAGGCGAGACGCTCGACAGCATTCGGAATGTCTCCGGCAACGTGGAAAGTCTCTCGCGCCGACTCCAACCGATCCTGGACGATATCCGAGTTGCGACCGACAAAATCGCTCGGGACCCGGGACAAATCGGTGTGCGCGGAGCCCTCAGCGGCCGACCTCTGGGTGCCGGTCTCAAGTAGCGACGGCTGAACGACCGCTACAAACGTTACCACGTAACGCGGTGGGCCGTAGCTTATCCTCCCGGATTTCCCCCTTCGACCACGCTTGCGACCTACGTTTTCGCAAATGGTAACTTCGCAAGGAAACGGGAGTTTGACCGCGCTGCGCCCACTTTTTCGTCGACGACCTCGACCCCACAACGATGCATCTGACCCATCAAACGCTCCCTCTGATCGCTCCGCAATCCGTTGAGAGCAAGCCTACTAAGGCGTTACCGCAAACGAGCGATGCCACTCTATCCTCGAGCGATGCCAATCAGCCTGTGTGGTCGTTCGGATCGCATTGCCCCGAACTGGACGGCGTGCGAGGGATCGCAATTCTCCTGGTTACGCTCTATCGATTCATGAAGGAATGGGATCCTTCCTCGCACTGGACCCTGGCGTGGGCGCGGAATGCTTGCGAGATCGGTGAACGGGGGGTCGATTTGTTTTTTGTCCTGTCGGGTTTTCTGATCACCGGAATCCTGCTCCACAGCAAATCCTCGAAGGGATACTTCAAGAATTTTATTGTGCGACGCACGCTGCGTATCTTCCCGCTGTACTTCACGACTTTGTTGGTTTGTTTGTTTCTTCTCCCGAATATCCTCTCGACGGACGTATTCGAATTGCCACGCGCCAACCAGGGCTTCCTGTGGACCTACACCTCCAACGTCTATATGGCCTGGACGAACACCTGGTGTTTCGGTCCACTCGATCACTTCTGGTCGCTGGCCGTCGAGGAGCATTTCTATCTTCTCTGGCCAGCAATCGTCTTTTTCCTCAGCCCGAAAGCACTTTTGCGTTTGACGATCGGCATGGTTGTCGCCGTCGGAGCAATGCGAACCGTATTTGCCCTTCGGCCGGAGTACAGCGTTGCCATCGACACCTTAACCTTGTTCCGGTGCGATGCCTTGGCGCTCGGCGCCATGCTGGCGGTGATCATCAGCCAGGGCATACCGGCCAACCTCGTCGATCGCTTGGCGAAGTGGGTCTTGCCATGCCTGGTCGTCAGCGGCCTGCTGGTTGCTCTCTGGGGCAAACGCTTGATGGGATTGCCGCATACATTGTTCGGCTGCCTCTGGTTCACTGCGTTAGCGGTCGTCGTGACTCGAACTCGAAGTCATTCGCTGAGCCGTTGCCTTCGCGCCTCGTGGCTCCAGTGGCTCGGACGATACAGCTATGGCATGTACGTTTTCCAGCTTCCCCTGGTTACGTTGCTACCCATGTCGGCGGCGGTCTCAGCCTTGCACTGGCAAGGGCTTTCTCCGCTCGCCACCGGAATCGCTTATGTCGCACTCATGTTCGTATTGACCTGCACGATTGCGATGGCGAGCTTCCATCTGCTAGAAAATCCGTTCCTGAATCTGAAACGGTTATTTACCTGATCTCCCCGCGTGGCGCCCCTCGTTCGAGGATCTGTCTCAATTCATCCTGGGTATTGAAGGACTGCGGAATTGCATCCTCAGGCCAAGCGATCGCGACGATCGATTCGCGCAGCCGATCATGCAATTCCCGCAGCGAACGGCCTCCCGCATTCCATAGGCTCCTGGCGTGTTCCAGCACGCTGGTTCCGTAAAGTCCTGGAAAGGGCATGAAACCGGTCGACTCGAATACGACGATCGAAGGTTTCGTCTCTTGATATCTCCGTTCCATGAAATCCAACCAGCTCCAGTCCCAAGGCACAAGATCGCAGTTGGCGATCAGACCATGCGTTGAGCCAGCGGTGTGGCAATCCGTCAGCGCGGCGATGACGCCCGCGAGCGGACCGGAGTCGGGTTGGAGGTCGGCAAGGATGTCCAAACCCAGGTCTTCGTAATCCAAAACGGATTGCGCAACGATCGCAACGTGCCAACCGACTTCCTTCAGCTGGGACGCGAGCCTTGTTACCTGCGGAACTCCCTCCACCTCGACTCGAGCCTTGTCGCTTCCGAATCGTCGGCTTCGTCCTCCTGCCAACAAGTAGGCGCGTTTCATTCCGGCACGGAGAGGTCGGTATCGAGATGGCTTTGCGGAAAGATTGCACCCACCACCATGGCGCCGAGGCTTCCGGTATGCAGCAGCCAGCACGGTTCATCCGCGAGCATCGTTCGGAGGGTTGCCATGGCTACGATAACCATCATGATGAAATAGATCCGTTCCGCATTGGATTGGACTCGGGAATCATCGCACAGCCGGGCGATCCACAAACTCAACAGCGACAGAATGGGAACCAGCCACGGTACCCAGGCGGCGAACGATTCAAACCAATACGGTACGTACGGCATAAGCTCTAGCCACGCATTCCCTTGCGTTCCGATCGTTCCGCGACCTCCATCGTAGAGATCGCTTCATCGAACCGCTCTTTCCAGCGGTTCGCGGGCGATGGTGTCAAATCCGCCAAAATAAATCAAGAGCGTTGTGCGCCCGTCAAGGACGGTATTCGTCGATTGCGGGGCAAACACAACAATGCCTCAATGAGGAGAGCCCCCAGCATCACCACCAAGAACCAACGCCAGACCTCCTGGACCAAGCTGCCTGTCCGCCCCCCCGCCTCGACTCGAGACCATTTCAGATCCCCAAAGCTTGATGCCAGGGATGCCTCGTCGACCATTGCCGCTTCCTCCTCGGAAGCCCCGCGTTCCATCGCAACCAGCGTGTTGCTCGAATCATACACTCCGGCATACATCGGGTATTGGGTCGATGATGCGGTTTCATCGCCAGCCTTCAACTGGGAATTGGCATCGACGAAACTGCGGTCCACGCCAGCTATCCCCTGCCGGATTGCAGAAACACGTTTCGCTCCATTTGCAAGCATCCGCTGAATCGCCACGTACAGCACCACTCCATCCCCTGCCAAGGTGGAGTCGCGGTCGGTCGGAGTCGTCGCGCAGACCACGATCGAACCCGACGTAGCATCGCTTTGTTCATCCTCGAGGATCGCCAGAATCGGTTGTCCGTCGGAAAGATCGGCTAGAGCCGTGTACCGCCCCGAGAAGGAACAAATGCGACGGATCCCCAATTGTCCCAACGGCAGAGGCGCTCCGTTCAAGGTGTTGGCAAGCAATTCGGAATCATTTTGCCATTGTGCGATACGAGCTAACGACTTGGACGGCGGATCCAATTCGACAGCATCGTCAGCCACGGCCTTGCCTACGTCGCGCCATCCGAGCCATTGGAATCCGAACGCCGAGGTGTCGTCGGGGTTCTCAGGGGGAACCATGAGAACCTGACCGCCGGACCGAACGAATTCCTGAATGATCTTGAGCGATTGACCGGACGGCAAGGAATCGTGCCATACCATCAGGGCGACGGTGTCCAGGGCCACGGATCCCAACTGCGCCTGGGTAACCCGTTCGGTTTCGCAACGCACTGCTTGTTGGGGAGCGATACTCGCGCACAATTCGATCGCATCGATGAGCTCCGGGTTGTCGCTGACGATCAATGTTCGGCGAAAGGGGGGCTGCTCAAAAACGAAGTAACCGACATCGTCGGTTGGATTGGCATCGCTGGGCAGCTTGACCCACCCCCATCCGCGAACTCCTTCGGCACTCGATCCGACTTGATTGGGAAGAGATAGTCGGTAATCGTTCACCTGAGCTCCGGTCCCGGTCCACGCCAGATCGAGACTGGTGCGCGATGAGCCGATGGCAATCTCAACGGGAATCGACTTTGAATCCTTGCTCGCGCCGGCCTCCCCCTTGTTTCCCTGCAGGCGATCGACCCGAAAGCTGAGCGAGAGCATCGGCGTATCGGCGTTGTCGACGACTTGAGCTTGGCCGACACGGATCGCAAGATCTTCGGACCGTTCGCTTGAGAGATCCAGGACTGAGAATCGGACGTTCTGCGGCAGCGATTGAAACCCATCGCGCACCGCAACCCACCTCCCGTCCCGGCTGCGCCAATCGGATTCGCGGAGATCGGATCCGATCCAGACGATCGAGTTGCTCGCGGGATTGTTCTTCGCATACACGAGAGCTTGTTCGAGCATGCCCGGAATATCGCTGGTGGCACTCCACGGAGTGCGAGGCACGGCGCGAAGCCATTGGCTGAGCGACTTATACTCCTCGGGCTTGCCGGAGGATTCATCGATTTGCACGATCCGTTGGATCCCGAGCGTCTCAAACGTCGATGCCAGTTGGTCGATGGCCGATTCGAGGCGAGTGCGGTTCGAATTCGGAAGCATATCCCCCATGCTCGGAGAGCGGTCCAGAATCACGATGGCCCGTGTATCCGATTCACCGCTCAAAATCGCCATGATGCCACTGGTGAGCGGGCGGGCGGTGAACAGGATCAGGGCGAGCACGGCCAGGGTTCTCATGGCGAGAATCAGCCATTGCCTCAGCCGCGTGTATCCGCTGGACATCCGATTCGCCTCGAGCAGAAATCGCATCGCGGCCCAAGGCACGGTTTGAAAACGCCGTTGATTGACCAAGTGAATGACGATCGGGATGGCCGCCAACGGAATGACTGCCAGCATCCAGGGTTGCAGAAAACTCATCGCACACCTCGCGCTCGAGTCCTCCCAACCAGGAATCGCATCAACGGATGCTCGTAGGACTCGCTGGTCAGAACCCGGTGGTAATCGACGGCGGTTTCCAAGGCGATCGCCTGGACTTGATTGAGATAGCTTTGAAGGGCGCGCTGGTAGCGATCCGCGATCTCGTTGGGCTCCACGAAGAGGGATGTATTGCCTTCCATATCCACAAATCGGACCGGCCGCCCAAACGTGAACTCGATCTCTTGCAGGTCCAGTAGATGAAACGCAGCTACATCGTGTTTGCGAAAGCGAAGATGCTCAAACGAACGTTTGAGGAGGATGGGGTCGACGAAGAAATCGGAGATGACAACGATCAAGGCGCGTTGACGCACCGTCTCTGCCAATTCATCCAAGATCGTCGGCAAATGCGTTTCCCCCGCGGATCGAGCTCGCTCCAAGGTGTCGAAGATCAATTTCAAGTGGGGGGCCGACCGCCGGGGCGGAATGTTTTGAAGGATTTGTTCGGCGGCCAACGATAAACCGACCGCATCCCCTTGTTGAACCGCGAGATATCCGAGCGCGGCAGCCACCCGCCGACCGTAATCCAGCTTGGTCAACATTCCCTTGGAGGCGAACCCCATCGAACCACTCGTATCCAGCACCAGACAGCATCGAAGATTGGTATCGGCCTCGAATTCCTTCACGTAGTATCGATCGGTGCGACCGTATGCTCTCCAATCCAATCGGCGCAGATCGTCTCCGGGAACGTACTTTCGATACTCCGCAAACTCGACGCTCGAACCGCGATGCGGAGACGCATGTTTGCCCGACACATTCCCCTGCATGGGATGACGAGGATGGAGCGGAACGGCTGCCAAACGGGACAGGATCTGCGGGTCGAGAAACGATCGCGAGATGTTCAACATCGGTTTACTGCATCTCGTCGACCAAGCGGGAGACGATCTCTTTCGCGGTGACCCCTTCGGCTTGCGCCGCGAACGTGGTGATCAAGCGATGGACCAATACCGGTCTCGCGACATACTGAAGATCTTCGAGACGGACCATATAGCTTCCTTGCAACGCCGCTCGGCTCTTCGCACCGAGGATCAGATTCTGAACCGCTCGAGGACCTGCCCCCCACGATAGAAAAGGCTTCAACCAATCCGGAGCGGTCGTACCCTGGGGTCGCGTCTTGCGCACCAGACGGGCGGCATACTCGTAGATGTGATCCGGCACGGGAATGCGACGAACCAGTTTCTGGTAGTTGATGATCTCTTCCCCGCTCAACACCGGTGACAGACGCACAAGATCGTCTCCCGTCGTCGTTCGAGCGATCTGGATTTCCTCCTGCTCGTTCGGATAATCGAGTTCAACCAAAAACATGAATCGATCCAACTGAGCTTCCGGCAGAGGATAGGTTCCCTCCTGTTCGACCGGGTTCTGGGTCGCGAGGACCATGAATGGGGATTCGAGTTCAAACGACTTTCCGAGCACGGTCACACGCTGTTCCTGCATGGCTTCGAGCAGCGCCGCTTGCGTTTTCGGAGGGGCCCGGTTGATTTCGTCCGCCAGGATAATGTTTTCAAAGATCGGGCCGGGAATGAACTGGAACTCCCTCCGTCCCTCGGCCGTTTCCTGGAGAATATCGGTCCCCGTGATATCCATCGGCATCAAGTCCGGCGTGAATTGGATCCGGTTGAATCCCAAGGACATGGTTTCGGCAATCTTGCTGACGAGCAAGGTTTTCGCCAAGCCGGGAACCCCCATGAGCAAGGCATGTCGGCGAGCGAACAAACAAATCGCGACTTGCTCGATCACTTCCCGTTGTCCCACGATCGATTTCGCCAGCTCGGCGCAGAGCTTGGCATAGCTCTCGCGCAGCGCATCGATGGAACGAACATCTTGGTCGGATAACTGGGCGCTGGAGGCACCGAGAGGATTGGCGAGACTCATTCGAAATTGCGCGGGTAGGTGGGATCGGTCAAAGAAGGATGCGAGCGAACCGTAGCGCCATTGTACTTGAAACTCACTTGGCTGCAGGTTTGCTCAACATTTGATCCAGAAAACCCATCACAATCTTGCGATAAATACGCTCCAGCAACGGATTGGATTCGATGAGTTTCATCGTTTTGTAGAGTTGGGCGCCCGATTCAGGATCGAGTTCCAATTCCGTCGTTGCGCCCTGCGCATCGATCAGCGTCGCGACGTAGCGGACTCCTCCTCGAGGGTCTTCCTCTTTGCGGACGCGATCAATCTGCGCGGTGTCGACATCAAACGGGCGTGCAACCTCCCCCGGGCGAGCGGAGCCGCTCCTCTGGCCGACCATCCCACCGAGGAATTCCGCCATCTGATCGACGTTCTCCGTGCTGCTGGTCTCGGACAAACGGCGGCCGAGGCGAGATAGCTTGTCTTCGTTTTCCGACGCGGTGCGGCGGCGACCGTCGGCAACGCTGCGATCGATCTGTTTTTGCACAAACGACGATAGCTCGCTGGTCCCAGGATTCGGGAGCGTTCGTTGCTCGCGGCTGGATTCGATCACTTGCGTCCATCGTTCGTCGGCATCCGCCCCCCTCAACTCGGCCCCCTTCAACTCGAATGACGTTTCGGGCGATTTTGGCGCACCCCAGCGTCCATCGACTTGAATCTGCGAGTCGGGAGGTGGAAGGGAAACGGGAGCCAGCGCGATGGAGCTCGCCACCGCCGCGAACGCGACCGAGTGCAACGCAATCGAGAACAACCACGGCCATTGCCAGGGGTGTTTTCGCCCTCGTCGAGGATAGATTGCAGGAGTCATAAAACCTCAAGTGCTCACGAGTCGAACGACTTGAGTCATTGTATCCTACCTCGAGAAAGCGAAGGAGGAAAACGATCGCTTTTTCGGGCGATCTAGCGTTGGCGGGCCAGGTCCATGAACAAATCGTAGCGGGCTTTCATCTCGACAATACTGTCGCCGCCGAACTTGTCGACCAACGCCGACGCGACTTCGAATGCGACCACATGCTCGACGATAATTGCCGCGGCCGAGATTGCGCAGACATCGCTTCGTTCGTAGTTGGCGCGGTGCGGCTGCTTGTCCTCCATGCGAATGGAGTCGAGAGGTTTGCGAAGGGTGCTGATCGGCTTTTTGGCGGCCCGGAGAATCAAGGACTGGCCGTTGGTCATCCCCCCTTCGAGCCCCCCTGCATTGTTGCTCGGGCGAACGTATCCCAAATGAGGCAAGTGCGCCAACTGAGGATCGAATTGGATCGGATCGTGGACTTGAGAGCCCCTTTTTCTCGCGGCCTCGAAGCCCATACCGATCTCGACCCCCTTGATCGCTTGGACCGCCATCACCGCCTGGGCCAATCGACCGTCGAGTTTTCGGTCCCATTGGGCGTGAGTCCCCAAGCCGAACGGTAAACCGTCGACCCGTACTTCGACAACACCTCCGAGGGTATCGCCTTCCTCGGCCATCTGATCGATGTAGGATTCCGCTTCCCGATCGCGATCGGGAAGCACGCTATAAATGGAGCTCGCATCCCGCAACGCGCGCACCTGATCGATGGACCGGTCGCGCGTTTCGCCCGTGCCGAGCGCCATCGCCCCCAATTCCACCACGTAGCTGACCGTCTCGATCCCGAACTGCTTGAGAAGCAATCGAGCCAACGCCCCAGCGGCCACGCGCACGGCCGTCTCTCGCGCACTGGAACGTTCCAGGATTCCGCGGATCGATCCCAAGTACTTGATCGCGCCGGTCAAGTCAGCATGGCCGGGGCGCGGGCGTTCGAGCTCCTTCAACCGCTCCAGCTTGTAATCGTTGTTGACGACCTGCAAGGCGATCGGTGACCCCAGTGTCGTCGATTGCCACGTGCCGGTGAGGATGTCGACCGTATCCTGCTCGAGCTTTTGTCGACCACCGCGACCGTAGCCTCCCTGACGAAGCGCGAGTTCGCGATTGATGAAGGCGGTATCGATCGCGAGCCCTGCTGGGAAACCATCGATCAATGCAATCAGGGTTTTGCCGTGCGATTCACCGGCTGTCCAGTATCGAAGCATGACTCAGTCTTTGCCGTAGTGCTTGACTTTGTCCCAGAACGCTTCGAATGCCCCGTCCTTGTGAAAATCGGGACTGTTGTCGATGTCGTGACACTCCAGGCATTTGTCTTGAGCGCGATCCAAGGTGAGACGCATTTGATTGCGGAACGTTTCCATTTCTTCCTTGGTGCTTTCGATATCTCCAGATTCCGCGGCGGCGTGCTGCGCACCCGGACCATGACAGTTCTCGCATCCATTACCGGTCAAATGACTGGATTGCTCAAGCGACACGAATCCGGTCCGGTAGGGATAGACTTTCTGCGGATTCCAACCGGTAACGTGGCACGAGATGCACTCGGGGTCGAAATGCCGGGCCATCGAACGCTCGGGAGGCTCCACGATGGATTCGGTTGCGTGGTGGTGCGGAGTGTTCTTCCAGATTTCGAAAGCGGTTGTATGGCAATCACCGCATTTCTCGCTCCCGACAAATTCCCGTTGGGTGGGATGGGTCAGCGGCTTGAGCCCGAGCATCTGGAACGAGTCCTCGGACTTCGCCCGCAATTCGTCCTGGTACTTGCTGAACACCGTCAGCATTCTGGGCGAATCCTCGAACTGAGAACTGAGGGCGATGCGTTGATAACGCATGGGTTGGGATGGTTCGTCGAACAATCCGATGATGCCTGCATACATGCCCTTGGAACCCGCTTGCACAATCTGCGTCTTGATCCCGGGTAGTATCTCGGGACGAAATGTCGGCTCGCCAAAGCCTCCCGAGGTCAAAACCACATCGAAGTACGGGAACCGCTTGACGATATCCCGCGTTTCATCCAAGCTCGCATGAGCGATCAAAATCTTGAAATCGCACTTCTCTTGATCGATGGCTTTGATGGCCTGGTTGAGTCCTTGATCGACCGAGACGATCGAGATGTATTCGTTGTTGATCCCCTTGGCGTACTCATCCCCGAGTACGCTCGTAATCCCAATCTTGCGATTCTTACCTTCCCGGTCAGCAACGCTCAAAATCTTGTGGGTCAAATCGAAGTCAGGTACCAAGCTGACATTGGCGGACACGAACATTTGATTGCTGCCGTTGGCATCGAGAATCGATACAAGCGTGGAGTCGAACGTCAATTGAAGGTCGTCCTTGCCGTAGGCGACGGCTGCATATTGCATCTCTCGGAACGCGTGCGAAGTCCAATGGAATTTGATTTCTGATTGCCGCCCATCCCGCCGGACTTGATTCCCCGCATCCAAGGGAATGACGTTCCAACCTCGCTCGCGCAAACTCGCCAGCAGCGTGTCCTTACGGTTGATGCCACCCTTTTGGTTCGCCAGCCCCGTGCATCCACAAGGTTCCAGGTAACCGAACTGATTTCCCGTCATGTAGAGAACGACCCATGGCTGCTCCCAATCGGTTGCAATCTTTTGATTCCGTTCTTCTTCGGTGGCTACGGTTAGCGGAGGTTGAACTGCGGCTGCGGGCAAAGGGTTCGGAACCGGCGAAGCCGTGTCGACATCCGTCAGCCTCCCGCTGGCACGCCCCCCAGATTTCGTTCCCCCTTGCTCCCCGTCGCGGTCGGTAAACCGGAAGGCATTCTGAGAACGATTCGGGAACTCCTTGGGCGGGTCCCCGGACGAAACCAGAGCGGGAAGGGTGATCATCGCAAAACACGCCATGCCGATTGCTAGCATGACGGGATGCTGGAGTGAAGTTTGGATCAGCGATTGAGGGGGGCGAGTTGGGTCTCGCATGAACCGTTGGTCCTTTGGAGTTCCTTGCCATCGAGATGGCTTTATTCGGTAATTCTGAACTTCACATAGATCGGAATCTGCGGGGACGATTCCATATCCGTTTCGATAACAATCTTTCCAAAATCTTTGGAGAAGGTCCCATCCAATTCGACGGGATCGGATCCGGGAGGAACTTCGAGGGTGATCGGGTAGATCCGCTGAGCTGCGGTCACGCTGGGTTCGCCGAGGGTCGCTTTGAGCTGGGACGGCGTGGACTTGGCGATCCGCACATTGGGATCGGCATCGGAGTCTTCTCGCCGCACGGCAATCATGAATCGTTTCTTCAAGCCTTCCGACGACTTCGCGACCCCGAGGTTGTAGATATTTCGATTTTCGCTGTAGTCATCGCCGGCGATGATTCGCACAGGGGTGATGCATCGAGCTCGAACATTGTATTCGAGAAACTCCACTTCCTGCTCTCGACCAGAACTTTTGCGGGCGAACTTGATGATGAGGTTGAGCGGACCGGCTGGAAGCCCGGGGCTCAATCGGATCTTGGCGTCGACGACATGCCTGGCGTCCGCCTTCTCCGGAAGCTCGCCGGGTTTCAAGTGCCGTTCCTCGGCCAATTCAACCTTGATCTTCTTCGACAGGATGCCGTCTTGGACTTGGGCTGCGGATATATCCAATGGGCTCTCTTGGAAGGAGTAGATGCTGACTGGCACCACGGTTTCCGTGTTGCTGTAGATATCGCCGATGCTGTGCGCGGGTGGATCGAACACAAAGGCTTGTCCCAGTCGCCCCTGGATCATGAGTTTGATTTCTTCTTGATTGGGACAATCGGTACCGATGGTCGCGCTTTGCGCGAACTCGTCAAATTGCGACTCTGCTTTCCATTCCAATTCGACCTCGGTCTCTTCGCCCGGTTTCAAGACCGCGTTCTCGAACTTGCCGATCGTGCATTTGCACGTGCTCTTCAAAAACCAGATTTTGGCATCCGCCTGACCGACGTTCTTGAAGATGAATTTGTGAGAGCGCTTGGTACCCGCCATCATGAGCCCGAAATCGAGTTCGGTTCCATTGACGACTTCAATCTTCCCAACCTTTTTGACGGAAGCCGAATCGATCACGTCCTGCAGGGCGGACTTATCGGAGGCCTGCGAAACCTGGAAGTCGGCGGACCCCATGACGTGAGCTTCGCCAGCATGCCGAAGGGTATGTTGGTAATTGGCCAAGCCGAATCCGACACCCAAACACAACAGAATGAGCAGAAAAGTCCGCATGATGGTAATGAAAAAGATGTTAGGCGGGAAAGACTTACGGTCGACAACGAAACTATTGCCTGCCGTGGCTACGCAAATAGCGGAGCACCGGTTCAGCCTTGACGCAATCGGGGGGGACGCCTCGTCGCGCGTCGTCTCCGAGCTGAGCGTCGGCTGGAACCAACGGGGCCGGCCACAGCACGCTCGCCACCGCTAGTTTACGGTCTCGATGCCTTGTTGCCGAATCGATTTTTTCCGATTCCAGGCAATGCTTCTGGCTGCGATCCCAATCCCCAGCCCAACTCGCCGCCAGAGCCGCCTGGACATGCCCCGACACCGAAGCAGGATGCAAGTCCGAGGCGATCTGAAATGCTCGGTCGGCCTCCCGAAGCCACGCGTCCCTGGATTGCGGGCTCCCCGCCGCGACAGCGGCCCGAACGGATGCTTGGCCGCACGATTCCCACGCTAATGCGTGCTTCGGATCTCGCTCCACGAACGCTTTCTGTAACGATCCTAGGACCGATTCCCACTCAGCCCTGCTCTCTCGACCCATCGGACGAGCCAGATGATCCGCGACCCAGTCGACCCCGAGCCGTGCGAGTTCCGGGTCCCGGCGATCGGCCTCCATCAACGCCTGCAGTTGTTTGGGGGACGGATTGGGGACGAGCCCGCCGAATACCGCCCCCTCCTGCTCCATGGCCTTGGAAATAGGGAACGCCATGCTGGCGTACCAAACCGCCGCAAAAAGGGATGCCGCACCGGCACAGCCCAATCGCCCCCCCCCCCAACCCGGCGCCCCCCCGGCGCCCCGCGATCGCGCCCCCCCGGGCCAGCCGCTCCCC